>NZ_JBICSQ010000078.1:0-38296 GCF_043197175.1 Amycolatopsis sp. NPDC049252
AGGCGACGCGGCCCGGGCCGACCGCCCCGCAACCGCGCCGGGACGCCTTCGGCGTGCTGGACATGTCGCCGTACTTCGGGCCCGGCTGGGTCCGCGGCGAGGACTACCGCACGGTCAGCGTCTGGGCGCCGCCGTCCGCCCGGGACTGCCCGGTGCTCGTCTTCGTGCACGGCGGCGGGTTCGTCACCGGCTCGACACGCTCGCCGCTCTACGACGGGACGGCGTTCGCGCGCGACGGCGTGGTGCTGGTGACGGTCAACTACCGCCTCGGCGTCCCGGGTTTCCTCGACCTGCCCGGCGCGCCGCGCAACCGCGGGCTCCTCGACGTCGTCGCCGCGCTGCGCTGGGTGCGGGAGAACGTCGCGGCGTTCGGCGGTGACCCCGGCAACGTCACCCTGGCCGGCCAGTCCGCGGGCGCCACCATCACGGCCGGAATCCTGGCCACGCCCGAAGCGGACGGTTTGTTCCGGCGGGCCGTCGTGCAGAGCGGCAACGGGCTGGGCGCGTTCACGCCCGAGCAGGCGGCCCGGGTCACGCAGGCGGTGGCGTCCGCGCTGGGTGTCGAGCCGACGGTGGCGGCGTTCGGCGAGGTGCCGGACGAGCGGTTCGTCGCCACGCAGCCGGGCGGCCTGGACCTGCGGACCGCGGCGGACTTCGACCCGCTGCTCGGGCTGAGCCCGTTCAGCCTGGTCTTGGACCGCCAACCCGCCGCAGCCCTGGCCACCGACGTCGATCTCCTGATCGGCACGAACGCCGACGAAGGCGCGCTTTACCTGGCTCCACAAGGAAACCTGACGACCTCGACGGAAGGAGATCTCCTCGAGACGGCCTCCCGCGTGGCCGCCGACCCGGCCGCGCTGGTGTCGGCCTACCGTGCGAGGCGTCCACATGCGACACCGGGCGAGCTGCGGTCGGCGATCATGGGGGACGCGCTGTTCGGCACCGGCAGCCGTCGCCTCGCCGAGGCCCACGGTGCCGCGTACGCCTACGAGTTCGCGTGGCGATCGTCCGCGGTGGACGGTCAGCTGGGCGCGGCCCACACGGTGGAGCTGCCGTTCGTCTTCGACAACCTGCGGCTCCCGGCCCTGCGCGGCCCGCGCGGTCTGCTGGGCCCGGACGACCCGCCCGCCGAGCTGGCGACGCGGATGCACCGGGCGTGGGTGGACTTCGCCCGGACCGGCGATCCGGGCTGGGCGCCGTCGGAGACCGTTCGCTTCAGCGCGCGGGCCAGCTCCACCGCATCCCCAGGATCCCCGGTGCCACCCCGGTCCTGAAGACGTGCGCGGGCACCACCGGCGACACGACGACCTCGGCCGACTCCCGCTCCGGGCCGTCCGGCGACTCCAAGCGGTAGGCGTGGCACGACACCGGCAGCGCCTCCGGGTCGAAGTGGACCTCCTGGAGGTGCTCGGCCACCGGGTGCCGGAAGCGGCGATCGTAGCTGGTGTCCGGGACGCCGTCGGTGTACTCGAACTCGTACTCCAGGATCGCCGTCTCCCCTTCGGCCAGTGATCGGCTGAGCACCAGCTCGCTGATCAGGAAACCGTGCTCCGGCAGGACTTCCGTGCGGCCGGGCACGCAGTACCGGGTCGCCACCAGCCGCGGTGGTGTGCCCGCGACGCACCCGCGCAGCGTCACCACCTTGGCCTGCACGGGTTCCGCCGCCGCCCGCACGACCTCGCGCACCCGCAGCCGGGACAGCGACCGGTCCGCGCGGACGTGCAGGGACTCGTGCAGGCTGAGCACGACCAGGGCCGGGTCGTCGGCCGCGTCGAACGAGTTCAGCACCGGGACCACCCCGTTGCGGGGACCCCACAGCCGTTCCCAGCGCACCAGCCCGATCGGGGACGGGCCGCCGTCCGGACGGGCGAGCAGGCCGGTCAGCGACCCGGCGGGCAGCCCGAGGACGTCCTCCAGGACGGTGACCGCGCGCAGGGACTCCGGGCGCTCGGGCCGGGTGCGGCCGGTGCGCCAATAGCTGAGCGTGGTCGTGCTGACCGGCGCGCCCGCCGCGGCGAGCCGGTCCTTGAGGCGCGCGAGCCCGAGCCCGCTGAGGTCGATGGCGAGCGACAACGCCCGGCTGAACGGGCCGCCGGCGAGCGCGTGGGCCAGCTGCTCCCGGCGTCCCGGCGAATGCACCGCGAACAACGGCATGCGAGTCCTTCGGCTAGGTCCGTTCGGTCTAACACCCCGAGTGGCCGGTGTCACCCGACGAACGATTGGTCCTGTTCCGTTGATCGGCCCGGATCTTCGGGCGGTTACCCGAATCGCCCCGGCCGCTTACGTTCGGTGAGTCCCCGCCGAAAGCCCCGAGGAGTCCCCGATGCGTGAATCCCACGGCCGGTTCGTCCGCGCCGCCGCCCTGCTCGCCGGTTCCTGTGCCGCCCTCGCCACGCTCGCCGCGGCCCCCGCGTCGGCGAGCACCGCGCCGCTCTCCCCCGACGCGGCGCCGTCGATCATCGGCGGCAGCACGGCCCAGAACCCCGGTTACATCACCCGTTTCAACGGCCACGCCAACGGTTACACGTTCTTCTGCACCAGCACGCTGATCGGCTCGCGCTGGGTGCTGACCGCCAAGCACTGCATGTACGACAACAACGGCCAGCGGCTGTCCGACATCGACCTCTACATCGGGTCGAACAGCGCGTCCGGCGGCGTGCACGCGAAGGCGTCGTCGACCTACGTGTGGTCGGGCGGCGACCTCGCGCTGATCAAGCTGAACACCAACGGCGGCAGCACGTACGCCCCGCTGGCCAGCAGCTCCTCGGACGCCGAGGAAGGCGACACCGCGCGGGTCTACGGCTGGGGCGCGACCCAGGCGACCGACGAGGGCAGCCACCAGTCGAGCGTCCTGAAGCGCGCCGACGTCCAGATCTCCGACACTTCGGCGTCCGACAACTACGGCGGCCCGGCCATCTCGGCGTCGACCCCGAACGGCGCGGTCGCGGGCGGCGACTCCGGCGGCCCGATGATCGACGGCGGGGTCCAGGTGGGTGTCTGCTCGACCAGCGACCGGTCGAGCATCACGACCTACGGCAGCGTCGCCGCGGGCCGCAGCTGGATCCGGCAGACCAGCGGCGTCTGACGGGCCCCGGGTCATGGTCCGTGAAGGCCACATCGAGGGACTCTGAGTCCCTCGATGTGGCCTTCACGGACTTCCGGCACCCCCGGGCTTCTCAGGCGTCAGGTGATCGGGAAGGTGGTGCCGATGCCCATGCCCGTGATCCACTCCGGGACCGGCTCGTAGCTCGTCCACACCAGGGGCATGGCCGCCGCCACCTGGCCGATCAGCCAGCAGCGGACCTCGTGGCTGCCCGTGCCCGCCGTGTCCTCCAGGACCTCGTGGCCGAGTGCGGCCACCGCGTCCGCGTCACCTGAGGACAGGCGCGACAGGAACCACTGGTCCCACTCCGCGTTCACCCGCGCCCCCGGATCGCCGCCCATCGCGCGGACCCGGGGTTCGCGGGCCGCCGCGAAGGCGTGGACGTCCGCCCGGCCGTGGATCAGGGCCTCCCGGCGCTCCCCCGCCACCGCCGGGTCGCGGGGGTCGTTCGACGGCAGCCAGTGCGACAGCCCGCCGCTCGCCGCGATCAGGACCCGGCCCGGGAAGTCCGCCGACCGCAGGGCCGCGCCCAGGGCGTGACCCAGGGAAACGCAGCGGAGCAAGGAAGGCAGCGGCGGCGCGGCCGTGTTGACGACCAGCGGCACCATCGGCAGCGACGTCCCGCCCGTGATCATCTCGTAGCTCTGCACGATGCCGTGGTCGACGGTCAGCGAGTACGACAGCGAGATGTCGAACCCCGCAGAGGTCAGGCCCGCGTGCAGCGGCCACGCCAGCGCGGACGCCACCGGCAGCGGGCCTTCCGTGCTGCCGTAGTCCCCGAAGCCCGCCGCCTGCTCGACGCCCAGCACGAACGGCGGCATCACGTCGTAGAAGTTGCCGTGGAAGTGGTCCGGGCCGATCACGACGATCGCGTCCGGGGCCAGGTCCTCGACCGCGCGGCGGACCCGCTCGGCGTCGCCGAGGAAGCGGCCGCCCGGACCGTCCACCCGGGACGGGGGCAGCAGTGTCGCGAAAGGACTGTGGGACATCCCGACGAACCCCGCGATCTCGGCCATCAGGACGGCTCCTTCCCGGTCAGCAGCCAGGTGCGGTGCACGTCGAGGAACTCGCCAACCTTCTCCCACTGCGGCCAGTGGCCGGCGTCGTCGATGACGTGCAGCAGCGCGTCCGGCAGCCAGCCGAGCAGCAGGTCGGCCTCGTCGAGCCCGCCCGTCGGGTCGTGGCTCGTCCACAGCAGCAGCGTCGGCGCCGTCACCTTCGACACCCACGCCGGATCCCACGCGAAGTCCTTGCGCACCTCGGGGTCCTGCAGCACGAGCGTGTTGGTGATCGCCTGGACGAACCCGGGCCGGGAGTAGATCCGGCGGCGCAGGTTCACCAGCTCGTCGGTGACCATCTCCTTGTGGTGGAACAGGAACTCGACGCGACGGCGGACGGTGGCATCACTCGGGTCGCGCACCGCCGCCATCGTGCTGTCGCGCATCCGCGCCATCACCTCGGGCTTGTTGGCGATGTTGCCCGGCGTGTTCAGCACCAGCCGGTTCACCCGGTCCGGGTAGTGCGCCGCGACCCACGCGACGACCCAGCCGCCCAGCGACTCGCCGGACAGGTGCGCCCGGTCGATGCCCAGAGCGTCCAAAAGGGACACCAGGTGCGCCGCGAGGACGTCGATCGTGTACGGCCGGTCCGGCAGGTCCGACCAGCCGTGGCCGACCATGTCGTAGACCGTGACGTGGAAGTCGCGGGCCAGCCCGGCCAGATCCCGCGCGTACGCCTCCAGGTGCCCGCCGGTCCCGTGCAGCAGCACGAGTTCCGGGCCGGTCCCCGCCTGCAGCACCCGCGTCCGCACGACCCCGCCCTCCAGCGGGACGTCGACGTAGCGCAGGGTGTGTTCCAGCTCGCCCAGCTCGCCCCAGATCCCGGCGTGCTCGGGGATCGGCGGGCCCGACGGTTCGACGCGGGTTTCGTCCACTGTGGTCACTTTTCCTCCAGGTCGTCCATGGCGACGAGGCCCGCGCTCTCCCGGCGCCCCAGGCCGAACAGGCCGAGCAGCCTCGAGTTCTCGATGGTCAGGAACTCGACCGGGTGCTCGGCCGAGTCGTTGTAGTGCCGGTGCCAGGTCCACGGTGGCGTGAAGACGAAAGACCCGGTCCGCCAGCTCACGACCTCGTCCTCGATCTCGCTGTGGCCGTCGCCGGCGATCACGAAGTGCACGGTCTCGTGGTGGTGGCGCTGCATGTCCGAGCTCTCGCCGGCCGGGATGACCTGCCGGAACAGCTCGAACGTCGTGGTCGGCAGGGTGCCGGCGACGCGCAGCGACGTCGGGTTCGGCACCGTGCCGGGCGGGATCTCGACGAGGTCCTCGTCGTGCACGACCAGCGGGCGCTGCGCGCCGGGGCGCACGACGTGGGCGATGCTCGCGAGGAAGTCGCTCATCGTGAACTCGGGTCCGGACGCGGACATGGGTCTCCTCCCCTGGTGACGACCACTCAGGCCGGGCATTCCGTGCGGCCGCCGTCGACCGTCAGCACCGTGCCGTTGACGTAGCCTGCCTCGGCCGACGCCAGGAACGCGACCGCGGCCGCGACCTCGCCCGGCGCGGCGGCCCGCCCGGCCGGAATATCGGCGAGGTCCTGGGCCATCGCGGTCGCCACGTCGATGCCCGCGGCGTCGGCCCGCCCGCGCACCACCTCCAGGCGGCGCGGCGTCAGGGTGGCGCCGACGGCGACGCAGTTGACCGTGACCCCCCGGTCGGCGTACTCGCGGGCGGCGAGCTTCACCGCGGACGTCGTCGCCGAGCGCAGGACCGTCGACGCGGCGAGCGCCGGCTGCGGCTGCCGCACCGCGGTCGACGTCGTGACGACGACCCGGCCGAACCCGCGCTCGGCCATCGCGGGCAGCGCGGCGCGCATCAGCGCGAGCGGGCCGAGGAGCAGCAGGTCGAGGTCGTGGTGCCACTGCTCGGCGTCGATGGCGAAGACGCCGCCGGGCGCCGGGCCGCCGGTGTTGGCCACGACGACGTCGAGCGAGCCGTACTGCTCGCGCACCCGCGTCACGGCGTCGGCCGCGGCGGCGGGCACGGCCAGGTCGCAGACGCGGTAGCCCACCGCGCCGCCGAGCGCCGACGCCGTCTCGGCCAGGGTCTTTTCGGTGCGTCCGGCGAGCACGACCCGGTGCCCGGTGGCGAGCAGCGCGGCCGCGGTGGCGGCGCCGATCCCGCCGGCGCCGCCACCGACGAACGCGACCCGGGGGCCGGGGTGCTGGTTGGTCTCCATGATGTGTCCTACATTCGGTCCATGAGCGAGACCGGCCAAGGATGAGTCCCACTGCCCGGGACTCCCGATCGGACGAAGACGGATCGGCGACCGGCGCGCTCGAACGAGCGGCCGCCATCCTGGACGCCTTCGACGCGACCCACCGCGAGCTGCCGCTGGCCCGGCTGGTCGAGCGCTCGGGGCTGCCGCGTTCGACCGTGCACCGGACCGCGGCCCGGATGATCGAGCTGGGCTGGCTCGACAAGCCCGGGGACAAGTACCGGATCGGCACCCGGCTGTTCGAGCTGTCCGGCCTGGTCCCGGTCCGCCACGAGCTGCGCGAAGCCGTGCTGCCCTACCTGCAGGACCTCTACGCGGCGGCGCGCACGACCGTGCAGCTCGGCGTCCTCGACGGCACCCAGGTACTGGTCGTCGAGAAGATCAGCGGGCACCGCCCGCTGCCGATGCTCGACCAGGTGGGCGGCTTCATCCCGGCACACTGCTCCGGGCTCGGCCGGGCCATCCTGGCCTGGTCGGACGCCGAAACCGTCGGCGCGGTCGTGGCGGCCGGGCTCACCCGCCGCACGCCCCGCACCATCACGACGGCCGAGGCGCTCGAGCGCGAGCTCGCCACCGTGCACGAACGCGGCTGGGCCTACGACCGCGAAGAGGGCAACGCCGGCATCAGCTGCGTCGCCGCGCCGATCTTCGACTTCACCGGGAACGTCACGGCCGCGCTGTCGGTCACCGGCCCGAGCGCGGCCGTGCTGCCCGACCGGATCGGGCCCGCCGTGCGCATGGCGGCCGCGGCGGCCAGCCGGGCGTACGCGGCCCGCCGCTGGGCGGTGGCGCGGCCCCAGCCCGAGCTGCCGTCCCAGTGACCAGGACTCCCGGTTGGCTGTCCGGCACCGGGTGTTCCACGCTGTGGCCCACGCCGCGCCGGAGCTGCCCGGCACCGGCGCCGGAGGAGGAGGACCAGGCATGCACGTCGCGATCATCGGGGCCGGGCTCGCCGGGCTCACCACGGCCAAGGTGCTGCTGCAGGCGGGCCACGACGTCGAGGTCTTCGACAAGACCCCCGACGTCGGCGGCGTGTGGAGCCGGACCCGCCGCTACCCCGGGCTCACCACGCAGAGCCCCAAGGCCCAGTACTCGTTCTCGGACTTCCCGATGCCGAAGGACTTCCCGGAATGGCCTGAGGGGGAACAGATCCAGCAGTACCTCGCGGCCTACGCCGACGTCCACGACGTCACCCCGCACCTGCGCCTGGAGACCACCGTGGAGTCCGTCGTCCCCGACGGCGCCGGCTGGGTGGTGACGACGGACTCCGGCGTGCCGGAGACGTTCGACCGGGTCGTCGTCGCCAACGGTGTGTTCTGCGAACCCGCGGTCCCGGACTACCCGGGACGCGTGGAGTTCGAGGCCGCCGGCGGGCGCGTCCTGGCCGGGAGCGAGTTCACCGACGTCGAAGAGGCCCGCGGGAAGCACGCGCTGGTCGTCGGCTACGGGAAGTCGGCCTGCGACGTGACCGTGGCGATCAGCGAGGTCGCCGGGACCACCGACGTCATCGCCCGGCAGCTGCTGTGGAAGGTGCCGCGCAAGATCGGCGGATTCCTCAACTTCAAGATGCTGCTGCTGACCCGGATGGGCGAGGCGCTGTTCCGCTACCGGTGGCTGCGCGGGTTCGAGAAGTTCCTGCACGGCCCGGGAAACCGGCTGCGCGCGTCGATGCTGAACTCGGTCGGCTCGGTGTCGGTGCGGCAGTTCCGGTTGCGGCAGCACGATCTCCTGCCGCCGGGGAAGATGGAGGACATCGTCAAGGGCGCGATCGGCCTGGCCACCGAAGGGTTCTTCGAAGGCGTGGCCGGCGGCTCGATCCGCGTCCGCCGCGACCAGGTGATCACGCGGCTGCGGGGCGGCGAGCGGCCGTCCGCCGAACTGGCCGACGGCACGGTGCTGCCCGCGGACCTGGTCGTCTGCGCGACCGGCTTCACCCAGGGTGTGCCGTTCCTGGACGAGACCGTGCAGAAGCAGCTGTTCGACGAGCGCGGGAACTTCCTGCTGTACCGCCAGATCCAGCCGCTGCGGGCGCCGGGGCTGTACTTCAACGGCTACAACTCGTCTTTCTTCAGCCCGCTCAACGCCGAGATGGCGGCGCTGTGGATCGCGGCCGACCTCGCCGGCGCGCTGACATTGCCGGACGTCGAGACGCGGCACGCGGACGTCGTCGGGCAGCTCGCGTTCCTGGACGTCGCGACCGGGGCGCACCACTGCCGCGGCACGAAGATCATCCCGTTCTCCATCCACAACGTCGACGAGGTGCTCGGCGACCTCGGCCTGCAGATCCCCCGGTTCACCCGGGCGACGCACTGGCTGAACCCGGTTTCCCCGGCGGCGTACCGGAAGCTGACGCCCGAGCTGCTGGCGCGGCTCGCGACCACCGAACCCGCGGCCCTGTAGGAGGAGTTCCATGGACACCGCACCGAAGACCGGCCACCACGTCATCCACCCGGGTGACGGCACGAACCTCGGCGCGATCGGGCTGGGCATCCACGCCCGGCTCACCGGCGCCGACACGAACGGCGCGTACTCGCTGTTCGAGTACGTCGTGCCGCCGGGCCTCGGCGGGCCGCCGACCCACATCCACAGCCGTGAAGACGAGCTGTTCACCTGCGTCCAGGGCCGCGTCGAGGTCGAGCTGGACGGCGAGCGGCACGTCCTCGGCCAGGGCGACTCGCTGCTGATGCCGCGCGGAGTGCCGCACGTGTTCCGCAACCCGTTCGACGAAGAGACGCGGATCGTCGCGGTGGTTTCCCCGCCCGGGCTGGAGAACTACTACAAGGAGCTGAGCGAGCTGCCGCCCGGGCGCGACATGAAGCTGGTGGCGCAGGTGATGACCCGCTACGGCCTCTCGCTGCAGAAATGACGGGTCACGAGGAGATGGTGCGCGCGCTGTGCGCGGCCGTCGACGCGGGTGACGCCGAGGCGTTCGGCGCCTGGTTCGCCGAAGACGCGACGTACACCTTCGGCAACGGCGAAACCCTGTCGGGCCGCGACGCGATCGTCGCGGCCACGGCGGGGGCCGCGGGCGCGTTGCCCTGGGTCCGGCACACCGTGGACCAGGTGGCGTTGGCCGGGGACGACCAGTTGTTCTGCCGCTTCACGATCGAAACGGCGTCCCCGGACGGCAAGCCGCTCGCGCTGCCGTGCGTCACGGTGATCTGGCTCGACGGGCCGCGGATCGTCGACTACCGCGTCCACATGGACATCTCACCGGCGTTCGCCTGAGCCCAGCCCGGCTGTGACCTGAGTCACCTCTGCTCCGGTTCCCGGAACCGTTCCGCGGGTTCGGAGAACAGCAGAAGACACTGGCCGGAGCGAGAGGCGGGCGATGACCCCGGAAAACCCCGAAGACGACGACGCGAGCGTGCTGGCGCGCTCCCGGGACGAGCCGAGCCTGTTCGCGGTCATCTTCGACCGCCACGCGCGGCACATCCACCGCTACCTGGTCCGGCGGCTCGGCCCGTCGGCCGCGGACGACGTGCTCGCGGACACGTTCCTCATCGCGTTCGGCAAGCGCGCGAAGTTCGACCCGGCCCGGCCGGACGCGCGGCCGTGGCTCTACGGCATCGCCACGAACCTCGTCTCGCGCCGACGGCGTGTGGAGGTGCGCGAGCTGAAACTCCGGCTGGCCCTCGGGCCGCCGGCCGTGGAGGACGGCCACGCCGACCGGGTCGCCGACCGCGTGACCGCGCAGGCCCTCGGCGCGCAGCTCGACCGGGCGCTGGCCCTGCTGCGCCCCCGCGAGCGGGACGTCCTGCTGCTCGTCGCCGCCGAAGGGCTCGGCTACCAGGAGGTCGCCGAAGCCCTCGCCATTCCCGTCGGCACCGTGAAGTCGCGGCTCAGCCGCGCCCGGGCCCGCGTCCGCGCCGAACTCGGCGCCGCCGCCCTCGTGAAGGAGACCTCGCACCATGGATGAGCTGGACCTGATCCGCGAACGCGCGGAGGCCGTCGGCCTCGCGACGGCGGAGGACCTCGCGCCGGCCCGGGCCCGGCTCGTGGCCGCGACCCGGGCCGGACGGCCCCGCCGGTGGTTCTGGGCCGCCGGCGCCACGACGATCGGCTTGGCCGCGGCGATCACCGCCGTCGTCACCCTGACCCCGGCCGACCGGATCGGGGTGGGTGCCGGCGTCGCGAACGCCGATCCGGTGAAGGTGCTGACCGCGGCGGCCGGCGCGGCGCTCACGGAACCGGCCGGCGCGCCGCGCCCGGACCAGTTCCTCTACGTCAAGACCGAGACCCCGGACCACCACACCCGCGAGGTCTGGCTCTCGGTCGACGGCACCCGCGACGGTTTGATCGGCGACACGAAGATCCCGGGCTGCCGGGACGGCAAGGCGCCCGTCTACGGCGCGAACGACCCGAAGAAGGAAGGCACCCTGGAGGACTGCCAGCCGTCCCCCGCCTACCGGGCGGACCTGCCGACGACGGCCGACTCCATGCTCGCCTACCTCGAAACCCACCACAGCGGCGAAAAGGGGAACACGAACGCGCTCGGCAAGGACGTGATCACCCTGGCCTATGAGCACGCCCTCACCCCGGCGCAGTACGCGGCGCTGTTCGCGGCGGCGGCGAAGGTGCCGGGCCTCACGGCTCTCGACCACGTCACGGACGGCTCCGGACGCCCCGGGGTCGGCATCACCTGGCCGGTTCCCCCGGGCTCGTCACCGAAGGCGAAACCGGAGGTGCTCGTCTTCGACGCCACCACGCACCGGTTCCTGGGCACGGACGACAGCGCGGTGGTGGTGAAGACCTTCGTCGACCAGGCCGGGCAGCGTCCCTGACCGCTCAGTCGAGACCGGTGCGGCCGGCCGCCCAGTAGGCCTTGCCCTGCACCTCCCGAGGGACCCGCGGCCACGTCCGGCTGTCGCGCCGCACCGCGTGGACCGTCGCCGCGTCGCCGGTGACCACGAGGGTGGCGGGACCCGCCGCCGACCGCGCCAGGCGCAGCACCTCGGCGCGGTCGGCGGTCTTCTCGGCGACCTGCGCGTCCAGGCCCAGGCCGGCCAGCACTTCGGACAGCCCGGCCGGATCGCGCGCTTCGAAGACGTGCGCCACGTCGGCGGTCACGGTCCGCAGCGCGCAGGCGAGCGCGACGCTGGACTCGTCCCCGACGAAGACGACGGGACCGGCGGGGTCACGCAGGTCGATCGACTTGCGCGGGCCGAACACCTCGCACGCGTCGCCGTCCGCCACCTGCCGCAGCCACCGCGCCGCCGGGCCGTCGCCGTGGGTGAAACCGAGCAGTTCCGTCACCCCGCGCCCGGCGTCCCAGCGCACCGGCGTGTACGTGCGCAGGCTCAGCGTGCCCCGCCGCGGCCGGAACTGCAGCTTCGCCCCGGGGACCCACGTCGCCTTACCGAAGGCGTCGGCCGCCAGCTCCACCCGCACGAACTCGCCCGGCAGCCGGGTGACCGCGGTGACCCGGGCGGTGTCCAGCATCATGCCGCCGGCGAGGTCGGCGAGACGTTCGAGTGCGGTCATCGTGCTCCTTCTCGACGTCCCCATGGACATCTCACGAACTATGGACGGGCTCGGGTACCGTTTGACGAACGGGTATTGCGGCGCTACCGCGACAGTCCTAGCGTGTGCCCCGACCGTTGATCGGACTGGGGGTCCCATGCCACGCCGTCGTTGTTTCGTCCTGTCCATCGGAGCGGTGCTCGCCGCCGGAATGCTGGTCTCGCCACCCGCGGACGCCGCGGCCGGGCCGACCACCCTGCCCGCGAGCCAGTACACGCTCAGCGCGAACTACACCCAGTTCGACGCCGTCAACACCGCGCTCGTCTCGACGCTCGGAACCGCCGCCGTGCACACGGTGATGGACAACGCGAACCACGACCGGACCGGGCTGCCGTCGTCGTTCGCCCCGGCCGGCCTGTCGACCGGGTTCCAGTTCGACAGCACGGACAACTCCGACTGCGCGAACTACCCGCAGGGCATCACGACCAGCCGGGACGCCGTCGGCACCGCGAACAGCGGCAACTACGACGGCCACCAGCTCGTGCTCGTCAGCTGGTACACCAAGGCCTCCTGCACCGGCGCGCAGGAGCGCAGCCGGATCACGCTGGTCGACTGGGACGCCACCTACCCCAACAAGTACCGCAAGGTCCTGCTGGTGCAGCCCACCGGAACCGCGGCGGCGCCCGACTTCAAGGACATCCCGATCCACGCGGGCGGCGTCTCCTGGTACGGCGACTACCTGTACGTCGCCGACACCGGGCACGGCATGCGCGTGTTCGACATGCGCAAGATCCTCAAGACGAACACCGGCGGCACCGCCGACCAGATCGGCCACCAGACCGGCAGCACCTACTACGCGCACAACTACGCGTACGTCCTGCCGCAGGTCGGCACGATCACGGCGAACACGACGTCCGGCACCAACCTCTCGTGGTCGTCGATCTCGCTGGACCGGGTCAGCAAGTCGATCGTGATGGCCGAGTACACCTGCGCGTCGGGCTGCACGGACTACCCGAACCGGGCCCCGCGCGCCGTCCGCTTCCCGTTCGCCTCGGGCGCGACGACGTTCGCCGCGACGACGACGGCGAGCCAGGCGCTGCAGCTGCCCTGGTACAAGCTCAACGGGGTCGCGTCGCACAACGGGCGCTGGTGGTTCAACTCGTCCGGGGACAAGAAGCTCTACTACTGGACCTCGGCGACCGGCTCGGCCACGCACACCTGGGTCGGCAGCGGCGAAAGCATTTCGTACTGGGAGGATTCGGCCAACGCCGACCTGCTGTGGAGCCTGCAGGAGAGCGCCGGCAGCCGGAACGTCTTCGCCGTGACGCAGGCCACCTACGGCGCCTGACGTACGCTGGGCGAAACGGACAAACCAGCGCACGGGGAGCACCAGTGACGGCGAGGCTCAAGCAGCTGCTCGTCGTGCTGCTGATCCTCCTCGGCGGCTTGGGCTCGGCGGCCGGCGCGACCTCCCGGGACGCGCCGGCCGCCGCCGGAGCGTCGGCGTCCACGCCGGACACCGCGTCCGAACGGCACGCCGTCCTGCGGGTCTCGGCGACGGCGCCGCAGCTGTCCGCACCGGCCCCGAACACCTGGTGGGCGGTCCACCCGCCCTCGCTCGAATCATCGACACCGCAACGGGCCGGGCGCGTCCTGGACGCGCCCGGCACCCGCTCGGCCGTTTCCCTCCCCGCCGCGCAGTCCACCCGGGCACCGCCCGCTCGGTGAACGTTCCCCTGTTCACCGTTGGCGAAGTGAGGACTGCGTTGTGCCCCTTGTCGTGCTCGTTTTGCTGACCGCCGTCGTCGTGGCCGCGGTCGGCCTGCTCGTGAAGATGCTCCGGAACGACGAACCCCTGATGGGCGGGTTCGCGCTCTGCCTGCTGGTCGGCCCGGGAGCGGTACTGGCGTTCCTGCACGTGGCCCTGGACGTCTGACACGGTGCGGGGCCGGGCTCCCGGCCCGGTCCCGCACCTCCGGCGGGGAATCCGGTCGACGTGACCGGATCCGGCTGCCACGCTGACGCGCATGACCAGGTCGCCGACCGCGAGGCAACGGCTTTCCACGCTGCCCGGCCATGCCGCCGTGACCCACGAGGACTTCACCGGCCAGGACCTCGTCTCCGTCCGCGTGCCGGGGATCCGGTTCACCGGCTGCTCGTTCGCCGGGGCTGATCTGCGGCACGCCACCTTGGACGGGTGCTGGTTCAAGTTCTGCGACTTCGGCGGCGCGGACCTGCGCGGTGCTTCCCTGCGCGCGGTGCGCTGGGCCGGCTGTGCGCTGCGGGATGCCGACCTGCGCGACACCGACCTGACCGGCGCCCGCTTCGGGAGCGTGCGCACCGGCACGCCCCCGTACGGGCTGACCGACCTGACCGGTGCCCGGTTCGAGGGAGCCATTCTGCGTGACGTCCGCGCGGAAGGCGTCCTCGAGCCTCAGCCGGCGGTCTTCACCAGCGGCGCGTCCCGCGACAGCTCCCGGAACCCGACGCTGTAGTAGAGGCCGCGCGCCTGCGGATGTCCTGGCGCACCCAGGCAGGCGACCGTCGCGTGGGTGGCCCCGGCCTCGCGCGCCCGCCCCATCGCGTGCAGGAGCATCGCCCGGGCCAGGCCCAGCCGGCGGTGGCCCGGGTGGGTCCCGACCGGCTCGAACTCGACGGTCTTGTTCACCTCGTCGAACCACATGATCGCCGACGCCGCCATCGTCCCGTCCGGCGCCTCGACCAGGACGTGCAGGTCGCCGCGGTAGCCCGCGGTCCGCCGGAGGTCCTGGTAGGCCTCGACCGTGTACGCCGAGGCGGGCCAGGCGTCGACATGGGCCTGGACCACGGCTTCCGGCCCGGTCTCGGCGGCGGTGCGGAACCGGAATCCGGCCGGCAGCACCGGTGGTGCGACGTCGGCGAGGTCCCGTTCGTTGAGCTGGGTCCACGAACCGGTGTCGCCCAGCGAGCCCGGGTCCGGCACGTAGCCGTGGGCCGCCCACCGCCGCAGGCCGAACTCGTCGGCGGTGCCCGGCAGCGCCGTGCGTTCGAGGCCCGCCGCCGTGGTGTCGTACCAGTCGATCACCTCGTCGACCAGGCCGGCGTGCCCGGGATGGACCTGGTGCGCCAGGGAGGCGCCGGTGACGTCCTTCACCGTCCCGTCGCGGCGCCGCACCTGGTGCGGCAGCTGGGCCCAGCCCCACGCCACCAGCTCGTCGCCGGAGAACCACAGCCGGCGGAACCAGCCGGCCCCGTAGGCGGCGTGCCCCTTGCCCCAGTTCCAGGCCAGCTCGCCGTACGACGTGTCGCCGTTCACCAGGTCCGGGCGGGTGGCGGTGATGCGCTGCGCCAGGCCCTGCATGAGCTGGACGTCGTCGGCGGTCAACAGCTCGGCGTTCCCCATGGTGCGCATGGTCGCAGGACTCCGCGAAACCGTCGAATCCTTTACCCGAAGGGCGGATTTCAGCGGTGGACCGTCAGCCCCACGCCCGCGGCCAAGCGGTACGGCCGAGTGTCCACAATGGCCCCCAGCAGCCGCCGCAAGCGGGAGACCTCCGCGCGGACCGTCACCAGATGCTCGGCGTCCCCGTACAGCGCCCGGCTCAACGCCTCCGCCGACAGGCCCGCCGGGCCCGCCGCGCGCAGGAACCCCAGGATCTCCGCGTGCCGCGGGGTCACCGGGCGGCACCAGCCCGTCTCGCCCGACCGCATGCGCAGCATCGGCGCCGCACCCAGGTCGAGGTCCAGCCAGACCTGGCGCTCGGTGTCGGCCGGGCGGACGAGCCAGCCGTCGGCCAGGCGCTCCGGCAGGCACGCGCCCAGGCCCGGCACCGCCAGCACCTGCCCCTCCGACGGCGCCGCGATCCGCTCCCCCGGCGCGATGCCGACGGCGTGGGCGACCCAGCCGTCGTCGTCGACCAGGAGGGCGGGGCCGGCCAGTACCGGTTCCGCCGTGCGCCGGAGGCGGTCGAGGCGTTGCTGGTGGTGGCGCCACAGCTCGGACTCGGCCAGCCGGCGCCCGGTCTCCACCAGCGCGCCGATCGCCGGGTGCAGGGTCAGCGCCGGACCGCTGACGTCGATGACCCCGAGCAGCTCGCCCGTGCGCGGGTCGTGCACCGGCGAGGCCGTGCAGTACCAGGGGTGCTGGTTCTGCTCGAAGTGCTCGCCGGCCAGCAGCTCCACCGGCGCGGCTTCGGCGAGCGCGGTGCCGATCGCGTTGGTGCCGACGCGGGCCTCCCGCCAGTCCGCGCCCTCGGCGAACCCCAGGGTGTCGGCCTGGCGCCGGATGCGGGGCGAACCCTCGCGCCACAGGATGACGCCCTCGGCGTCGGTCACCACCAGGAGCGTGTTCGTCGTGTCGAGCACCTGCCCGAGCTCGTCGATCACGTGCCGCAGCGGCGAGGCGCGCCGGCGCCGCGCGACCTCGTCGAGCGGGACCGAGTCGCGCCGGTTGAGGCCGTCGGCGGCGAGGCCCAGGCTCAGCGCGCGCGTCCACGAGCGCGACACCAGCGGCCGCGGGCGGACCCGCGGGCGGCCGCCGCCGATCACGGCCTCGTGCATCCGGACGAGGTCCCGCGCGTGCGCCGGCAGGCTGGCACCGGGCGGTAGGGAGCTGTGCACGCCCATGGGCCACCTCCGCACCGTCGCGTCGGCCCACCAGCCTAGATCCGCAGGCCGGGTCCGCCAAGGGCGTGCAACACGGTGCAACCCTTGCCGCCACGGTTCACCCGGGCGTGTGATCGGGGTAACAGCCGACGCTTGGGAGTGCTCATGACACAGACGGTGGATCGGACGGCCGCGACGGACACCCCGCAGGCCCGGGTCGACGCCTGGCTCAACCGGTTCGAGACGGCCCTCGCGGCGCGCGACGTCGAAGCCGCCGCCGCGCTCTTCGCCGTCGACAGCTTCTGGCGCGACCTGGTCGCCTTCACCTGGACGATCAAGACGGTCGAGGGCCGTGACGGCGTGACCGGCCTCCTCGAAGCCACCCTCGAGGAGATCGACCCGTCCGGGTTCCGCACGACCGAGCCGCCGACCGAGGCCGGCGGCGTCACCGAGGCGTGGCTCGAGTTCGAAACCGCGACCGGCCGCGCCAAGGGTCACCTGCGGCTGAAGGACGAGGGCGCGTGGACGCTCCTGACCAGCCTGCGCGAGCTCAAGGGCTTCGAAGAGCGGCAGCGCGACCGGCGCGCGAAGGGCGTCGAACACGGCGTCGTCCGCGGCCGGACGTCCTGGGCCGAGAAGCGCGCCGAGGAACAGGCCCGCCTCGGCTACGAGCAGCAGCCGTACGTCGTGGTCATCGGCGGCGGGCAGGGCGGGATCGCGCTGGGCGCGCGGCTGCGCCAGCTCGACGTCCCGGCGCTGGTCCTGGAGCGCAACGCGCGGGCGGGCGACTCGTGGCGCAAGCGCTACAAGAACCTCTGCCTGCACGACCCGGTCTGGTACGACCACCTCCCCTACCTGCCGTTCCCGGAGAACTGGCCGGTGTTCGCGCCGAAGGACAAGATCGCCGACTGGCTGGAGATGTACACGCAGCTGATGGAGGTGCCGTACTGGACGAGCACCGAGGTGAAGTCGGCGAAGTGGGACGAGGAAGCCCAGCAGTGGCTGGTGACCGTCGTCCGCGACGGCGAAGAACTGGTCCTGAGGCCGCGGCACGTCGTGTTCGCGACCGGGATGTCCGGCAAGCCGAACCTCCCGGCGTTCCCCGGGATGGACGAGTTCGCCGGCGAGCAGCACCACTCGTCGCAGCACCCCGGCCCGGACGCCTACGCCGGCAAGAAGGCGGTCGTCGTCGGGTCCAACAACTCCGCGCACGACATCTGCGCGGCGCTGTGGGAGCACGGCGCCGACGTCACCATGATCCAGCGCTCCTCGACGCACATCGTGAAGTCGGATTCGCTGATGGACCTGGGCCTGGGCGACCTGTACTCGGAACGCGCGGTCGCCGCGGGCGTCACCACCGACAAGGCGGACATGATCTTCGCGTCGATCCCCTACCGGATCATGGCGCAGTTCCAGACCCCGGTGTACGACGCGATCCGCGAGCGCGACCAGGACTTCTACGAGCGCCTCGAGAAGGCCGGTTTCCGGCACGACTGGGGTGACGACGGGTCGGGCCTGTTCATGAAGTACCTGCGGCGCGGCTCCGGCTACTACATCGACGTCGGCGCGGCCGAGCTGGTCGCCGACGGGAAGATCAAGCTGGCCCACGGCCAGGTCGACCACCTGACGCGCGACGCGGTCGTGCTGGAGGACGGCACGGAGCTGGCGGCCGATCTGGTCGTCTACGCCACCGGCTACGGCTCGATGAACGGGTGGGTCGCCGACCTGGTCGGCCAGGAGACCGCGGACCGCGTCGGCAAGTGCTGGGGCCTGGGCTCGGCGACGACCAAGGACCCGGGGCCGTGGGAGGGCGAGCAGCGCAACATGTGGAAGCCCACCCGGCAGGAGGGGCTGTGGTTCCACGGCGGGAACCTGCACCAGTCGCGGCACTACTCGCTCTACCTGGCGTTGCAGCTGAAGGCGCGGTACGAGGGCATCCCGACGCCGGTGTACGGCCTGCAGGAGGTGCACCACAAGGCGTGAACCGTTCCGGCGTGCCCGACGTGTTCGCGGTGTGAGGTCACGTTCCGCCGAAGACGCCGAAATCACGCACTGGGCCCAGCTCGCCGGCCGCGGCGACCGCCCGGCCCTCGACCGGTTCCTGCGGGCCACCCAGCCGCACGTCTGGCGGTTCATCGCCGGTCTGAGCGACACCCAGACCGCCGACGACCTGACCCAGGAGACCTACCTGCGCGCGCTGGGCGGCCTCGGCCGGTTCCGGGCCGATTCGTCGGCCCGGACCTGGCTGTTCACCATCGCCCGGCGGGTCGTGGCCGACCACATCCGCGGCCTGCGGGCCCGTCCGCGCCAGGCGGCGCTGGAGGACTGGCAGGCGGTCGCGGACGGCGCCGCGCCGTCGGCCTTCGAGGACCGGGTCGTGCTCGACCACCTCGTCGCCGCGCTCGAACCGGACCGGCGGGACGCCTTCGTCCTCACCCAGACCCTCGGACTGTCCTATGTGGACGCCGCCGCAGCGTGCGGCTGCCCGGTGGGCACGATCCGCTCCCGGGTCGCCCGCGCCCGCGACGACCTCACCACGGCGATGCGGGACACCACCGTCCGCTGCGCCTAGGCTCGGCGGGTGTCCCCTCTTGTCACCGAGACGCTCGGCTACGACGGCGGCCGGCCGGTCACGGCGTACGTTCGGCCGCGCCACCCGAGGCCGTCGTGTTCGCCGGGGACGGTCAGCTGATCGCCCCTCTGCGGCACGGTCTTCTGCGCGTCACCGAACCGAGCGATGGGACATGGCCGCTCGGCCCGGTACCGTGATCGCCATGGCTGCGTTCGAGGTGGGCGACACCGTCCGGATCACCGGCAAGACGATGACGGGCAACGTCGGCACGGTCGTCCACTTCGACGACAAGCGCGACAAGTACCTGGTGCGCGTCGACGCGGTCACCCAGAACTACTTTCCCGCGGAGGAACTGGAGAGGTTTTCCGCCTGAGCGCTGGACTCACAGCACGTGCACGGACACGTTCCCGAACGACGTCCTTCCCGTCGCCGTCGAACTCTGCAGGCCGACGAAGCTCTCCGGCGGGATCAGAGTCGGGTCCACGACCGACAGCACCTCGCGGCCGCCGTCGTACAGGGTCAGCTTCGAGCCCTGGACCGCGAACCTCAGCGCGTGCGTCTCCTCCGGATTGATGTCCGCCGCCGTGCCGGTGCCCGCCAGCTTCGTGTTGGCGCCGCCGTCCACGACGCCGATCGCGTACTTCTGGCCCCACGAAGCGATTCCCGCGTAGTAGTAGCTGTCGCGGGTGGTGAACCTCGTCATCAGCACCGCGTCGCGGTCGTTCAGCGCGGTGCTGTGCGGCGTCACCTCGGCGGCCAGGTCGTAGTCCAGCGTGCGGATCGGCACGTTGCCCTGCAACGTCTGGGTCGCCACCGCGTTGCCCAGCGTAGTCACGCGGCCACCGCTCACTTCGAACGACGCGCCGTTCGGGATCTCCGTGCCCTGCGTCATCGTCCACTTCGCCGGGTCGGCGATCTGCAGCCCGGCGCGCCAGACGGCCAGCTCGATCGTCTCGTTCCAGCCGGGACGGTTGTTCTTGGCGTTGAAGAAGACGTGGTCGGCGCCGTTGTGGGTGACGACGAACTGGCGGTACACCATCGCGTCCTCGGGACCGCCGGCCACCCCGAGGTCCAGCTCCAGGTTCGCCCGTGACAGCTCCCAGTGGATCCCGTCGCGCGAGAGCAGCCTCCCGCCGCGGGACGGGTAGTCGGCCTGCCAGCCGACGACCCGCATCTCGTAGCCGCCGTCGGGGGTGCGGCGGAGGTTCGGGCCGCCGATGCCGAGGGACGCCCAGCCGCCGTCGCGCATCGGGCGCAGGATCGGGTTGCCCGCGTACTTCGTCCACGGCCCGGCCGGGTTCTTCGCGGTGGCGTAGCAGATGTACTCCGGCTCCCCGCCCGCCGACGCGATCTTCCCGGCGGTGTACCAGATCTTCCACGTACGCTCGGCCGCATCGTAGTAGAGCGCCGAGTTGTAGATGTAGTCGTCTTCCCACGGCATCGTCGATTCGAGGATGACGCCGTGCTTGGTCCACGGCCCGGCCGGCGCGCTCGCGGTCGCGTAGTGGACGCGGCCCTTGCCCGCGGCGTCGATGCCGAAGTAGGTCATGTGCCAGGTGCCGTCGAGGTGGACCACGCTCGGCTGGTTGAGGTTGTTGTGGTCGGTGTCGAGGCTGCGGCTGAGCACCGGGTCCGGCGTCTTGGTCCAGGTGACGCCGTCCTCGCTGGTGGCGTACCCGACGTAGTACAGCGAGCCGTACCACATCTTGAACCGCGGGCCGCCGCCCTGGTCGTAGACCAGGCACGGGTCCTGCAGCAGCGAGGTCTCCCACGACAACGTCCGGGTCAGCACCGTCCCGCGGCGCTCCCAGCCGCTGATCGGGCCGAACGTGTCGCGCAGGAGCTCGGCTCCGGCCCGGGGGCGGGATGCCGGTGCGGCCGCGGCCACGCCCGGAAGCAGCGGCGCCGCGGCCAGGGCCGCACCGGCGCCGAGGAAGACACGACGAGAGTGCTGGGACATCAGTGTTCTCCGTTCTCGTGAGCCACGATCGAGCGGACGGCCGCCGCGGTGAAGGAACTGCCGAAGGAGACGGCGCGGGCCCCCGCGCCGAGGAACGCCGCCGCGTTGCCGGCGTCGACCCCGCCGGTCGCGACGAACCGCACGCCGGGGAACGGTGCCCGCAGTGCGGTGATCCAGGTGGGTGTCAGCACGCTCGCGGGAAACGCTTTCTGCCACCGGAACCCGGCGGCGAGCGCGGCGCCCACCTCGGTGCCGGTCGCGACGCCGGGCAGGTGCGGCAGGCCGTACCCGACACTCGCCTGAGCCACGCGCGCGTCGAAGCCCGGCGCGACGGTGAACCCGGCGCCCAGCCGCCACACGGCGTCGAGCGCGTCGAGCGTGGTGACCGTTCCCGCGCCGACGCACGCGCCCGGCTCGTCGCGCGCCCACTCGACGGCGGCCGCCAGCGACGGCGCGGATTCCTCGCCGTGCCACGGGACTTCGATCAGCTCGACGCCCAGCCCGCGGGCGTCGCGGCAGAGCCGCACGGTGGTGGCGGGATCGTGGCCGCGCAGGATCACCATGACCGGCACCGCGGTGAAGTGGCGGGCGAAGAAGTCGTCAGCCGGCATGGCGGCGCACCCCCGAAGTGCCGTCCCAGCCGAGGTTCTGCGAGATCTCCGAAGCCAGCTCCCACAGCAGCGGCAGGTGCCGTCGGAGGCGCTCGAGCGGCTCGATCGCGCACAACGCCGTGATCGACACCCCGGCGTGGACGGCACCGGTGTGGTCGCGCACCGGCACCGCGATGCAGGCCAGGAAGCTTTCGTATTCGCCGTCGTCGACGGCGTAGCCCTGTTTGCGCACCCGGGCCAGCTCGGCCGCGAAGTCGCCGGGGCCGGTGATCGTCGAGGCGGTGAACTTCTCGAAGGCCGTGGTCGCCAGGATCGCGTCACGCCGGTCCGGTGCCAAGCCGGCCAGGATGGCCTTTGCGACGCCGGCGGTGTGCACCGGGACCGGCGCGCCGATCCGCGAGGCCATCCGGACGGCGCCGTGGCCTTCGACCTTGTCGACGTAGACGATGTCGGTGCCGGTGAGCTCGGCCAGGTGGATCGTGTGGCCGACCTCGCGGGCGAGCCGCTCCAGCCGGGGGCGGGCGGCGGTGCGCAGGTCCATCGCGTCGAGGCACTCCAGCGCCATCCCGATCAGGCCGAACCCGATGGCCCAGGTGAGGTCGTCGAGCCGGCGCACCAGCCGGTGCCGTTCCATCGTCTGCAGCAACCGCAGCACGGTGGAGCGGTGCACGTCGAGTTCCTGCGCGAGCTCGGCGAGCCGGCGCGGCCCGCGGGCGCAGGCGTCGAGGATGACGGCGGCCCGGTCGACGGACTGGGACATCTCAGCTCCCTGGGGTCGGCGCGACGGCGGCCCGGACAAGGTCGGCGGGCGGGCGCGGGAGGGGGAAGTGGTCGGACAGCGACGTCAGCGCGGCCCGGGCCAGCAGGTGCCCGAGCCGCAGCCGGGCCGGGTGCGGCAGGCCGGTCAGCATGCCGTGCAGCCAGCCGGCGGCGAAGGCGTCGCCCGCGCCGACCGGCTCGACGACGTCGACGGGCAGGGCGGGCTCGACGGCCACGCCGTCCGGGCCGAAGCTCGTCGCGTCGGTCCCGCCGTTCTTGACCACGACGACGGCCGGTTCGGGCAGCAGCTCGCGCACCTGCTCGGGCGTGGTGGTGCCCCACAGCGCCGCCGCTTCGTCGAGCCCGGTGAACACGACGTCCGCGCGGCGCGCCAGTCCACTGAGGACAGTCGCGGCCTCGGCGAGGTCCGGCCACAGCGCGGGACGGTGGTTGACGTCGAAGCTGGTGGTGACGTCGCGGTCGAGGGCGTACCCGACCGCGTCGCGGCACGAGGCCGACAGCGCGGGCGTGACCCCGGACAGGTGCAGGTGCCGCGGTCGCGCGGCCAGCGCCCGGTCGACGTCGGCGCGGCCGAGCCGGGAGGCCGCCGAGCCGTCGCGGTAGTACGTCACCGTGGAGCCGCGCGGGTGCGGGTCCTTGACGAAGAAGCCGGTGCGTCCGGGGCCGCGCCGGGTCAGCGAGACGTCGACGCCGGCCGCGGCGACGTCGTCGAGCAGCCGGGCGCCCAGGGCGTCGTCGCCGACCAGGCTCACCCAGGACGCGGTGCTGCCGAGCTGGACGAGCGCCCGGGCCACGTTGGACTCGGCGCCCGCGGTGGTGAGGGCGAACCGCGTCGCGTGGCGCACCGGTGCCCCGTCGGCGGGCAGCAGCTGGGCCATGCTCTCGCCGAGGCACACGACGTCCGGGCGCGTCACGGGACCTCCACGAAACCGCCGCCACGCTCCAGGGACTCCGCGGCGGCGAGCACCACGGCGAGGTCGGCGAGGCCTTCCCGGCCGGGCACCACGGGCTCGGCGCCGGTGCGGATCGCGGCGAGCCAGTCCTCGACCATCAGGCGGTGGCTGTCGTAGTAGTTCTCCTTGCCCGTGCGCTCGCTCCCGGCCGGGGTCCAGACGTGGCAGCCGCCCTCGTCGGCCTCGTAGTCGACGACGACGTCGAGCCGGCCGCCGGTGCCGAGCACCGTGGCTTCGGCCTGGGCGGCCGGTCCCGGCGCGGACCAGGTGAGCACGGACTGGGCGGTGACGCCGCTCGCCATCCGCAGCGTGAGGGCGACGGTGTCGGTGTCACCGGCGGCGGCGACCGCCGCGACCGGCCCGCCGAGGCGCCGCAGCAGGCTCACCTGGTGGGTGCCCTGGTCGAGCAGGATGCCGCCGGACGGGCCGCCGCCGTGGCGCCAGCCGTCGCGCACCCACACCCCGCCGACCTGGTACGCGCGGGTGGAGCGCAGCGCGACGACTGCGCCGATCCGGCCCGCGGCCAAGGCGGTCCGGGCGTCGAGCACCGCCCGCAGGTGCGGGTAGTTCTCGGCGACGGCCAAGACGAGCCCGGCTGTTGCGGCCGCCTCAACCATGGCGCGAGCGTCGGAAAGCGTTGTGGCGAAAGGCTTTTCGACGAGGACGTGACACCCGGACTCGAGTGCCTCCAGGACCACGTCCGCGTGCAGGTGGTGGGGCACGCGGACGTCGACGGCGTCGATCCCGGCTTCCCGCCGTGCGTCGGCCAGCGAGGTGAACGGCCGCGCGCCGGTCAGCTCGGCGACGGCGGCAGCGCGCGCCGGGTCGGGGTCGATCGCGGCGGCGAGCCCGCCGAGGGCCGGGTAAACGGTGCGGGCGACGATCTCGCCCATCGCCCCGCAGCCGGCCAGAGCCACCTGGGTCACGGGCGTTCCCCTTCCGGCCGGTACCGGCCCGCGGGCCGACCGGTGACGTCGGTGTCGACGGTGAAGCGCTTCCCCGCGTACGGCTCCGCGGCGGACTGCTCGGGCGTGAAACCTTCCTCAGGCACCTGACTCACGCGACGATCCCTTCCCCTGGCCGATACCGATCCACCGACAACCCGGCAACCCCGGACTCCACGCCGAAGAGCTTCCCCGCGTGCGACTCCGCAGCGGACCGCCCAGACACGAAACCTTCCCCAGACACCAGACTCACGACACGATCCCTCCCCCGGACCGACACCGATCCGCCCGCAACCCGGCAACCCCGGACCCCACAGCGAAAAGCCTCCCCGCGTGCGGCTCCGCGGCGGACTGCTCGGGCGTGAAACCTTCCTCAGGCACCTGACTCACGACACGGTCCCTTCCCACGGACCGACACCGATCCGCCCGCAACCCAGCAACCCCGGACTCCACAGCGAAAGCTTCCCCGCGTTCGGCTCCGCAGCGGACCGCCCAGACACGAAGCCTTCCCCAGACACCAGACTCACGCGACGATCCCTCCCCCCGGACCGACACCGATCCACCGACAACCCCGGACTCCACGCCGAAGAGCCTCCCCGCGTGCGACTCCGCAGCGGACCGCCCAGACACGAAACCTTCCCCAGACACCTGACTCACGACACGATCCCTCCCCCGGGCCGATACCGGTCCGCCCGCAACCCGGCAACCCCGGTCTCCACGGCAAAGAGCTTCCCCGCGTGCGGCTCCGCAGCGGACTGCTCCGGCGTGAAACCTTCCTGGGACGTCGTGACGAACAACGTGGTCAGGTCCGGGCCGCCGAAACAGCAGCTGCTCACCTGGGTCGCTGGGACGTCGACGCGGGCCAGCAGCTCGCCGCGCGGGCTGAAGCGGACGACGGCCGAGCCGTTCCACAGCGCCACCCACAGCGCGCCCTCGGCGTCGATGGTCATGCCGTCCGGTGCGCCCAGCGCCGGGTCGATGGCGAACGCCGGTGCACGCCGGCCGTCGGCGTGCACCAGGTCGACGCGCTGCGTGGGCGTGTCGATGTAGTAGAACTCGTCCGGGTTCCGCCAGGCGAGGCCGTTCGAGATCGTCACGTCCGCGAGAACCCGGACGGCCGACGTGCCGTCCAGGCGGTACAGCGAAGCCGCGCCCGGCGCGCGGTCGCGGGCCATGCTGCCCGCCCAGAACCGGCCGCGCGGGTCGGCCGCGCCGTCGTTCATCCGGGCGTGGCGGCCGCGTTCGGGCTCGGCGAGTTTCCGCAGCGAGCCGTCGGTGCCCAGCCGGGCGAAGCCGAACTCGCTCGCCACGACCCAGCCGTCGGCCGGGTCGGCGCACGGCACCACCGCGCCGACCGCCTCGCCGAGCGCGTACGTCTCCACCACGGAAAGCCGGGGAGCGTCCCACGTCGCGCGGCGGACGAGCCCCGCGTCGAGGTCCACCCACAGCAGCTCGCCTCGGACGTCGTCCCAGAGCGGGCCCTCCGCGTGGCCGGCGCGCTCGTCCAGCGCGACCTCGGCCTGGTAGGTGCGCATCAGCCGATCCGGAACGACGTGTACGAGTGGGCGGGGAACGTGCGCGTCAGCGAGCCGGTCGACAAATCCACAGTGGACTCCTCCGGGACGACGTTCTGCGGGTTTCCGGCGGTGTTCACGCCGTTCGGCCGTCCTTCCAGGACACTCACCGCCGCCTTGCCCCGGGTCCCGTCGAGCCGAAGGGTGTAGGTCAGCGGGGCGTCGGAGGCGTTGACGACGTCGACCGACAGCTTGGTGCCGCTCGTCAGCGCGGTGACGTCGAACAGCTCGTCGCCGCCGGTGACGTCGGTGCGCAGCACGCCGGGCTGCCACGACGCCGCCTTCATCCGGTGGACGTAGTACGGCGGCTGGCCCCACACCTGACTTTGGTTGAAGAACACCAGGCCCTGGTCCCAGCCGTTGTCGTTCTGGCCGTCCACCTGCAGCGCGTTGGCCGAGGAGACGACGTCGACCTTCGGACGGCGTTGCAGGGCGTTGATCGCGTAGGCGTTGCCGATCGCGCGGGCGAGGTCGTGGCTGTCGGCGTTCAGCTCGAAGACGACCACCTTGTAGTCGGCACCCGGGCTGATCCGGCCCAGCTGGTCGGCGTAGCTGTCGAGGGCGCGGATCTGGGCCGGCACGCCGGCGGCGTCCTGGGTCCACAGGTGGATGTCGAACTGGACCTGGGCACCGTACTCTGTGGACAGATCGAGGATCTTCTGGTGCGCGGCGAGGGTGTTCACCTTGCCGCCGCCGGTGAAGTGGAACGGGTCGGTGATCACGTCGCGGTAGGTGAAATCGCCGACGACCAGCTTGATCGACGGGTCGTAGGACCAGATGACGTCGGCCAGGGCCTTGAACTTCGTCCAGTACGTCTCGTCCACGGCGTTCTCGTTGCCGAGTTCGAGCCGGTGCGCGGTGTACGGCGCGGGGTGGCCGTCGGCGACGCGTTTCGCGCCCCAGGTCGAAGAGGCGGGTCCGTAGAGGTACTGCATCAGGTCGGCGATGTCCTGCGGGGTCTCGTCGATGTTCAGCGACGGGACGGCGTCGATGCCCATCGCCTCGCCGAGGCGCAGGAAGTCGAAGATGCCCCAGCCATTGGACTCGTACGGGTACCAGAAGCCCCGGGTGACCGGCCGCGTGACCGGGTCGCCGATCATCGTCTTCCACTTGTAGTCCGAGACGTCGCCGCAACCGCTGTTGGCGCAGCCGCCGAAGCGGATCGCGCGCAGTCCCTGCCGTACCATCGCGTCGGCGACGTCCTTGCGGACGGGCATCCCCTGGAACCGGCCCCACGCGCCGGGCTGCAGGAACGCGTACCCGACGTCGGCGCTGCCGGGCGCGGTGAGGTCGACGGCGAAGCGCGCGTGCGCGTCGGTCGCCGACGGAGTGAAGGAGAAGGAGTAGGTGCGCCAGCCGCTGCCCTGCGGCCGCACCGACGTCCGGGCGTAGGTCCGGCTGCCGTCCGCGTTCTGCAGGGTGAGGCTCACCGGCTGCGTGGTCCGCAGGGTGATCTGGCCTTCGTACGGCTTGCCGCCCACGACCCCGATGCCCTGCCGGTTGAGGCCGCGGTTCTCGACCCCGACGCTGCCACGTCCGGAGACGAACGTGATCCGCTGGTCCTGGTGGCCCTTGAACGGCGTGGTCGTGTCGAGCGCGTACGTGCCCTGCGCTCCCCCGGACGCGATCGGCCGCCACATCCCGCTCACCCCGGCGTCGTGCTCGGGCTCCTGGAACGCCTCACCGAACAGCAGCTGGCTGTAGATGCCGCCGTAGATCTCGTGGTTGACGTCTTCCAGGCCGGTCGCGACGTCGGTTCGCGGTGCCTGGCTCACGACGTCGGTGTGCACGGTCACCGAGCGCTGGACCGTGGCCGGGACGAGCTTCCACGTCTGCCCGGCGCGGCCGCCGACCTGGCTCCACAGCTGGGTTTCGGTGCCGGCCGCCGTCTGTCCGTCCTTCGTGGACAGCAGCCGGTTTCCGGTGCCCTGGTTGGCGATGGTGACCGCGCCGCCGCCCGCGTCGGCGACCCGCCAGTGCTGGTCGGGATAACTGCCGAGGTAGTCCCACAGGTGCACGACGGCTCCATTGTCGGCGTGACCGTCCACTGTCGACAAAGCCTTTCCGTTGCCGTCGTTGACGATCTCGGAATAGCCGTCACCGAGGTCGACCAGCCGCCAGAGCTGGTTGCGGTTCCCGGCGTAGGGATCGACGGTGACGACCGGGTCGGTCCCGGTGCGCGTCAGGCCCAGTGCGTTCCCGCTCTGCACCTCGACGATGGTGAACGTGGCGTCCGCGGCTTCGGCGCGGACGGCGGTGGGGACGGTCGCGGCCAAGGCCAGGGCCAGCGCGGCGACGAGGGGGCGTTTCATGGTGGCTCCTCAGCTCTGGTTCCGCTCGGACCGGCGGGCACGCAACCGGTCGGTGACCACGGCGACGGCGAGCACCGCGCCGAGCACGATCTGCTGGTAGTACGGCGAAACGTGCAGGATGACCAGGCCGCTGTTGATGCAGACGAGCAGCACCGCGCCGAACGCGACGCCGATCACCCGGCCCACTCCCCCGCTCAGGCTGATCCCGCCGATGACCGCGGCCGCGATCGCGTTGAGCTCCCAGCCCGTGGCGACGCTCGGCTGGCCGACGGTGAGCCGCGCGGTCACCAGGACGCCGACCGCCGAGGCGAGCACGCTGCTGACGACGTAGGCGAGCACGACCCGCCGCCGCGTCCGGATCCCGGCCAGGCGGGACGCTTCGGCGTTGCCGCCGACCGCGTAGAGCTGCCGGCCGACGTGGGTGCGTTCGAGGAAGAACCACGCGAGCACGCACGCACCGGCGAACAGCAGCGCCGGCACCGGGATCGCGGCGATCCGGTACTGCGCGATGCTGGTGAAGGTCGCGCCGACGCCGTCGATCGGGAAGCCCTGGGTGAGCGCGAGCGCCGCGCCGCGGGCCGCGACGAGCGTGACCAGCGTAGTCACGAACGGTGGTACGCCGAGGATGGTCACCGAAAAGCCGTGCACCAGCCCGATCGCCGCGCCGGTCACCAGGGTGACCGCGATGGCGACGACGTCGGGCAGTCCGGCGTGGACGTTCAGCCACGCCGACCACACTCCCGAGAGCGCGACCACCGAGCCGACCGACAGGTCGATGCCGCCGGTGATGATGACGAAGCTGACGCCGAGCGCGAGCAGGCCGTACTGAGCGAGGTCGACGCCCATGGTCTGCAGGTTCGACAGGCCGGCGAAGTTGGCGTTGCCGAGCGCGAACACGGCGAACACCACCACGACGGCGCCGACGACGCCGACCTCCTTGCCGCGCAGGAACAAGGGGCCGCCCCGCTCGGGCACGGTGTCCGGCGGGGCCGGTTCGGTCTGGGTGGCGGTCACGGGGCCGCTCCTTCCGGGACGTCGTTGGCGGCGGTCATCAGGGCCTGCTTGCTGTAGGCCGGACGCGGGACGGTCGCGGCGAGCCGGCCGCCGGCGAGCACGACGGTCCGGTGCGTCAGCCGCATCAGCTCCTCCAGCTCGGAGGAGGCGATGACGACGGCCATGCCCTGCGCGGCGAAGGACTCGACGAGGTGGTAGATCTCGGCCTTCGCGCCGACGTCGACCCCGCGGGTGGGCTCGTCGAGCAGCAGCAGCCGCGGGCGGGTGGCGAACCAGCGGCCGAAGATCGCGCGCTGCTGGTTGCCGCCCGAGAGCGTGCCGATCGGCTGCTCCTGGGTGGCGCAGCGGACCCGCACCGAGCGCCGCACCTCGTCGGTGAACGCCTTTTCCGCGCGCGGGCCGAGGTAGAAGCCGTGCTTCGCCAGCCGCGGCAGCGAAGCGAGGGAGATGTTCCAGCGGACCGGGGCGTCGAGCAGGAGTCCTTGGTGCTTGCGGTCTTCGGGGACCAGGCCGACGCCCGCGCGGACGGCGTCGGCGGGGTGCTTCGGCGCGTACGGGCGGCCGTCGAGGCGCATCGAACCCGCGGTGACCGGTGTCGCGCCCATCAACGCGTGCACGAGGCGGCTGCGCCCGGAACCCATCAGCCCGGCGACGCCGAGGATCTCGCCGCGGCGCACCTCGAAGTCGACGGGCCCGATGCCGGCGGCTTCCAGCGCCCGCACGGTCAGCACCGGCTCGTCGCCCGGCGGCGGCGGGTCGCCTTCGACCAGCACCTCGGCCTCGTCGCCGGCCATCGCGCGGATCATCGCCTCGTGCGTGGCCTGCTCCGGGGTCAGGTCCGCGACCAGGCGCCCGTTGCGCAGCACGAGGACGCGGTCGGCGATCTCGCGCACCTCGTCGAGCCGGTGGCCGATGAAGAGCACGACCTTGCCCTGCGCGGCCAGGTCCCGCGCGCACTGCAGCACGCGGCGCGCCTCGACCGGGCCGAGCGCCGAGGTCGGCTCGTCGAGCACCAGCACCGACGGGTCCCGGCCCAGCGCCTTCGCGATCTCCACGAGCTGGCGTTGCGCGACCGACAGCCGCACGACCGGACGCCGTACCGGGATGTCGGCGTTGATGCGGGCGAGCATCGCGCGGGCGGCACGTTCGGTCCCGCGGCGGTCGAACACGACGCGCCCGGTGCCGGCGCGCCGGCCCAGCATGAGGTTCTCCGCCGCGGACAGCTCGGGCACGAGCGGGAACTCCTGCGACACGGTGGCCACGCCGAGGTCCTGGGCGTGCGCCGGGTCGCCGTTGCGCAACGGCGTGCCGCCGATGGTGACCCGGCCTTCGTCGGCGGCGGTGGCGCCGGTCAGCACGCGGATCAGCGTCGACTTGCCGGCGCCGTTCTCGCCGAGCACGGCGACGACCTCGCCGCCGCGCAAGGCCAGCCGGTCGACGTTGAGCACCTCGACGGTGCCGTACCGCTTGCGCAGCCCGGCCGCCTCGACGTGGGCGGCGGTCACTGGGTGACGCCCAGCTTCTTGAGGTCGTCCAGGTAGGTCTGCAGGTTGTCGCCGGTGACCAGGCCGATGCCCGAGCTGAGCGTGCTGACGCCGTCCTTCTCGGCCAGGTACGGCCGCAGCAGCTGGTCCGTCGCGTCCTTGCCGAGCACCTTCAGCGCGGTCAGCAGGTACACCCCGAGGTAGCCCTGCTGGTAGGGCCGCTGCAGCACCATCGCCTGGACGACGCCGTCGCGCACGAACTCCACGGTCTTCGGCTCGGCGTCGTCGGCGACGACCTTCACCGCGCCGGCCTTGCCCGCCGCCTTGACCGCCTGCCCGGCCGCGGGGCCGTCGTAGGACCACACGGTGTAGATACCGGCGAGGTCCGGATTCGCCTGCAGCACGGTTTGCGCGTTCGACAGCGCTTTCGACGGGTCGGAATCGTCGTTGAGCGTGTCGACGACCTGGATGCCGCTTCCTTCGATCGCTTTCTTGAATCCGGCGATGCGCTGGGTAGCGTTCGCGGCGGTCAGCGAACCGGTGAGGATGGCGACCTTTCCGGAACCGCCGAGCAGCGTTTTCATCGATTCGCCGGCTTTTTGCCCGGCGTCGGTGTTCGGGGTGCCGAGGTAGGTGACCGGATCCGGCGTTCCGGAAAGCGGCGAATCGATCGCGACCACGCCGATTCCGGCCTTCTGGGCGGCGCCGACCGACCCGACGACGGCCTTGGGGTCGACGGCCGAGACGGTGTAGCCGTCGACCTTGTCCGAGCGCAAGGTGTCCAGGATGGACAGCTGCGCACTCAGGTCGCCACCCGCCGGAGCCTGGAAGTTCGCTTGCACACCAAGCTCTTTGGCCGCGTTCTCCATGCCGGTGCGGCCTTCGGTCCAGTACGCCGACGGGCTGTTGATCACCATGGCGACGCGCACGCCGCCGGCGCCCTTGGCCTGGACGGCCTGCTTGATCTTCCCGGCGAGCTCGGCCAGCTTCGCGTCGTTGAACTCGGTCGTGCCGGTCAGTTTCGCGGCGGCCTGGCCGGACTGCTGTTTCGCGTCGTCGGCCGCCGACGTGCAGCCGGAAAGGGTGAGCGCCGTCGCGGCGGCGAGGGCGGTCGTGGTGATGAGGACGCGGCTGACGGTCATGGCGAACTCCTTTGTTGCGCGATTTGCACACCCGTGTGCGCAGTGAGCACGTCTAGCGCGGAAGACTGCGCCGGACCCCCTTTCCTGTCAAGATTTCCGGGGCGGATCAGGGTCGTTGTTGCGCCCTCTGCACATCACCATTCCGCGAACGAGCCGTCCGGGTGCGTCCACACCGGCGTGCGCCAGCGCATCCCGTGCTCGTGGGCCTTCCGGACGGCGTCCTCGTCGATCTCCACGCCGAGGCCGGGGCCGGGCGGGCGTTCGACGTACCCGCCGGTGAAGGTGAAGACCTCCCGGTCGACGACGTAGTCGAGCAGCTCGGCGGTGCGGTTGTAGTGGATGCCCAGGGACTGTTCCTGGATCAGGAAGTTGGGGGTGGCGAAGTCGACCTGCAGGCACGCGGCCAGTGCCAGCGGGCCGAGCGGGCAGTGCGGCGCGAGGACCGCGCCGAACGTCTCGGCGAGGGCGGCGATCCGGCGCACCTCGGAGATCCCGCCGGCGTGGGCGAGGTCGGGCTGCACCACCCGGACACCGGCCTCCAGCACGGGGAGGAAGTCGCCGCGGGAGAAGAGCCGTTCGCCGGTGGCGATCGGGCGGCTGGTGCACTCGACGAGCCGACGCAGGTTCGTGTGGTTGTGTTCCGGGACCACGGGTTCCTCGATGAACAACGGGTCGAACGGTTCCAGCGCCTCGATCAGGCGCGGCGCGGCGGCCGCGCTCACCCGCCCGTGGAAGTCGACGGCGAAGTCGCGGTCCGGGCCGAGCGCCTCCCGCACCTGCCGCGCCCGGTCGACCGCTTCCGCGACGTCGCGCGCGCTCGGGATCGGCGGGAACCGCGCGGTGGCGTTCATCTTCACCGCCGTCATCCCGGCCTCGCGCTGCGCGGTGGCCGCGGCGGCGACGTCGGTCGGCGAGTCGCCGCCGATCCAGCCGTACACCCGGACGCGCTCGCGCACGGGACCGCCGAGCAGCTCGTACACCGGCACGCCCAGCCGCCGGCCGGCGATGTCCCACAGCGCCTGGTCGAGCGCCGCGACCGCCGACGAGCGTTCCGGGCCGCCGCGGTAGAACCCGCCCCTGGTGAGCCGTTGCCAGAGGTCTTCGATGCGGCGGGGGTCCTCGCCGACGACCTGCTCGGCCAGGGCCGCGACCGCCGCCGCGGTGACGTCGGCCGATCCTTCGAGCCCGCCCTCGCCCCAGCCGTGGATCCCGGCGTCCGTCGAGACCTTGACGAACATCCACCGCGGCGCGACGAGGAAAGTCTCGACGTCGGTCACCCGCATACCCGCTCCTTCGCTAGAGTATGATTTATCATACTCAAATGGGAGGCAAAGTGAACCCGCTGAGCGGCCCGGGCGGCCTGCACGCACGGGTGGTCGACGCGATCGGCAGCCGCATCGCCACGGGCGAGCTCGCCCCCGGCTCGGTGCTGTCCACGGAACGGATCGAGCAGGACCACGGGGTGTCGCGCTCGGTGGTGCGGGAGGTCCTGCGCACGCTCACCGGGCTCGGGATGGTCCAGCCGCGCCACCGCGTCGGCACCACCGTGCTGCCCGTCGCGGCGTGGAACCTGCTCGACCCGCGCGTGATCACCTGGCGCGCGGCCGGGCCCGACTCCCGGCGCCAGCTCGGCGAGCTGCTCACCCTGCGCGAGGCCCTCGAACCGATGGCCGCCCGCAGCGCCGCGGCCGGGCGGGACGACGAGACCGCGCGGACCCTGCGTGAAGCGCTGGCCGGGATGACGGCGGCGTTCGAGGACGGCAAACCGCACGACTTCGCCACCGCGGACACCGCGTTCCACGAAGCCCTGCTGCGCGGCGCGCGCAACGACGTGCTCAGCCAGCTCGTGCAGACCGTGCTGGCCACCCTGCGCGCCCGGTACGCCGGCCACCGCTCGTTCAACGACGAGACGGCCGCCTCGCTCGACCGGCACCGCGAGCTCGTCGACGCGGTGGCCGCCGGCGACCAGGCCGCGGCCGAAGCGGCGTCCCGCGCGCTCGTGCGCGAAGCCCGGGCCGAGGTCCTCGGCTCGTCCGACGAGGGGAACTGACGTGACGTCCTTCGACCTGACCGGCCGCCTGGCGCTGGTGACCGGTTCGCGGCGCGGCATCGGCCGGGCCATCGCCGAGGCCTACCTCGCCGCCGGCGCGCGGGTGGTGCTCAACAGTCCCGACGCCGCACAGCTGGAAGCCGCCGCGGCCGAGCTGGGCGACGGTGTGCTCACCTGCGCCTTCGACGTCTCCGACAGCGACGCGGCCGAGGCCGCGCTCGAGCGGCTCGTGGCCGAGCACGGCTGCCCGGACGTCCTGGTGAACAACGCCGGGATCCAGGTCCGCGGCCCGCTCACCGAAATGCCGGTCGAGGACTGGCGCCGGGTCGTGGACGTCGACCTCACGAGCGCGTTCGTCGTCGGCCGGACCCTGGCGCGCGGGATGATCGCGCGCGGCAGCGGCAAGATCGTCAACATCTGCTCGGTGCAGACCCACCTGGTCCGGCCGACGACGGCGCCGTACGCCGCGGCCAAGACCGGGCTCGCCGGGCTGACCCGGTCGATGTGCGCGGAGTGGGCGGGCCACGGGATCCAGGTCAACGGCCTGGCGCCGGGCTACCTCGACACCGAGCTCAACGCGTCCCTGGTGGCGGACCCGGAGTTCTCGGCGTGGATCACCCGGCGCACGCCCGCCGGCCGGTGGGGACGCCCGGAGGACGTCACCGGCCCGGCCGTGTGGCTCGCGTCGGCCGCGTCGGACTTCGTGAACGGCCAAGTGGTTTACGTCGACGGCGGCCTGACGGCGGTGATCTGAGTGACCGTCATCCCGATGGGCCGGGCCGTGACCGTGCTCGGCGCGGGGCGCTTGTCCGTCCAGGACTTCCCGGACCTCTCCCCCGGCGCGGGCGACGCGGTGGTCGACGTCGCGTACGGCGGCGTCTGCGGCTCCGACGTCCACTACTGGCAACGGGGTGAGGTCGGCGAGTCGGTGCTCGCCGACCCGATGGTGCTGGGCCACGAGGTCGTCGGCACGGTCCGCGCGGCGGCCGCCGACGGCTCGGGCCCGCCCGCCGGGACGCCCGTCGCCGTCCACCCGGCGCAGACCTGCGGGCAGTGCGACCGCTGCCGCGAGGGCCGGGACAACCTGTGCCCGCACCTGCGCTACCTGGGCAGCGCGGCCCGCCGCCCGCACACCCACGGCGGCTTCGCCGAACGCCTGCTGGTGCCCGGCCACCGGCTCGTCCCGGTGCCGGCGGGGCTACCGCTGCGCACGGCCGCGCTGGCCGAACCGGCGTCGGTGGCCCGCCACGCGCTGACCCGCATGACCGCGCTGGCCGGCGGCGTGCGCGGCCGCCGCGTCCTGGTGACCGGCGCGGGCCCGATCGGCCTGCTGGTGGTGGCGCTGGCGCACCTCGATGGCGCGGCGGAGGTGACGGTCACCGACCTGCACCCCCAGCCACTGGAGGCGGCCCGGCAGGTCGGAGCGACCGGCACCCTGACCGCCGGCGAACCCCTGCCTCAGGTGGACGTCGCGTTCGAGTCGTCCGGAGCCCCCGCGGCGGTGGCGACAGCACTGGGCGCCCTGCTCCCCGGCGGCACCCTGGTCCAGGTGGGCCAGCTGCCCGGTACCGGCGTCGCCGGACCGTGGCACCTCACGGTCCCCCGCGAGCTGACGTTCTCCGGCTCCAGCCGGTTCGCGGGCGGCATGACGGCGACCCTGGCCACGATCGCGGCGCACCCGGCGTTGTTCGCCCCGATCGTCTCCGCGGAGTACACAGTGGACGCCGCGGAGGAGGCCTTGGCCGTCGCGAGCCGTCCGGAGCGGTCGAGCAAGGTCCTGCTGCGGTTCAGTTCAGCACGACGATCGCGGCGTTGAGCGCCGTCGCGAACAGGGTCCAAGCCAGATAAGGGACCTGCAGCGCGGCGGCCACGCGCGAGCGGCGCCGGAACAGCGCGAGCGCGCCGGCGATCGCGACGTCGAGGAGCACGATCTCGGCCAGCGCGAGCGGGTAGGCGCCGGCGGCGAAGAACAACGGTGTCCACGCCGCGTTGAGCACCAGACCGGCCGCGTACCAGGCGAAGCCCGCGCGGGTCCCGCCCGCACGCCAGTACAGCCAGCCGGACACGGCGATCAGGAGGTACAGCACCGTCCACACCGGACCGAACAGCCAGGACGGCGGCGCCCAGGGCGGCTGCTCGAGCCCGGCGTACACCGCGCGTGAAGACGACGCGGCCAGGCCGCCGACCACGGCGACGACGGCCACCGCGGCCAGGAAGCCGGCCAGCGCGACCGGCGCCGGGGCGGAACGGTGCACGGTGGTCATACCGGTTCTCCCCCGTTCGCGGTGCGGGCGGCCGTTCCGAGCAGGTGCGCCAGCGCGTCGCCGAGCCGCGTGTGCCGGAAGACGTGTCCGGCCGCGAGCAGGCGTTCGGGTTGCACGCGCTGATCGGCGAAAGCCAGCTCACGGGCGCCATCCCGGCCGAGCAGCAGGCGCGGCCCGAAGCGCGGCACCTTCAGCAGGGCCGGGCGCTTGAGGACCCGCGCCAGGACCCGGGTGTACTCGGTGTTGCGCACCGGCTCGGGGCTGACGGCGTTGACCGGCCCGTCGAGGCCGCGATCGGTCAGGGCGCGCAGGTAGATGTCGGTCAGGTCGTCGAGGCCGATCCACGGCGTCCACTGCCGGCCTGCGCCGAGCGGCCCGCCCAGCCCGGCCGCGAACAGCGGGTACTGCAGCCGCAGCAGGCCGCCGCGCGGGCTCAGCGCGAGGCCCGTGCGGACCTGCACCACCCGGATCCCGGCCGCCTCGGCGGGTTGGGTGGCCGCCTCCCACTCGGTGACGATGTCGGCGAGGGCGCCTTCCCCCGGTTTGCTGTCTTCGGTGAGGACGTCGTCGCCGCGGTCGGGGCCGTAGTAGCCGACGGCCGAGGCCGAGACGAACACGCCGGGGCCGTCCGGGGTGCGGGCCGCCAGGGCAGCCAGAGCCCGGGTCGGGCCGATCCGGCTGTCCCGGACGGCCTTCAGGTGCGCCTCGTCGAACCGCCCGGCGACGGAGGTGCCGGCCAGGTGGACGACGGCGTCGACGCCGGCCAGCAGCCCGGCGGCCGGCGCGGCCGGGTCCCACGTCCGCTCGTCGCCGGTGCGCGCGGGCCGGCGCACCAGCCGGATCACCCGGTGGCCGCCGGTGGTCAGCAGCGCCGTCAACGCGGACCCGACCAGCCCGCTCGCGCCGGTGACGGCCACGGTCAGCGGCTCGTGCCAGTACCGGTGCTGGGCGGCGAGATCGGCGGCGAGCTGGCGGTGGCGGTAGGCGAACATGGACCGGAGCAGCGCTTCGGGCACCGGGGTTTCGACGAGGTCGGTGACGACCGTCCGATCGGGACCGTCTGCGGCGAAGCGGTGGGTGTGCCGCCAGGACAGCAGGTTCGACAGCACCGGCGTGTCCAGCCGGTCGACGAACTGGTGCGGCGGCCGGTAGCCGGCCGGGTCGTGGGCCGCGTCCCAGCGAAGGCCGCCGGGCAGGTTCAGCCGCGCCCGGCCGTCGCGCAGGGACGTGGCTTCGGCACCGACCTTGACGGGCTGCCACGGCGGCGTCAGCCGCACGATCGCCCCGGGTAGCCCGTGCCACGCGAACACCTCGTCGAGCGGGGCGGCCACCACCGTGGAGAACTCGAGGGCCACGCGTTCACCTCCGCGACGCAGCTGGGATCCGGACACTGGGAGCGTAGGTCGCGCACCGGGCCGTCGCACGTCAACCGCGATGCAGATGCGATGCAGATTCAGACCTTGGACAGGCGCGGCCGGCGCGCCGCCACCGCCGGCCGTGACCACGGGGTGCGGCCCCAGGGCTTGGCGACCGAAAGCCAGGTCATGGCCAGGAAGGCGACGATGTTGAGCGCCGCGCCGTAGGCGAGCGGGCCCGCCACCGGGCTTTCGGCACCCGCGGCGGCCGCGGCGATGCTCTGCTCGACCCACACCCCGAGCCCGAACGTGCTGTAGCCGATCACGGCGACGGTCAGCACCAGCTTCACCAGCACCCACCAGAACCGGGTCAGACCCCACTTCGTCACCACACCCAGCACGATCCCGCCGACCAGCGTCAGAAACGCCGCCGGGATGACCACGAAGTCGTCGATGCGCTCGATCATCCGGTAGGCGACCTCGCGGACACCGGGCTCGCCGGTGTACCCGGCGGTCATCGCGAGCACGACGTTCGCCGCGCCCGCCCCCAGCCAGCCGACGGACACCGCGACGTGCACGAACACCATCACCTGTCGCAGCCGCTTCCCGGCCGTCCAGCGCCCCATTTCCCCATCATGACCGACGGCGGCCGGGCCCGCAGCGCGATTCAACTTCGATGCACCGTCGGCCGCAGACCTGGTTCTCGTTGCGGCGGTGATGGGGCGGTGTGACGATCCGGGGAGGAGGATCGCCGATGAGTGCACTCACCACGCCGACCAAGGGGTCGAGCGCGATCGAGCGGGCGGTGGGCGACGCCGCGGACAACGCCGATCAGCGGTATCGCCTGGCCAAGGGC
>NZ_JBICSQ010000079.1:0-38026 GCF_043197175.1 Amycolatopsis sp. NPDC049252
CGCCACGGTGATGACGCCCGGGTCGGGCTGACCAGGTCTGCGGAAGTTGGTCCTGGCGAAGCTGATCGCCCGGTCCGAGTGGGCCGCGGTCACCGCCGCGGCGACCTGGGCGGCCGGCAGCGGCACCCACGCCGGTGGCGCGGCCGAGGCCGCCGCGCCGAACCCGGCCGTGCTCATCAGCGCCAGCAGCACCGCCGTCAGGACCTTCACCGCAGACCTGGTCATGGCCTAGCTCACCGCCCGCCCGTGATGCCGACGACCGTGTCGCCCCAGGTGAATTCGCTGTTGCGCAGGTAGTCGTTGTAGGACTGCGTGCGGTAGCGCTGGTACGTCGGCCACGGGTCGCCGACGTTCATCGACTGGTTGCCCGCGTCGTAGCCGTAGATCACCTCGGCGTGGCCGCCGCCGGAGGTCCAGTAGATCCCGGTGAGCGCCGGGTTCCCGGCGTCGATCTGCTGGGTGATCGTCGAGAACGACACCGCTCCCCCGGCGCTGCTCGCGGAGAACCCGGTGCCGCGGAAGCCGTCGACGATCTCGCCGATCTGCGCGGCCTGGTTCGGGCAGTTGCCCGCGGTGGTACCCTTGCCGGCGGCGCAGAACTCCTCCTGCGACGTCGAAGCGCCGTGGAACTGCTCGATGCTCGCGCCGTCGGCGGCCCAGCACCATTCGTCGTTCTGCTGCACCTGCTGGCTGTAGTCCAGGCTGCGCGCGGCCAGGGCGTCGCGGGCCGCGTTCGCCGGGAGCCGCAGGGCGCTGTTGTCGCCGAGCGGGTGGGTGAGCGTCACGCCGTTCGGCGCCGGCGGCGCGACCGGCTGGGCCCCGGCCGCCGGGGTGAGCGCGAGCGTGGCCGTGACCACGACCGCACCACACGTGAGAACCAGGCCCGTCATTCGTTTGTCCAGCGCGATGACCACGAGCTTCTCCTTGCAGCAAAGGGAAAGGGGAACCATCACTGTGCGACAGGAGAAAATCTCCAACAACCGACGCAAGTCGGTAAACGATGAGTAAACGATCGGTCTGCCGCACGGTGGCCCGCGTCACATATCCGCTGGTCAGGGTGCCGGGTTCGTGACCCGCGGCGGACGTTGCCGCCTCGGTGTTATGCCAGGTGTTATGGGTGCGCCGCGTGCGGTTTCCCGGCCTTCGGATCCCGGCGGCGGGCGGGCTGACAGACTCAAGCGGTGATCCTCGGTTACGTCCTCGCCCTGCTGGCCGCCGTCGCGTCGGGCAGCGGCTCGATCCTGGAGTCCGCCGGCGTGCGGCGGGCCGGCGCCTACGGCGGCGCGCCCCAGGATCTCGTCGCCCTGCGCAGCCAGCCGCTCTACTTCCTCGGGGTGGGCGTCGACCTGCTGGGCTTCGTCTTCGCCGCGGCGGCGCTGCACCGGCTGCCGCTGTTCCTCGTCCAGTCGGTGCTGGCGTTCAGCGTCGGTGTCACGGCGACGATCTCCGCGTTCCTCGGCATCCGGCTGGCCTCCGCCGGCTGGGCCGCCCTCGGTGTCGGCGCGACCGGCCTCGTCCTGCTGGGCCTGTCCGCGGACCCGGGCCCGGCGCACCTGCTGCCCACCGCCGGCAAGTACCTGCTGCTGGCCGCGGCGGTGCCGATCGCGGTGACGGGCTTGTTCATCCAGCGCCACGACCGCCGCTGGTCGGCGCCCATCCTGGGGTTCTGCGGCGGCCTCGGCTTCAGCGTCGTCGGCATCTCGGCCCGGACGCTCGACACGTCGGGCCCGGCCTGGCGGGTGGCGCTGGACCCGGCGATCTGGGCGATGATCGCCAACGGCCTGGTCGCCGCGGTGGTGTTCGCGATGGCCCTGCAACGCGGCCGCGCGACCGCCGTCACCGCGACGATGTTCACCACCAACACCGCCGTGTCGTCCCTGATCGGCGTGACGATCCTCGACGACCGCGTCCGCGACGGCTTCACGGTCGCGGCCGTCGCGGGGTTCGTGCTCGCCGTCGCCGGCGCGATCGGCACCGCGCACTACGCCGCCGCCCACAAGGCGCCCACCACCGAAACGGCGGAACCCGTCTGAGCGACGGGGGTCAGTGGCCACCCCGCCGGCCCAGGGTCTCCACGGGGGTCGCGCCGGGCCGGGTCCACTGCGGCACCGGCCGGCTGGTCGGGCCCCAGGTGGGGACGCCGTCGGCGTCCGAGCGCCACGACCAGCAGGCGTGGCGCCCCTCGGTCTCGTGCCACCCGGGGTTGTCCTCCCACGCCTCCCCACGGCCGTAAGGCGTCATGTCGAGCAGTCCCATCGACGGGTTGACCCGCTCGTTGCCCCGGCCGGTCGTGGCGTAGGTGAGGAACACGCGGTCGCCGTCGCGCAGGAAGCAGGTGATGGTGCCCATGTCGTCGCCGACCGGCGCGGGCACGTCGCGCACCGAGTACCAGGGCTCGGTGTAGCCCATGAACTCGACGTAGGCGGCCACCTCGTCCCACGGACCCGTGGTCAGCACGGCGTACGAGACGCCGCGGGCGTTGAGGTAGACGGCGTCCCGGAGGTGCCAGGCCGTGGTGGTGCAGCCCTCGCACTGCCCCTGGTGCGGCGCGCCGTCGTGCCACATGTGCTTGTAGACGACGAGCTCGTCGCGTCCCTGGAACAGGTCCGTGAACGGGACCGGCCCGCCGGGTCCGACGACGTCGACGGCGCCGTCGAACTCCACCACCGGCAGCCGGCGGCGGGCCGCGGCGATGGCGTCGCCCTCGCGGGTGTGGGCCTTCTCGCGGACCAGCAGCTCGTCACGGGCGTGCTGCCAGGTGGCCAGGTCGACGACGGGCGGGTTGGTCACGGGTCTCTCCGTTCGATGCCGGTGCTCCTACACGGACACAACGAACCGGCCCGAGCCGTTTCGACACGGCCCGGAAACTTTCTCCGTGTTAGGCCGGGAGCACCGCGGCCGTGAACCCGGCCGCCGAGGCGAGGCCTGCGAGGTCACCGGCGTCGGCGGCGGGCAGGAGCACGAGCGGGTAGCAGTCGGACTCGATGTCGAGGACGGCCAGCGCGGTGCCGGCCTCGGCCAGCCGCGCCCCCGCCAGCTCGAGGAACTCGTAGGTCGGCAGGTCGGCCTCGGCGAGCGACGTCCAGATCCCGTCGGCCGAAGGCGCGGACCGCAGGGCTCGCAGCTGCCCGGTGATTTCGCCGGGCGCTTCCTTCCAGTCCACTTCGGCCAGCAGCCCGTGGTCGGTGAGCGCGTTCACGAGCGCGATCCACGCCAGCAGGTCGAACGGCTCGTCGATGCCGCGGTCGTCGAGCCGGTCGGCGTGTTCGCGCAGGTAGGCGCCGGGATCGTCGTACGCGGCCACGGCCAGGTCCCGCACCCGCGGCACCTCCGGCGCGAGCAGGCCGGCCACGGCGATCAGCGCGTCACGAGCAGTCATGAGCGTCCTCCCAGGACGCCCATGATGGCACCCGGCACGACGAATGGCGGCTTGACCCCCGCCGGGATCCGGAGTGGCATGTACGCCGTGATCCGACTGCGCTCGACCGCCGTGCTCCTCGCCCTCGCCGGCCTCGTCGCGGCCCCGGTGCCCGCGCTGGCCGCCGCGCCCGCCCACGCCGGCCCGGCACTGGGTTTCGACCTGGACGCCGCCACCATCCCCGAGCTCCAGCAGCGGATGGACCACGGCCGGCTGAGCGCCGTGGCGCTGACCCAGGCCTACCTCCGCCGGATCGACGCGGTGGACGGCAAGGTCCACGCCGTGGTCGCCGTCGACCCGGGTGCCCTGCGCGCGGCCGCCGCCAGCGACGCCCGCCGCCGCACCGGCCACCCGCTCGGGCAGCTGGACGGGATCCCGGTGCTGCTCAAGGACAACATCGACACCCGGACGCTCCCGGCCACCGCGGGCTCGCGGGCCCTGCCGCGCAGCCGGCCGGCCGCCGACGCCGCTCTCGTCGACCGGCTCCAGCGCGGCGGCGCGGTGATCCTCGGCAAGACCAACCTCTCCGAGTGGGCCAACTACCGCTCCACCCACGCGACGTCCGGCTGGTCCGGGATCGGCGGCCAGACGAACAACCCGTACGTCCTCGACCGCAACCCGTGCGGCTCGTCCTCGGGCTCCGGCGCCGCCGTCGCGGCCACCCTGTCGCAGGTCGCGATCGGCACCGAGACGGACGGCTCCATCGTCTGCCCGGCCGGCGCCAACGACGTCGTCGGCGAAAAGCCGACGCTCGGGCTGGTCAGCCGGACCGGTGTCGTGCCGATCTCCGCCGAACAGGACACCGCCGGGCCGATGGCGCGGCACGTCGTCGACGCGGCCATCACACTGTCCGTCCTGCAGGGACACGACGCCGCGGACCCGGCGACGGCGGCGATCCCCGCGAGCCAGCCTCGCGACTACGCGGCTCTGCTGCGTCCCGGCGCCCTGCGCGGCGCCCGGATCGGCGTCTGGCGGATGGCCGGCCAGGACGCCGACGTCGACCGGGTCGTCCAGGACGCCGTCCGCACGCTGACCGCCCGCGGCGCCACCGTCGTCGAGGTCGACCTGCCCTACCAGGACCAGATCGGCGCCGCCGAGTCCCCCGCGCTGCTCACCGAGTTCAGACGCGACGTCAACGCCTACCTCACCCACCGGCCGGGCCACCCCGCGAACCTGAACGAGCTGATCGTCTTCAACAAGAAGGACCCGGTCGAGCTGTCCAAGTTCGGCCAGGAGCTGTTCGAGCAGGCGGCCGCCGCGCCGGACGCGACCGACCCGGCCTACCGCGCCCAGCGCGCGACGGCGACGTCGCTGGCCCGCCGGTCGATCGACGAAACCCTGGCCGCGCAGCACCTCGACGCGATCGTCGCGCCGACCAACAGCCCGGCGTGGAAGACGACCTACGGCACGGGTGACGCGTTCGTCCTCGGCTCCTCGACCCCGGCCGCCGTCGCGGGTTACCCCAACGTGTCGGTCCCGGCCGGGTTCGCCGGCCCGCTCCCGATCGGCGTCTCGTTCTTCGCGGGCCGCTGGGCCGACGCGCGGATCCTCGCGCTCGCGGCGGCGTTCGAGAAGGCGGCTCCGGCCCGCCGGGCCCCCGCCTTCCTCCCGACGATCGGCTGACCGTCCACATCGGACTACAGCGCCGCCCGGTACTCCGACGGGCTGATCCCCCGCGCCCGGCGGAACGCGGTGCTGAGGTGCTGCGGGTGGCTGAACCCGCAGCCCGCGGCGATGACGCCGATCGGATCGGACGTCCCGGCGAGGCGGTGTTCGGCTTCGCGCAGGCGAAGGTCCAGGACCCAGCGCATGGGCGTCAGGCCGGTGCTGCGGCGGAACGACCGCAGGAAGTGCCGCGGGCTGAACCCGGCCACCGCGGCGAGCCCGCCGACGGTGACGGGATCGCGCAGGTTCCGCCGCACGTGGGCGTCCAAGCGCGCCACGGTGCCCGCCGGCAGGCCGGCCCCAGGTGGTTCCGGTGCCGCGTCACGGGTCAGGCGGACGAGGTGCGCGAGGCTCTGGCGGGCGACGCCGTCGACGAACAGGGCGAACGTCTCGTCCGGGTCCGCCGCCTCCTGGGCGAGTTCGCGCAGGGCCCGCACGATCGGGGGCCGGTCGAACCCGACGAGCACGCGCCGCGGCGCCGGGAGGTCGTGGTCGGCGGCGAGGTCCGGGTCGAGGAACAGCACCGTGTAACGGCACAGCCCGTCGACCGCGAACGTGCCGGTGACCTCGGTGTCCGGCGGGATGTAGCAGAGGCTGCTGGTCGCGGTGACGACGTCGTGGAACGGACGGCCGTCCACCGCGATCCGCAGCTCGTGCACCCCGGAGCCCCACCAGAACAGCGCCGCGGCCGGCTGGCGGAAGCGCCAGCCGATCGGGTCCGCCGAGGTGCGGGCCAGGGTTTCGAGCCGGGCGAGCGCGGTGCCGCCCGCGGCGCGCTCGACCACCCGGCCGCCGACCTCCCGCCAGGCGGGCCGTTCCTCGCCCAGAACCGTCATGAAGCCATTCGTACCAGCGTCCGGTCAGGACTTCCCGAGCAGTGAACGCACGTGCCGGACGATCTCCTCGTTCGTGTAGGCGTGCCCGCCGATCCCCCAGCCGCCCGGCACGGCCTCGGTGAGCGCGACCCACGTCCGCTCGGCCAGACCCGGGTCACCCGCGGCCGCGGCGATTTGGGCGGTGACGTCCTTGACGACACCGAGCTGCTGCTCGCGGTCCAGCGCGCCGGCGTTGGTCGTCACCTGCACGCGGACGTGATCGCCGCCCCCACCGGCGTCCGACAGCGCGCCGGCGGGCAGTTCGTGCACGAAGGCCGCGGTGTTCTCGGTGAAGAACGGGATCACCGGGACCTTTTCCCACCGCATCACCGTCTGCGCGAGTTCCTGGGCGAGTTTCTTCTTGTCGCCGATGACGCCCGCCGGGGCGTACACGTCGATCATGGGCATGGCGGTTCTCCGTTCAGGGCGGTTCAAGGGGTGCAGTCATCCTTGGCCGGACCCGGCGCGGCGCACTTCCACCAGAGCGCCGTCTGCTACACAGGAACGTCGGGACACGAGGAGGTGGTCGGCGTGGCCGATCTGCTGGGACCGCGGATCCCCGGTCCGGCCCGGTTGCGGGACCTGCTGGCCGGTGACGAGATCGTCGTCGCGCCCGGGGCGTACGACGCGCTGAGCGCCCGGCTGGTCGAGGCGGCCGGGTTCCCCGCCGTCTACATGACCGGGTTCGGCACGACGGCGTCGCTGCTCGGCCGCCCGGACGTCGGCCTGCTGACGATGACCGAAATGGTCCAGGCGGCGAGCCGGATCCGGTCGGTGGTCGAGGTGCCGGTGATCGCCGACGCCGACACCGGCTACGGGAACGCCCTCAACGTCATCCGCACCGTCCGCGAGTACGAGTCCGCCGGTGTCGCCGCGATCCACCTGGAGGACCAGGTCGCGCCGAAGCGCTGCGGGCACCTGGAGGGCAAGCGCGTCGTGCCCGCCGAGACGATGGCCGACCGCGTCCGCGCCGCGGTCGACGCCCGGAACAACCCCGACTTCGTGCTCATCGCCCGCACCGACGCCCGCGCGGTCGAGGGCCTCGACGCGGCGATCGACCGCGCCCGCCGCTACCGGGACGCCGGCGCCGACATGCTGTTCGTCGAGGCGCTGCAGTCCGAAGCCGAGATCGAACGGGTCGCGGACACCTTCCGCGACGTCCCGCTGCTGTTCAACTGGGCCGAGGGCGGCAAGACGCCGCCCCTGGGCCGGGATCGGCTGCGGGAGCTGGGTTTCCGGCTGGTGATCTGTCCGATCTCGACACTGCTGGCCGCCACCAAGGCCATGCGGTCCGTGCTCGCCCGCATCGCCCAGGACGGCACGCCGGTCGACGCCGTCCGGGAGCTGCCCGGCCTCACCGACTTCGCCGAGCTCGTCGGCCTGCCCGAGATCGAGGAGCTCGGCGAGAAGTACGGCAACGGCTGAGACCCCCTGGCTGTGCCCTGCGTCACTCTCCTTGACGGTTTTAAGACGACCGGTCATATTGGGGTTACCGAAGAGAGGACGAGGACATGAGCGAAATCAAGCCCCGGTTCCGCAGCATCGACGGGTTGTCCGTCCGCTACGCCGAGAGCGACGGGCCGCACGAGGCCGAAGCCCTGCTGCTGAGCCCGTGGCCCGAAAGCCTGTACGCCTTCGACGCGAGCTGGTCACGCCTGGCCGGGCACGCCCGCCTGGTCGCGGTGGACCTGCCGGGGTTCGGGCATTCCGAACTACGCGAGGACCTGCTGTCACCCCGGGCGATGGGTGAGTTCGTCGTCCGGATCGCCGACGAGCTGGGGCTGGCGAAGCCGCACGTCGTGGGCCCGGACGTCGGCACCGGCGCGGCCCTGTTCGCCGCGGCCCGGCACCCCGGCCGGTTCGCCACCGTGACCGTGGGCAGCGGCGGGACGTCGGTCCCCCTCAATCTGGGCGGCGTGCTCGACGAGTGGGTGCGAGCCGAGGACCTGGCGCCGTACCGGGCCATGGGCCCCAAGGACGTCGTGAAGGTCGCGCTCGCCACCATCGAGGGGTACGAACTGCCCGACGTCGTGCGCGAGGACTACTTGGCCGCCTACTGGGGCCGGCGGTTCGTCGAGCAGATGCCGTACGTCCGGGCGTATCCGGCCGAGCTGCCGATCCTCGGTGACCTGCTGCCCGGCATCGAGACGCCGGTCCAGATCATCGCCGGCGGCAAGGACCCGGTGGTGCCGGTGGCGAACGCCGAGTACCTGCACGAGCGGCTCCCCCACAGCAAGCTCGACGTCCTCGACGCGGGCCACTTCGTCTGGGAGGAAGCCGCGGCCGACTACGCGCGGGTGATCACCGCCTGGTGGCGTGCGAACGGTTAACCTGAGGTAGACGACCGCCCATATTGAACCGGAGGAGACCCCATGGCCAGGGCCAGCGTGCGGGAGCAGATCGTCGACGCCGCGTACGAGCAGTTCCACCGGCTCGGCTACAACGCCTGCGGCGTCAAGCTCATCACCGACAGCGCCGGCGTGCCCAAGGGCTCGTTCTACAACCACTTCGAGAGCAAGGAAGCGCTCGCCCTGGTCGTGATGGAGCGCTACGGCGCCACCCGGCGGGTGCCGGCGCTGGCCGACTCCGCCGTCGCCCCGCTGACCAGGCTGCGCGACCACTTCGAGTTCCTGGCGAGCGACATCGAGAAGTACGGCTACGAGCGCGGGTGCGTGTTCGGCAACTTCAGCAACGAAGCGGCCGACCACAGCCCCGCCATCCGCGACGGCCTGGTGACGAGCTTCGACAGCTGGTCGGCGGCCGTCGCGGGGGCGATCCGCGAAGCCCAGGCCGACGGCTCGGTGACCTCGCGGCAGGACCCGGAGGTGCTGGCCCGGTTCCTGGTCAACGCCTGGGAAGGCGCGATCGTCGGCGAGCGCGCGGCGAAGGACGGAGCGTCCTTCGCCGCGTTCTTCACCCTCGCGTTCGGCACGCTGCTGCGCTGAACGCGCAACCGGCGATCAGGCGTAACCGGTGTCCGTGTCGCAGAACTGCAGGTAGACCTTCGTGCCTTCGGCGATGTCGAAGTCCGTCGGGTACTCCGTGCAGCTCAGGGCCGGCCGGCCGCGTGGCCGCTGTGGTGCCAGACCTTGCGCTCGTGCGAGCCGGCGCTGTCGGTCCACGTCAGCTTCCCGCGGACGCCCAGGCCGTCGTTCTGGCGGTCGCAGACACCGAAGTGCTCACCCTCGGCCTTGAACCAGGCCATCCCACCCGGGTTGTCGTCGTTGCTGTGGACCTCGGTGTCCTGCGACGCCGCGTTCGCCGTACCCGTCAGCAGCAGCGTGCCCAGGCCCGCCACCGCCGTGGCCGCGGCCATGATCCTCGTACCCACCATGCGTTCTTCCTGCCTTTCTCGGACTTGCGAACGCATCGTGGGACAAGTCGCTTCGGTTTCCCTTCCACCGCGCTTCCGCCGGGGGTGGGACGAGCTGCGCCTCCGTGGCGAAGGCGGGTTCAGGTCAGGCGGGCCACCTCGGCCCGGGCGTGGGTGACCCGGCCGGTTTCCCGGCCGCCGGCCCGGGCGATCTCGCGGGCGAGGTCACCCGCCGCCTCGATGCGGTGCCGGGCCCGGCGCCGGCCGTGCACGTGCTTGCGGTACGCCTTGCGCTGCTTGCGCAGGCCGCTGACCGCGTCGAGCAGGGCCGGGTCGAGCACACCCGCCTCGACCTCCGGCCCGAGCAGGTCCCGCATCCAGGCCCGCTCCCGGCGGGCGGCGCGACGCAGCACGACGGACAGGGCGACGAGTTCGACGGCCGCGATCACGAACGGCAGCACCACGACGAAGGCACTGCGCCCGCCGAGGCCGGCCATGTCGTCCCAGGCGAAGTGGAACACCATCGCCATCAGCATGGTCAGCACGCCCCGGACGACGGCGCGTTCGCCCGGGGCCCGGCCCAGCACCCACATCAGCCCGGTGCAGAAGATCGCGCTGAACAGGGCGTGCGAGACGATCCCGGCCGCGCCCCGGGACACGAACACCTGCAGCGACGTGCCGATCTGGTTGGCGCCGAAGCTCTGGGCCGCGCCGTTGTAGACGTAGAGCACGTCCTCGAAGACCTGGAAACCCAGGCCGATGAACGCGCCGATGATGAACCCGTCGTAGGCGCTGCGGACCAGCCGCGGCGCCAGCCCGATCAGCAGCACGAGGCCGAGCGCCTTGCCCCACTCCTCGGTGATCGGGGCGGTCAGGCCGGCGGCCCAGTCGGCGGCGAAGGCGGTGCCGCCGACCTTCGTCCAGAACTCGAGCAGCGCGGTGTTCGCGGGCAGGGCGATCCAGAACGGGGCGGCGACGCCACCCCAGGCGAAGGCCGCGGCGAGCAACCCGGCGGGCTGGGCGGTGTAGCGGTTCTGGTGGCGCAGCAACAACAACCACGGCACGAGGTACAGCCCGAACAGCAGCACCCCGCCGGCCAGGGCCGGGGTGTAGAAGCCGCTGGAGCCGAAGTACCGCACGATCGCCAGCGCGCCCCCGCCGACGCCGAGCAGGTAGACCCACAACGCCAGGTTGTGCGGCTGGAAGAACCGGAACGGCCGGCCCCAGCCCGAATCCTCGATCGCGGCCAGCTGCGCCGCCTTGCCGCTCATCGGCCGGCTCCCGGGGTGATGCTGCGCAGCAACGCCGTCACGTCGTCGCGGTAGCGCTCGAACTGGTCCGGCGCGGTGCGCACCCGGACCAGCAACGCCGGCGCGGACTCGGCGGGCTGACCCGCCGCGGGCACCTTGAACGCGACGTCGAGCGCGTCCCCGGCCGGCCCGGTCCCGGCCTGCACGACGCCGGTCAGCCCGGCGTCGGACCGCACGGTGCCCCGCGCCGCGTCGACGCCCGGCTCGCCGCCTTCGGATCGCTCGACCTGGTCGAGGAAGGCACTGGCCGACCCGGTGTAGGCCGTGCCGCGCAGGGTGATGGTCGCGCCGCCGGTGGCCAGCAGGATCTGCAGGGACGTCGGGGTCGCCGCGTCGGCGCCGGTGAGCGTGCCGTTTTCCAGCTGCCAGCCCACGGGCGGCACCGCGGTCGCCCCGCCGCCGAGGTCGAGCACGTCGCCGGCCCGGATCTGGTTGCGCCACGGGATCGCCGCGTTGAGTGCCGGCAGTCCGTAGCTCAGCACCAGCGCCACGACGAGGGCGATCAGCGCCGGGGTGAACGTCCGGCGGTCGAGCCCGAGGAACCGGTGCTCCACCGGTACCCAGCCCCGCGGCGGTTCCTGTACGTCAGCGGTCACCCCGGGACTCTAAGCAAGCATTGCCCGATTCGCACCTTCAGGGCACCGGGACCGTCCACATGAGACGGGTGCCGCCGCCGGCCGGGCGCTCCACCTTGAAGGACCCGCCCGCTTGCGCGGCGCGCTGCTCGAGGTTGCGCAGTCCGCTGCGCACCACGGCGTCCGGCATCCCGATCCCGGTGTCCGAGACCTCGACGGCCAGGTCGCCGTCCAGGGACACGGTGACCGCCAGGTCCGCGGCGCGCGCGTGGCGCAGGACGTTGCTGACCGCTTCCCGGACCACCGCCTCGGCGTGCTCGGCCAGGCCCGCGGGCACCCGGTCGAACGCGCCCGACAACCGGACCGTGGTGCGGATCGCGGAGTCGGAGGTCGTGTCCGTGATCGCGTTCTGCAGGCGGGCCCGCAGGCCCCGCGCGGCCCCCGGTTCGGCGTGCAGGTCGAAGATCGCGCCGCGGATCTCCTCGATGACGTCCTGCAGCTGGTCGATGTGCTGGGTGAGCCGGGCGTCGACCTCGGGCGAGTCGCTGCGGCGGCGGGTGCCCTCGATGCCCAGCCCGACCGCGAACAGCCGCTGGATGACCTGGTCGTGCAGGTCGCGGGCGATCCGGTCGCGGTCCACCACGACGTCCAGCTCCCGGCGGGCGGCCTGGCTCTCGGCGTCGCGCAGGGCCAGCGCGGCCTGGTCGGCGAAGGCCGACACGATCTGGAGCTCGTGCTCGTCGAACCCCGCCGCGCCGGGCGTGCGGATCGCCAGCAGGACACCGGCGGTGGACTCCCCCGAGCGCAGCCGCACCGCCAGCGCCGGCCCGAGGCGTACGTCCAGGCCCTCGGCCAGGTCGAACGCCAGGCTCGGCACACTGCGCGGCACGTGATCCCGCAGCACCGCGCCCGAGGTCGACCCGCCGAGCGGGATCCGGCGGCCGGTCAGCACCTCCGCGTCGGGGCCGGCGCAGACCGTGACGGCCAGCGGGCCGTCCGGCGTCACGGGCAGCGCGATGAGGGCGTCCCGGGCGCCGCTGAGCTCGACGGCGCGGCTCGCGATCAGGTGGAGCACGTCGTGGACGTCGGCGCCGCCCAGCAGCTCCGCGGAGATCTCGCCGGTGGCCTCCAGCCACCGCTGCCGGCTGCGGGTTTCTTCGTAGAGCCGGGCGTTGTCGACGGCGATCCCGGCCGCCGCGGCCAGGGCCACGAGCGCGCGTTCGTCGTCGGCGGTGAAGGCACGTTCGCCGCTGAGGTAGAGCCGGCCGAGCACGGCGCCCCGCACCAGGAGGGGCACGCCGAGGAAGCTGCGCACCGGCGGGTGGCCCGGCGGCAGCCCGGCGGCGGGCAGCGCGGCCACGCGCACCGGGGCGGGATCGCCGGCCACGAGCGTGCCGAGGATCCCGTGGCCGGACGGTGGCGGGCCGAGCCGCTCCCGGGTGGCGTCGTCGACGCCGGTGACGGCGAAGGCGGTCGTCCGGCCGTCCTCGTCGAGCAGGGCCAGCGCGCCGTAGGGCGCGCCGACCAGGTCGGCGGCCGCCGTCACGACCCGGCGCAGCGTGGTCTCGAGCTCCAGACCGGCGGAGAAGGCGAGGACGGCCGCGGGCAGCGCGTCCATCCGGTCCCGGCCCGGCGCGTTCTCGTCGGGCATGTCCCCACCCTCGCACGCCCGGCCCGCCCCGCGCCGGGATCCGGTGCGAACCGCAACCGACGACCTTCGCCCGGCGCCGGAGGCCGTTCGGCCCTTGGCCCGGCCGACGACGGCGGACCACCGTGATCGGGCAGTAGCACGTTCGACGTCATCCCCGGGAACCCCAGTTCGGAGCCGTCCATGAAAACCGGTGTCATGCCCGTCGGGCACCTCAGCGCCAGCCAGGTGCGAACCGTCCTGCTCTCGGCGACGGCTCCCCCGCCTCTGCGCAACTCCCGGCCCTGGCGCTTCCAGTGCACGCCGGACTCCATCGAGCTGTACGCGAACCCGCTCGCCGGCACCGACAGCGACCAGCGGGAACGGCTCCTGGACTGCGGAGCGGCCCTGCTGAACCTGCGGCTCGCCGTCAAGGCCCAGGGCAGCCACGCCGACGTGCGGCTGTTCCCCACCGCCGGGCGTCCCGAACTGCTCGCGATCGTGCGGCCGCACGGGTACGAGACGATCACGCCCCACGACGAGCAGCTGGTCGAGGCCATCGCCGGGCGGCACAGCAACCGCCGCCCGTTCACCGACGCCGTCGTCACCGGCGAGGTGCAGCGGCAGCTGCGGCGGGGCGCCGAAATGGAACGCGCGTGGCTGGCCACCGTCACCGCCGAGCAGGTGCCGCAGCTGCGCGAGATCATGCGCCGCTCGGAGGTTCCGCCGACGCTGCCCGGCCCCGGCGGCGGGACCGACCTCGACGTCGAGCCCCAGCGGCTGGTCGTGGTCGTCGGCTCGCTGCACGACACCGCGCTGGCCCGGCTCCAGGCCGGCCAGGCCATGCAGCGGGTCCTGCTCACGGCGGCCGCCGCCGGGATCTCGGCGGCGCTGTCCTCCCAGCCGATGGCCGCGCCGGCGACCCGGCGCGAGCTGCGGCGGCTGATCGGCGGCGGGCTCTGGCCCCAGATCATGCTGCGCCTCGGCCACGGCACGGCCGTGCCCGCCTTCACGCAGCAACTGCTCGAAGACGTCGTGATCAGCGACGAGCACCCGTTCGCCGCTAGCCGCCCGGACGGCGTTGCGCGCCGTGGATCCCGGTGACCAGCACCGCCGCCTGGGACCGCCGCTCCAGCCCCAGTTTCGCCAGCAGCCGGGACACGTAGTTCTTGACGGTCTTCTCCGCCAGGAACATCCGCTCGGCGATCTGGCGGTTCGTCAGGCTCTCGCCGAGCAGGTCCAGCAGGACGAGCTCCTGCTCGCTCAACCCCGCCAGCGGTCCCGGTTTCCCGGTCGTCGCGCGCAGTTCGGTGACGAGCGCGGCGACCGCCCGGCCGTCCAGCAGCGTCTCGCCCGCCCCGACCCGGCGGATGGCGTCGACCAGCTGCAGCCCCTTGACGTCCTTGATCACGTACCCCTCGGCACCCGCCAGTACCGCTTCGACCATCGAGTTCTCGTCGGTGAAGGACGTCAGCATCAGGCACCGCAGGCCGGGCAGCGCGGAGCGCAGGTCCCGGCACAGCTCGACGCCGTTGCCGTCGGGCAACCGGACGTCGAGCACCGCGACGTCCGGTTGCAGCGCCGGGATCCGGGCCAGGGCCTCGGCCACCGAAGAGGCCTGGCCGACGACCGTCAGGTCGGCTTCGTCGTCGACGAGCTCGGCAACGCCGCGCCGGACGAGTTCGTGGTCGTCCACCAGGAAGACGGTGATCACGGGCGGGTCGGGCTGCGCGGTGTCGGCCACCGGCCCAGGCTACGCCGCCCGCGCCGAACGTCCCCCCAAGAGAGGTCCGGCGACTCTAGGCCGCGCGCCGCGGGCGCGAAACGGTGAAGGCATGACACAGATCCAGCGCAGGCCCGACCACCACCTCAGGACCGCGGTCACCGACGAGCTCGCCTGGACTCCCAGCGTCAACTCCGAAGAGATCGGCGTGACCGTCACCGACGGCGTCGCGACGCTCTCCGGGCACGTCGCCACCTACCCCGAGAAGGAAGAGGCGCTGCGCGCCGCGAGCCGGGTCCACGGTGTCCTCACGACGGCGGACAAGATCGTCGTCCGGCACGGCAGCCACGTGCCGGAGGACACCGACCTCGCCCGGGAAGCCATGATCGTCTTCGACCGCCGCACGGTCGTCGTGCCGAAGGACTCGGTGCAGGTCGAGGTGCGCGACCAGGTGATCACCCTGCGCGGCTCGGTGGCCTGGCACTACCAGCGCGAAGCCGCGCGCCGCGCGGTGGCCGGGCTCCCCGGCATCAGCGGGGTGCGCAACCTGATCACGATCAAGCCGTCGGCGGACGTGATCCCGGCCGACCTCAAGCTGAAGCTCACCGCGGCACTGGCCCGGCACACCCCGGGATTCGCGCAGCACGTCGAGGTCGACGTCGACGGCGGTCAGGTCACGCTGACCGGCGAAGTCCGCAGCCCGGCCGAACGCCGCTCGGCCGAGCAGACCGCGTGGTTCGCCCCCGGCGTGACCGCGGTCGACAACCAGGTGACGCTCGCCGGCTGAGCCGCGGCCCATCGAACTTCGCGGTGTTCTGTCCGAAAAGGACAGGGCACCGCGGACCCCGTGGAGAGGACAACCCCATGATCACCGCCACCCCACCGGTCCGGATCCTGCTCCCCGACGGCGAGGTCGCCTGGGTGCGCGGGCTGGCAGCCGCCGACACCGCGGCCGTCCTGGCCCTGCGCAACCGGCTCGCCGAACGCGACCGGCACCTCAGCTTCTTCGGGCTCGGCGTCGGCGGCCTGGCCGCGCTGGCGACGCGCCTGTCCCACGGCGCCGGCGTCGGGCACACGGCGGTGGGGTGCTTCGTGCACTCCCGGCTGGCCGGCGTGGCCTGCTACGACATCCTGGCCGACTCCGCCGAGGCCGAGGTCGCGCTGGTGGTCGACGGCCGCACCGAGGCGCTCGGCGTCGCGACGCTGCTGCTGGACCAGCTCGCCGTCATCGCGGAGCACGAGGGCGTCCGGGCCTTCGTGGGCGACGTGCGCGGGGAGGACCCGAAGATGCTCGGCGTCTTCGAGGCACTGGGCGTCCCGTTCCGGCCCGGCTCGCGCGTCACCGACCGGGTGGACCCGGCGGGCACGTGACCGATCCGTGTCCATTGTGGACGTATCCTCGGACACCACACCGGCCGGAGTCCGCGGCCGGGGACCGGAGCACCGGCATGACGTCGGCCCCGCACCTCATCGCCCGCACCCCGCCGCGGCTGCGGCTGAAGCCGGGCCCCGCGACCGGGCACGTCGACGGCGCGTGGTGGCCCCGGTCCCGCGACCTTCCCGTCGAGCTGCCCACGCTGCTCGCGGCGCTGTCCGCCCGGCTGGGCGGCATCGACGGTGTCACCTACAACACCGCCGCCTGGCCGCCAGCCCGGCGCCGGCTCGGCCTGGGCGACGCGGCGGTCCACCTCGTGGGCACCCGGTGGGAGCACGCCGACACCCTCACGGTGACCGGGAGCGGGAACCGGCACCGGGTCACCCTGCTGGTCGTCCCGCCCGAGACCGGCCCGGACCGCGCGCTCGGCCTGCTGGCCACCGCGGCGCACCCGGACAACGTCGACGACGCCGGGACGTTGCTCGCCGACCACGGAACCCCCGGCCTGGCCGCCTGAGCCCGTCCGCCCGCGCCTGTCCGACTGCGCCTGTCCGGCTGCGTCTGTCCAAAACGGACGATCAGGTGCGCGTGGTCAGGTACGGTCCGGGATCGTCGCCGGCCCGGGCACCGCTGTCGAGCCAGCGGCGGAACCCGCGGCGGTCCCGTTTCTCGAGTTCGTCGAGGTAGCTCTGCCGGCGCTGCACGACCTGGCGGAACGCGCCCGGGTCGGTGGCGAGGCGCAGCTGGAAGTAGCTGCGCCGCCAGGCCGCGCACAGCTCTTCCGTGCCCATCTCGGCGACCGGCACGGACGGCGGCGCGGGGAGCGTGACCGCGGCGAGGACGTCGTGCGGGTCCGGCCCGGCGGCGAGGCTTTCCCGGAGTCCCCGCCGGCGGCGGTTCCCGGCCCAGAGCCCGGCCACGGCGAGCAGGAGCAGCACGGCCGTGGTGACACCACCGCCGAGCGCGGCCAGCAGACCGGCGATCGCGAGGCAGCCGGCCACGAACGCCGCGGCGGTGGCCACCCCTGCCGGCAGTTCGGGACCGCCTCCGCCGACCTGACGGCCGCGCCGGAACCGAGGCGCACCGAACGCGACGAGTACCCCGGCCGCCAGACCCGCGAGGCTCCAGCCGATCAGCGCGTCCGGCGGCGTGTGCAGCGCCCCGACCGCGGCCAGGAAACCGGCCGGGACGACCAGAAGCAGACCTGCTGTCCGTGCCGCCATGCTGTTGTGCCTCGCCGTCCGGGTCGGGCGGGGGCCGGCCGGCCCGCGCCGCGGAACCACGATGCCGGGGTCCGGGGCTTCCGCCTCACTATAGCCCCGCGGCACAAGCGAAACCGCCGGATGGACGGCTTCGGCGTATCATCGGAAGGATCAGCGCCCGGAGCGCCCAGACCCTGCATTCGCGACGACCCGACCACCTGTCGCCAAGAGCAGGATCCCCATGACCACAACGGAAGCCCCCACCCGGTACCCCTCGGGGCGCAAGCCCTTGATCTCCGGCAGGCATTCGCGCGGTGAGCTGATCACCATCCGGGTCTTCCTCCTCGCGCCGTTCCTCGCCCTCCTCTCGGTCGTGGTCCTGGTGTGGGGCTGGGGGCTGAGCTGGCTCGACATCGGTATCGCCACGGGCTTCTACGTCGTGACGACGCTGGGTGTCACGGTCGGCTACCACCGCTGCTTCACCCACGGCGCGTTCACCGCCACCCGCGCGCTGCGGATCGCGCTCGCGGTCGCCGGCGGCCTGGCCGCCCAGGGCCCGGTGCTCGGCTGGGTCGCCGACCACCGGCGCCACCACGCGTTCTCCGACCGCGAAGGCGACCCGCACTCCCCCTGGCTCTACGGCACATCGCCGCTGGCGCTGGCGCACGGGTTCTGGCACGCGCACCTGGGCTGGCTCTTCGGCCGCGACAAGACCAACATCGCCCGGTTCGCCCCGGACCTGGCGGCCGACCCCGACATCCGCGCCGTGGACCGGCTGTTCCCGCTGTGGGTCGCCGCCACCGTGCTGGTTCCGGCCGCCCTCGGCGGGCTGATCGGCGGTTCGTGGTGGGCCGCGCTGACCGCGTTCCTCTGGGCCGGGCTGGCGCGGGTTTCCCTGCAGCACCACGTCACCTGGTCGGTCAACTCGATCTGCCACCTGGTCGGCACCCGGCCGTTCGCCAACCGCGACCGCTCCGCCAACTTCTGGCCGCTGGCGATCCTGTCGATGGGCGAATCGTGGCACAACTCCCACCACGCCGACCCCACCTGCGCCCGCCACGGCGTGCTGCGCGGGCAGGTCGACGTCTCCGCCCGCGTCATCCGGATCTTCGAACAGCTCGGCTGGGCGACCAAGGTCCGCTGGCCCACACCGCAACGGCTCGCCCGGCTGTCGGCGCGCTGAACCACCTGCCTGGCTGAACCCCCGCCGGCGGGCAGCGGCCTAAGCTGGAAGACCACGCCCCGGACCCCGGCGACCGACCAGGTGCGCCGCGCGCACCGGGAGCGAAGGGCCACCGGTGGACCACGAGGAGACCCCGCACCGTGCTTGGCCGGCTCGCCACGGCGGTGGCTACCCGCCCGGCTGGTACGTCTGCTACCGCCACCGCGCGCGGCCGGCCTCGTGCGCGGACCCGGAGTGGCACGAGCGCTTCGGGACCGTCGCCGGGCGCAGCCTGCGCGACGAGCACACCAGCACCACCTGGGTGCCCGTGCGCCCCCACGGCTGCCCGAGCGACACGCCGGTCAGCCTGGTGCGGGCCACCGACATCCTCGACGCGCGCCCGCCCGCTCCCCACGACCGGGCCCGGACGTGAGCACACAACCCGTTTGCCACCCCCGCGCACCGGCCGGGAGGACTACATTCGCGGACCCGGGTGCCGCGAACACCCGGCCCGGCCGCCCCAGCCCCCGGCGGCGTCCATCCAGTTCGAGTGAAGGGGCTGCCATGACGTTCCGACCCCACAGCCCGCGCCGATGACCGGCCCACGGGAACTGCCGGGCGCGGACCCGTTCGCGCTGAACCGTGAACAGCGGCGCCAGGCCGCCCGCGTCGTCGCCTCGACCGCGCACGACGCCGACGACTGCGGATTCCTGCTCGACGTCCTCGGCCTCGCCGCCGCCGACGGCCTCACCACGGCCGACACGCCACCTGTCCACACCCCGAAACTCCTCGGCCGGCGGCGAAACACCGCCCAGCCGAGGAGACGGTGACGTAGCCGGCTTCGGGAGCATCACCCGAACACCGGGAGCTCGGCGACGACCTCCGTGGTGGCCTTGGCGAAGTTGAACGTGATGAAGTGCAGCCCCGGCACCCCTTCGGTGAGCAGCCGCCGCGCGAGCAGGATCGCCTGCTCGATGCCGAGCGCCCGGACCGCCGCCGGGTCGTCGGCGACGGCGGCGAACCGTTCCGCCAGGTGCGGCGGGAACGGCGCGCCGGACAGCTGCTCCGAACGGGCGATGGTCCGCATCGTGGTGACCGGCATCAGCGCCGGGATGACCGGCGTGTCGCAGCCGGCCGCCGTCACCCGGTCGCGCAGCCTCAGGTAGTCGTCGGCGTCGAAGACCATCTGGGTGATCGCGTAGTCCGCGCCCGCCCGGCACTTCGCCACGAACCGCCGCGTGTCCTCCTCGGTGCTCGCCGAGCGCGGATGCCCGTGCGGAAAGGCCGCCACGCCCACGCAGAAGTCGCCGTGCTCGCGCAGCAGCGTCACGAGTTCGCTCGCGTAGCCGAGGCCGTCGGGGTGGCGGACCCACTCCCCCGTGACGTCGCCGGGCGGGTCGCCCCGCACCGCCAGGACGTTCACGACCCCGGCGTCGGCCAGTGCCCCGACGAACGACCGCAGCTCCCGGACCGGATGGCCGACGGCGGTGAGGTGGGCGACCGGCAGCATCGTGGTCTCCCGGGCGATCCGCGCGGCCACCGCGACGGTGTTGTCCCGGGTCGACCCGCCCGCCCCGTAGGTGACCGACACGAAACCCGGGTGCAGCGACTCCAGCTTGCGGACGTTCTGCCAGATCCGCTCCGCGTCGTCGGTTTCGCGGGGCGGCATGAACTCCAGCGAGAGCACCGGCGCGCCGGCGGCCAGGCGGTCGCGGACTCGCGCGGGGCCCGCGGCGGGCGGGGTGACCGCCCGCCGCGGGGAAAGCCGCCCGCTCGTCATGAGCGCGTCCTCAGCTGCTCAGTGGCCTCGACCAGGTTCGCCAGGGTCGCCCGCACCTCGGCGTAACCGCGGGTCTTGAGACCGCAGTCGGGGTTGACCCACAGCCGGTCGGCGGGGAACGCCGCGACGGCCGTGCGCAGGTGCCCGGCGATCTCCCCGACCGACGGCACCCGCGGCGAGTGGATGTCCCAGACACCGGGGCCGGCCTCGTTCGGATACCCCGCGCGGGCGAGATCGGCGACGACGGCCATGTTCGAGCGGGCCGCCTCCAGGCTGATCACGTCGGCGTCCAGGTCGACGATCGCCCGCAGGACGTCGCCGAACTCGGCGTAGCACATGTGCGTGTGGATCTGGGTGTCGTCCCGCACGCCCGCGGTCGCCAGGCGGAAGGAGTCCACGGCCCACTCCAGGTACGCGGCGCGGTCGGCGGTGCGCAGCGGCAGCGTTTCGCGCAGCGCCGGTTCGTCGACCTGGATGACCGCGATCCCGGCGTTCTCGAGGTCGGCGACCTCGTCGCGCAGGGCGAGCGCGACCTGGCGGCCGGTGTCGCCTTCGGGCTGGTCGTCCCGCACGAACGACCAGGCGAGCATGGTGACCGGGCCGGTCAGCATGCCCTTGACCGGCCGCTCGGTCAGGCTCTGGGCGTAGGTGGCCCACTCGACGGTCATCGGCTCCGGCCGGGAGACGTCCCCGACGATCAGCGGCGGCCGGACGTACCGGGTGCCGTAGGACTGCACCCAGCCGTGCTGGGTGGCCACGAACCCGGTGAGCTGCTCGCCGAAGTACTGGACCATGTCGTTGCGCTCGGGCTCGCCGTGCACCAGCACGTCCAGGCCGAGCCGCTCCTGCTCGGTCACGACCGCGCGGACCTCGGCGCGCATCGCCTCGCGGTAGGCGTCCTGGCCGAGCCGGCCCGCCCGCAGCGCCGCGCGAGCCTGGCGCAGCTCCGAGGTCTGCGGGAACGAGCCGATCGTGGTGGTCGGCAGCTCCGGCAGCCGCAACCGGTCCTGCTGCGCCAGGTGGCGCTTGCCGTACGGGCTGACGCGGCGCAGGTCGGCGTCGGTGACCGCGGCGGCCCGTTCCCGGACGGCGGGCACCTGCACGATCGGCGAGGCCGCCCGGGAAGCCAGGCGCCCGGCGTTGACGCGCAGGACGTCGCCGATCGCAGAGCGGTCTTCGGTCAGGCCGCGGCGCAGCGTGACGATCTCCTCGAGCTTCTGCCGCGCGAACGACAGCCACCCGGCGATCTCGGGATCCAGGTCCGTTTCGAGGGTGACGTCCAGCGGCACGTGCAGCAGCGAGCAGGACGCGGCGACGTCGACCGAACCGGCCAGGCCGAGCAGCGTGCCCAGGGTGCCCAGCGCGGCGGTCAGGTCCGCGGCCCAGATGTTGCGCCCGTCGACGACCCCGGCGACCAGCCGCTTGTCCCGGATCCCGCCGGCGGCGGCCAGGCCCTCGAGGTTGGCCGCGGCGGTCCCGGTGAAGTCCAGCGCCAGGCCCTCCACCGGCGACGAGGCCAGCACCGGCAGGGCGTCCCCGAGCCGGTCGAAGTAGGACGCGACCAGGATCTTCGGGCGCTCGGTCGCGGCGGCCAGGGTGGCGTAGGTGTCGGCGACCCCGGCCAGCACGTCCGCCGGCTGGTCGGTGACGAGCGCGGGCTCGTCGAGCTGCACCCACTCCGCGCCCGCCTCGTGCAGCTGCCGCAGCAGGTCGGCGTAGAGCGGGACGATCCGGTCGAGCAGGTCGAGCGGCCGGAACCCGCCGGTGGCGGTGGGGTCCTTGGCCAGCAACAGGAAGGTGACCGGGCCGACGAGCACCGGCCGGGTGGTCACCCCCTGCGCCAGCGCTTCGGCGAACTCGGCGAGCGGCTTGGCCGCGTTCAGGGTGAACGTGGTGTCCGGCCCCAGTTCGGGCACCAGGTAGTGGTAGTTCGTGTCGAACCACTTCGTCATCTCCAGCGGCGGCGCGTCCGCGGTGCCGCGGGCCATGGCGAAGTAGCGGTCCAGCTCACCGGCCGGGGTGGTGGCGTCCGGGACGGCGGCGACGTGCCGCTCAGGCACGGCGCCGAGCAGGACCGAGGTGTCCAGCACGTGGTCGTAGCACGAGAAGTGGTTGCCCGGGATCTCGTCGATCCCGGCGTCGCGCAGTTCGGCCAGGGTCCGCAGCCTGAGGTCACGGGCCGTGCCCAGCAGGGCATCGGCGTCGACGCGGCCCTTCCAGTACGACTCGACGGCCTTCTTCAGCTGCCGGCCGGCACCTTGGCGCGGGTAGCCGTACACGGTGGCGCGGCTGGGTGTCGTCGGGAATGTCGTCGGGGATGTCACGGGGCTCTCCTTCGCGAGTCCACGTGGACCTGCGGGAGGCACGACAAGGCGCGACCGTCGCCCGGTCGCGGCTCGGCGAGGACCTGCCCACGAGGTCGCGGCCAGCACCCCGCGGTCACGGGGTGCGCAGCGGGCAGGTCTTCGGACTCGTGGGCGTTCGAGCTCTTTCCTACTGGCCGTCGCTTCCCAAGCCGGGTGGCTCAGTGCTTGTCCTCGCTCGTTCTCGCTCGTTCCTCGAGGACGGACGGCGTTCGTTCCCACTCACCGCTGCGGGGCAGTCCCGGATTCACACCGGGTTCCCTCTTTCCTCGGTCACCGCGGTCGTGCGTGCGGATCCCGAACCTGCTGCCCCGTCACTGTAGCGCCTCCCGCTGGGAGGCAGGCGGTACAGCGCTTTCGCCGCCTGCCCGGCCGGATCGCCGTCTCCGCGCATAATGGTGCTGTGCCCGCGCCTTTCGGAGAGCTGCCGGACGTGGCCCGCGTGGTCCTGGCCATCAGCGTCGGCGCCTTCTTCGCGGGCGAACTCGTCCAGTCGTTCCGCACGCGGCGCGGCGCGAAACTCGTCGACGTGCGCGCGGAACTCGTCTTCCGGGTGCTGTTCGTCGGGGCGATCCTGTGGTGGCCGATCGGGCGGGCGATCGTCCCGGCCGCCGGCATCGGGGGCGGCGCGTGGCCGTTCGGGTTCGTGCTCGGCTGGCTCGGGCTGCTCCTGCGCTGGTGGTCCTTCGTCAGCTTGGGAAAGTACTTCACCGTGACGGTGCGGACCAGCGAAGACCAGCCCGTCGTGGACCGCGGCCCGTATCGGGTGCTGCGCCATCCGAGTTACACCGGCCTGTTGCTCGTCTTCGCCGGCGGGGGCCTGATCTCCGGCAACTGGGTCAGCGCGGCGGGCGCGGTCGTGGTGCTGCTGCTCGCCCTGGTTCACCGCCTCCGCATCGAGGAGCGCGCGCTGGGCGAAGCGCTGGGCCACCGCTACCGGCGGTTCGCGGCGCACCGCGCCCGGCTCGTCCCCTACGTGTGGTGAGCGGGTCACTCACCTTCCAGCTCGGCCAGCTGCTCCGCGGCCGTCTGGCTGCCCTCCTCGGCCAGGCGGCGCAGTTCGCCGAGGTCTTCGCGCTCGGTCGCGAGCTCGATCAGCAGGTCGACGGCGTCCGGCTTCCCCGCCGCGGCCCACGTGCGCAGCTCTTCGGCGTCGCCCCGCTCCGCGGCCAGCTCGATCAGCTGGTCGACGGCGTCCGGGTCGCCGGCCGCGGCCTGGCCACGCAGGTCCGTCAATTCCGGATCGGTCATGCCGGCTCCTGACTAGACGTCGATGCGGGAACCCATGATGACCGTCCGGTCCCGGGGCAGGCCGAAGTACTCCGCGGCGTCCGCCGTGATGTAGGAGGTGGCGATGAACAGCCGTTTGCGCCAGCCCGCCATCGTGGGTGCCGTCCCGCGCTGCAGCTCGATCTTCGACAGGAAGTAGGACGCCTCGTCCAGCTGCAGCCGGCCTTCGGTGGCGGCCGGGTCCAGCAGGGCCAGGGCCGCGGGCACGTCCGGCGTCTCCATGTAGCCGTACCGGGCGGTGACGAAGACGATCCCGTCGTCCTTGTGCCCCAGGCCTTCGACGCTCACTCGCTCCCCATCCGCGACCCGCGGGACCGGCTCCGTCTCCAGCGACATGATGACGACGTGCTCGTGCCGCACGTGGTTGTGCTCGGCGTTGGCCCGCAGCGCCAGCGGCGCCGTCGCCCCGCCCCGGTTGAGGAACACCGCCGTGCCGGGCACCTGCTGCGTCGGGGTGTCCCGGTTGCGCAGCTGCTCGACGAACTCCCGCAGCGAGCCTTCGTGGCGTTCCCGTTCGGCGGTGACGATGTGGCGGCCCCGCTGCCACGTCGTCATGATGGTGAACACCGTCAGGCCGATCAGCAGTGGCAGCCACGCCCCGTGCACCAGCTTGGTCAGGTTGGCCGCCACGAAGAGCAGGTCGACGCTCAGCAGCACGGCCGCGCCGGCGCCGATCAGCCACCGCGGTGTCCCCCACTTGGCCCGGGCGACGTAGAAGAACAGCAACGTCGTGATGGTGATCGTCCCCGTGACCGCCATGCCGAAGGCGAACGCGAGCGCCGTCGAGCTGCGGAAGGCGAAGACCAGCGTGAGCACCGAAACCAGCAGCAGCCAGTTGATCCACGGGACGTAGATCTGCCCGCGCTCGGTCTCCGACGTGTGCGCGATCCGCAGCCGCGGCAGGTACCCGAGCTGGGCGGCCTGGGCGGTGACCGAGTAGGCCCCGGTGATCACCGCCTGGGAGGCGATCACCGTGGCCGCGGTGGCCAGCACCACCATCGGCAGCCGCCCCCACGACGGCACCAGCAGGAAGAACGGGCTGCTGACGTTCGCCTGGTCCTCGAGGATCAGCGCGCCCTGCCCGAGGTAGCTGAGCACGCAGGCGGGGAACACCAGGAACAGCCAGCCACGGGTGATCGCCCGCCGGCCGAAGTGACCCATGTCGGCGTAGAGGGCCTCGGCGCCGGTCACGGCGAGGACGACGGCCGCCAGCGCGAAGAACGCGATGTCGAAGTGCCCGGCCATGAACCCGATGGCGTAGGTGGGCGAGAGGGCCTTGAGGATGTCCGGGTGCTCGGCGATCCCGGCCACGCCGCACGCGCCGACGACGACGAACCAGGCGATCATGACGGGCCCGAACACCCGCCCGACCGCGGCGGTCCCCCGCCGCTGCACCAGGAACAGCCCGATGATGATCACCACGGTGATCGGCACGATCCAGGCGTCGAGCGAACCCGAGACGACCTTGAGGCCCTCCACCGCGGACAGCACGGAGATGGCCGGGGTGATCATGCTGTCGCCGAAGAACAGGGCGGCGCCGAAGATGCCCAGCCCGGCCAGCAGGACGGCCGCGCGCTTGCCGCGCTGCGAGCCGAGGCGGCGCAGCAGGGTGATGAGCGCCATGATGCCGCCCTCACCGTCGTTGTCCGCGCGCATCGCGAGCAGCACGTAGGTGACCGTGACGATGATCGTCACCGACCAGAAGATCAGCGACACCACGCCGAACACGTTGCCGGTGCTCACCGGCACCGGGTGCGGGTCGGCCGGGTTGAAGACCGTCTGCAGGGTGTAGATCGGGCTCGTGCCGATGTCCCCGAACACCACGCCGAGCGCCCCGACCACGATGCCCAGCCGCACCGAATCCCGCACGTGCGACGGCTTCTCCGCCGTGGTCGTCTCCTCGCTCACGCACCCCTCCTCCGGCCTGGCAGGCCCGCCCCAGCGGACCCTACCGGTCCACTGTGGCCGGACGCCGGACGTCCGGGGCCGGCACGAGAGGCAGCGCGCCGGGTTTTACGAAATCTTAGCGTCCCCGTGTGCTCATCCGGCGTCCTGGAGGCCGGCCGCGAGCAGCTCCCGCAGCGCGTCGGACAGCGACGCGAACATCGGGACGCCCGCGGCCAGCCCGGTGATGCGGAACAGCCGGGCGAGCGTCCTGCTGCTCGCGACCAGCCCGAAGCGCCGTCCTTCGACGCCGGCCCGTTCCGCGGCCGCCGCCAGGGCGCGGGCGCCGGCGAGGCCGACGAACGCGATCTGGGTGAGGTCCACCAGCGTCGTGCCCGGCGGGGTCTCCCGCAGTTCGCGCTCCAGGATCGGGACGGTCAGGGTGTCGATCTCCCCGGCGAAGGTCAGGACCAGCAGGCCCGGGCGGTACTCCGTCCGGCGGGCCGCGAGGGGCCGTCCGGCCGGGACGGGGATCGGTGGCTGAGGGGACACGGGTTCGGCGGGCCTTCCGCGCCGGTGGCCCGGCGTTCGCAGGGTGGTGATCAAGGACGGGATCTTGATACCCAAACTCCCGGCGGGGAAACGCGCTTTCCGGGGGTGATCCGGCCGTTCTAGGGTCGGCACCGTGACCACGTGGAGCTGGGATCCTTCGCTGTACTCCGGCAGCGCCGCCTACTACGCGCGCGGCCGCGCCGGATATCCGCAGGCCATCGCCGAGGCCCTGTCCGCCGAGCTGGAGCTGGACGGGTCGGGCCGCCTGCTCGACGTCGGCTGCGGGCCGGGGTCGCTGACCTTGCTGCTGGCCGGCTGTTTCGAAGAAGCCGTCGGCCTGGACGCCGACCCGGACATGCTCGCCGAAGCGGCCCGGCTCGCGTCCGAGGCCGGGATCGGCAACTGCCGGTGGCTGCACCGCCGGGCCGAGGACCTCCCGGCCGGCCTGAGCGGGTTCCGGCTGGTCACCTTCGCGCAGTCGTTCCACTGGCTGGACCGCCCGCGCGTCGCCGCGGCCGCGCACGGGATGCTGGCCGCCGGCGGCGCCTGCGCCCACGTCCACGCCGCGACGCACGAGGGCGCCGGAGACCTCGCACCGCCGCACGACGCGATCACGGACCTCGTACGGCGGTACCTCGGCCCGGTCCGCCGCGCGGGCCAGGGCGTACTCCCCGGCGGCACGGCTTCGGGCGAGGCGGAGATCTACCGTGCGGCCGGCTTCCGCGGACCGCGGCGGCTCGAGGTCCCGGGCCCGGTCGTCACCCGGGACGTCGACGACGTCGTCGCCGCGGTCTTCTCGCTGTCCAGCTCGGCGCCACACCTGTTCGGCGACCGGCGCGAAGAGTTCGAAACCGAGCTGCGGGAACTCCTGGGGCACGCGAGCCCGAGCGGGACGTTCAGCGAGCGGCTGCGGGAGATCGCCGTCGACGTCTGGCGCCCCTGAGCCGTTCGGCGGCCGCGGTGCGCCAGATCGCCGGACACATCCCGGCCGGGCTCTGGACAGCCGTCGAACGCCTGTGCTCTGATCACTACGGCCAGATTTACAACGTTGTAAGCGGTCCGGGGAACGGAGCAGCCCGTTGGCATCGAACAGGTGGCGGAGGTCGTGCGCGGTCGTCGCGGTCGTGAGCACGGTGGCGGCGTTGACCGTGGCGGCGTCGGTTCCGGCGGCGGGCTCGTCCCGGCCGCGGACGGTGACCGCGGGTGACGCCCGCTTCCAGGTGCTCTCGCCGACGCTGATCCGGACCGAGTACGCCGCCGACGGCAAGTTCCTCGACAGCCCCACCTACACCGCGATCGGGCGGGACGGCTTCGCGCCCACGTCGTTCACCTCCAGCACCTCGGGCGGCTGGCTGACGATCAAGACGAGCGCGGTCACCCTGCGGTACCAGGTCGGCTCGGGCCCGTTCACCGCCCAGAACCTCGTGGTGCAGGAGAGCGCCGGGACGACGCCGGTGACGTCGACGCCGTGGCAGCACCTGACGTGCACGGCCGGGGCGCTGTGCGAGGCGGAAGACCTGTCCTACAACGGGTTGGCCGTCGCCTCCGACCACACCGGCTACACCGGCGGCGGGTTCGTGGCCGGGTTCGAGGGCACGGGCAACTCCCTGTCCGCCGACGTCGACGTCACCACGGCGGGCCAGTACCGCTTCGACGCGCGGTACGCCAACGCCGTCGCGGGCGACGGCCAGCACGTCACGCGCACCCTGTCCCTGTCGGTCGACGGCGGGGCGAGCACGACCGTGTCGCTGCCGGTGACCGCGAACTGGGACACGTGGAGCGTGGCGTCGGTCCCGCTGCAGCTGGCCGCGGGACGGCACACGGTCACCTTGACCCGCACCGCCGCGGATTCGGGCAACGTCAACGTCGACAGCGTCGCCCTGCTCAGCCCGGACGCGAGTTACCCGCCGCCGTCGGCGAAGGCGATGCTCGACTGCCGGTTCGGGGTCGACTGCGAGGCCGAGTCCGCCCGCGCCGCCGGGTCGGCGAAGCTCGCGTCCGACCACGCCGGGTACGCCGGCCCGGGCTTCATCGCCGAGCTGAACCAGGGCTCGAGCCTGACCCAGCGCGTCGTCGCCGTGCCCGCCGACGGCACCTACGCGCTCCAGGTGCGCTACGCCAACGGCACCGGTGGCGACGGCCTGCACCAGACGCGCACGGCGACCGTGTCGGCCGGGGGCGCCACCCAGGTGCTTTCCCTGCCCGCGACGAACGACTGGGACACGTGGAGCACCGCGTCGGTCCCGGTCGCGCTCAAGGCCGGCACGAACGACGTCACCCTCGGCTGCCCCGACGTGGCCAGCTGCCACGTCAACCTGGACACCCTCGCGGTGACGCCCGCCGGCGCACCCGCCCCGGCCCCGCACCTCGCGCTCGGTGGCTACCGCCGCGGTCTCGACGGCGTGAACGGCGACAACGGCGACCCGAAGACCGTTCCCGGCCTGCTGTACCAGGACGGCTGGTACCTGCTCGACGACTCGCGGTCAGCCGGCTACAACCCGAACACGAAGAAGGTCACCCCGCGCGGCGACCACGGCGGCAAGGCCTACCGCGACGGTTACGTCTTCGGGTACGGCCACGACTACAAGCGGGCCCTGGGCGATCTGGCCACCCTCACCGGGCCGCCGCAGCTGCTCCCCCGCTGGGCCTACGGCATCTGGTACTCGGAGTACTTCGACCGCACCGCGGCCGACTACGAGAACACCATCGTGCCCCGGTTCCGCGCGGAGGGCGTCCCGCTGGACGTCCTGGTCACCGACACCGACTTCAAGGCGCCCGACACCTGGAACGGCTGGGAGATCGATCCCGCGAAGTTCCCCGACCCCAAGGCGTTCTTCGACTGGTCGGCATCCCAGGGGCTGCACAACACGCTCAACACGCACCCGAGCATCCGCAGCACCGACCCGCAGTTCGCGCAGGCGCAGGCGACGGCCAAGGGCAAGCTGACGAAGTCGGCCAACTGCGGCTCCGGCGGGGGTGGCGGCGACTGCTACACCTTCGACTGGGGTGACCCGGACCAGCTGAAGGCCTACCTCGACCTGCACCGGACGATGGACCAGCAGGGTGTCGACTTCTGGTGGCTGGACTGGTGCTGCGACGGCTCGCAGTCCTCTTTGGACGGTGTGACGCCGGACGCGTGGATCAACCAGCAGTACGCCGACGACTCGGCCGCGACGCTCGGACGCGGGTTCGTCATCTCCCGCGCCTACGGGTCCCTGCAGTCCGGCGGCTACAGCAACCCGGCCGGCGTGCCGACCGGGCCGTGGGCCGACAAGCGCTCGACGATCCACTTCACCGGCGACACGTCCTCCACCTGGGGAACGCTGCGCATGGAGGTCGGCTACACGCCGGGTGAGGCCGCGGCCACCGGGATGTCCGCGGTCAGCCACGACATCGGCGGGCACAACGACACCACCGGCCTGCCGGGTTCCGAGACGGACCCGTCCGGCCGGCACACCGTCAAGCTGCCGGACGACCTCTACGCGCGCTGGGTGCAGCTCGGCACGTTCCAGCCGATCGACCGCCTGCACAGCAACCACAGCGACCGGCTGCCGTGGCAGTACGGGCCCGAGGCGAAGGCGTCGGCGACGAAGTTCCTCAACCTGCGCGAGAACCTCGTCCCGTACACCTACACCCTCGCGCAGCAGGCGGCCACGACCGGCGTCCCGGTGACGCGGCCGCTCTACCTCGACTATCCCGAAGAGGCGAACGCGTACCGGCTGGCCGGCAGTGAATACCTGTACGGGCCGGACATGCTGGTCGCCCCGGTCACCACGCCGGGCACCACCGCCACCACGAACGTCTGGTTCCCGCCCGGTACGTGGACGGACTACTTCACCGGCAAGACCTACGCCGGCGGCACGACCCAGGCGATCACCACCGACCTGAGCACGATGCCGGTGTTCGTCAAGGCCGGCGGCATGGTGCCGAGCCGGGCGAAGAACGTCACCGACGACGTCCGCAACCCGCTCGACGCGCTGACGCTCACCGTCGCCGAGGGCGCTTCGAGCACCTTCACCCTCTACGACGACAACGGCAGCAGCGGCCGGAGCGCGACCACCGAGGTCCGCTACACCGCGGGCAACCACACCGTGCGGATCGACCCGGCCGACGGGTCGTTCCGCGGTCAGGTACGGGACCGGCGGTGGACCGTCGCGTTCCTCGGGGCGACCGCGCCGAAGGCGGTCACCGTCGGCGGTGATCGGCTGGCGCCCAGCGCGTACCACTGGGACGCCGCGACCCGCACCCTGACCGTGACGCTGCCCCCGCGGAACGTCCACACCCCGGTGACGGTCGCCTACCGGTGAGGTTCGATCACCAGCCGCGCGACGCGGCGGGTCTCGTCGAGGGTGAACCGGTGGTCCAGGTCGACGAGCCCGCCGGGGAAGTTCCCTTCGACGCGGCAGGTGACGAGCGCCTCGGTGTCCGATGTGGACTTCGCCGACAGCGGGGTCGTGGTGAAGGTGTAGTCGCCGGCGGGGCGGTCGAGCCAGGCGCGAACGGCGGTCACACCGTCGTGGCTCGCACCGTCGTCGGTGACGTGCGCGCCGGCGGCGAAGGCGACGATCGCGGCGGTCCGGTCACCGGCGATGGTCAGCGCGAGGTAGGCGCGGACGGCGTCCGGGAGGTCTTCGAGCACGGGAGTTTCCTTTCTAGGCCGCGTCGGGGAAGTCGACGCCACGGGACACGGCTTCGTCCGCGCGGACGGCGTCGAGGGTCTGCTGGAGCTTGGACGTGACCTTGTCGAAGGCCGGCCCGCCGAGCACGAGCCGGTGCGGCGGGTCCGGCCGTTCCATGGCGGCCAGCACCGCCCGCACACCGCGTTCGGGGTTCCCCGGCTGACGCCCGTCCTGCTCGACGAAGGCGTCGCGGACGGCGTCGAGCAGCGGCTCGTAGGCGTCGACGGTCTCGCGGACCGGCTCCCCGGAGAAGCCGGCGTAGGCGTGCGTCCGGAACGCGCCGGGCTCGACCAGCAGGACCTTGACCCCGAACGGCTCGACCTCCTGGCGCAGCGCGTCGGACAGCCCTTCGACCGCGAACTTCGCCGCGCTGTAGAAACCGAAGCCCGGGACGGCGTCCATCCCGGCGGCCGACGACATCGTGACGACCCAGCCGCGGCCGCGGGCGCGCATGGCCGGCAGCACCTCGCGCAGCACCGTGACCACGGAGAAGAAGTTCAGCTCGAACGAGCCGCGCACGACGTCGTCGGCCGTGCCTTCGACCGAGCCGTACCAGCCGCGCCCGGCGTTGTTGACCAGCACGTCGATCTCGCCGAAGTGCGCCCGCGCCTCGGCGACGGCCCGCCGCACCTCGTCCGGCGCGGTGACGTCCAGCCGCACCGCGTGAGCGCGCTCGCCGTGCTCGGCCACCCACTCCTTCAGCTCCTCGGGACGCCGGGCCGTCAGGACGACCCGGTCGCCCGCCTCGAGCGCGGCCTCGGCGTACGCCATCCCGAACCCGCCCGGCGTGCCGCCGGTGATGAACCAGTTCCGCACGTTCCCACCTCCACTACAGACGTTATAGCGTCGACTATAACACTTGTAGCGCACGGCTCAGAGAACGAACCCCGTCGGGAACGGGTCGGACGGGTCGAGCAGGTAGGTGGCCGTGCCGGTGATCCACGCGCGGCCCGAGAACTCCGGGACCACCGCCGGCACGCCGCCGACCGTGGTCTCGGCGACCAGCTCACCGGTGAACGTCGTGCCGATGAACGAGCTGTTCTCGAACGGCGTGTGCAGCGGCAGCTCGCCGCGGGCGTGCAGCTGGGCCATCCGCGCCGACGTGCCGGTGCCGCAGGGCGAGCGGTCGAACCAGCCCGGGTGGATGGCCATGGCGTTGCGCGACGCGCGGGCGTCCGAGCCCGGGGCGAGGAACTGGACGTGCTTGCAGCCGCCGATCAGCGGGTCGGCCGGGTGCTTCGGCGGCCGCTGCTCGTTGATCGCGTCCATGATGGACAGTCCGGCGTTCAGGATCCTTTCCTTCTCCGCCCGTTCGAACGGGATGTCCAGTGTGGACAGTTCGAGGATGGCGTAGAAGTTCCCGCCGTAGGCCAGGTCGTAGCGCACCTCCCCCAGCCCGGGCACCTCCACCACGGCGTCCCGCTCGGCCAGGAACGACGGCACGTTGCGGAGCTTGACCCGCTCGGCCCGGCCGTCGCGCACGGTGACCTCGGCGTGCACCAGCCCGGCGGGCGTGTCGAGGCGGACGACGGTCGTCGGCTCGGTGACCTCGACCATGCCGGTCTCCATCAGCACCGTGGCGACGCCGATCGTGCCGTGGCCGCACATCGGCAGGCAGCCGGACACCTCGATGTAGACCACGCCCCAGTCGGCGTCCGGGTGGCACGGCGGCTGCAGGATCGCGCCGCTCATCGCGGAGTGGCCGCGGGGCTCGTTCATCAGGAACAGCCGCAGGTCGTCGAGGTGCTCCAGGAAGTACCGGCGGCGCTCGGCCATCGTGTCACCGGGGATGACGGCGACCCCGCCGGTCACCACCCGCGTGGGCATGCCCTCGGTGTGCGAGTCGACGGCGGTGATCGCGCGCGAGGACCGCACTACGCCACCCCCAGCGCGCTCAGCGCGCGGTTCATGTCTTCGGTGACCTGCGCGCGGTTATCGTCGGTGAGCGGGCCGCGCGGCGGGCGGCACGGGCCGCCGTACCGGCCGACGAGGTCCATGCCCAGCTTGATGGCCTGGACGAACTCGGTGCGCGAGTCCCAGCGGAACGCGGCGACCAGCGGCTCGTAAAGCGTTTTCGCCTCGGTGAGCTTGCCGGAGGTGGCCAGGTCGAACAGGCGCGCCGACTCGGCGGGGAAGACGTTCGGGAAGCCGGCGAACCAGCCGGTGGCGCCCATCAGCAGGCTCTCCAGCACGACGTCGTCGGCGCCGCCGACCACCGCCAGCTCCGGGGCGCGCTCGCGGATCTCCAGCACGCGCCGGACGTCACCGGAGAACTCCTTGACCGCCACGACGTTGTCGAGCTGCGCGATCTCGGCGAGCAGGTCAGGTGTGAGGTCGACCTTGGTGTCGAAGGGGTTGTTGTAGACCATGACGGGCAGTCCGACCGAGGCGACGGCCTCGAAGTGCGCGAGGACTTCGCCGCGGTTGGCGCGGTAGAGCGTCGGCGGCAGGCAGAGCAGGCCGTCGGCTCCGTCCTCGGCGGCGGCTTCGGCCCACTGCCTGGCCTGGTGCGCGCCGGGCCCGTGGACGCCGACGACCACGATGCCGTCGTCCCCGACGGCCTCGATCGCGGTGCGGGCGACGCGGCGGCGTTCGTCGTCGGTGAGCGAGGAGTACTCGCCGAGGGAGCCGTTGGGCCCGACGCCGCGGCAGCCGTTGGCCACCAGCCACCGGCAGTGCTCGGCGTAGGCGTCGTAGTCGACGGCGAGCCCGGCGGGCGCCGCGTCGTCGGCCCGGTAGGGCAGCGCGGTGGCGACGATGACGCCACCGAGGTCACGGGTGCTCATGGGACTCCTCGAGTTCGGCGAGTTCGCCGAGCCGGATCGGCTGGGCGATCGGACGGTGGTGCGATGCGGTACCCCCGCAGAGTTCGGCGACGGCCGGGCCGCACATCCGGCCCTGACAGGGCCCGAGCCCGGCGCGGGTGCGGAGCTTCAGAGCGTGCGGCCCGGCTTGGACCGGATCACCGGCGGCCTCCCGCAGTTCGGCGACGGTGGTTTCCTCACAACGGCAGACGATCGTGCCCGGCCGCAGCCACCCGACCCAGGCGGCACCGATCGGATGAGCTGCCGCCAGCCTCCGGGCGAACTCCCCGGTGTGGTCCCTGGCAACTCGCAGCTTCCGATCCGCGGCACCCCCGGCAGCCACCCGGCCCGCAACAGCCCCCTCCGCCGCAGCGGCGACAGCCCCACCGATCCCGGTGACCTCCCCGGCGGCGAAGACCCCTCGGACGGTGGTGCGCTGATCGCGGTCGACACGCACAAAGCCCCCGTCGAGGTCGCATCCCGCAGCGACGGCGAGTTCGAGCTGCGGGACAAACCCGTGCCCGACGCAGACGGCGTCGACTCGGTAGGTCCGTTCGGTGCCCTTGACGACCGACCAGTCGGGGTTCACCCTCGCGGTGACCACTTCCCGGACACGATCGTCGCCTTTGGCTTCGACGACGGCGCGGCCCATGCGGTAACTCACACGATGCCGAGCGAGGGTTGCCGCATACCTGATCAGTTCCCCGGCCTTGCCGGCGTGGCGAACCAGCCGCCAGGGTCGCCGCGACCATCCTTTTCGGACGGTCCTCGCGGTGTTCGACTCAAGCACAGCAACAACTTCGGCACCGACCCTGAGCAGCGACTCGGCAACGGGCAGCAGAAACGGCCCGCTCCCGGCAACAAGCACCCGCCGCCCGACCGCGACCCCCTCCCCTTTGGCGAGGGCTTGGGCCGCCCCGGCGGTGAAGACGCCGGGGAGCTGCCACCCGGGAAAGGGCAAGGTCCGATCGTGCGCACCGGTGGCGATGACCAACGCATCGGGACTGAGGACGAGCCGCTCCCGGGCGGAGCCATCGGCGGGTCCGCGAAGCACATGAACCCGCGGCGGCCGATCGGCGCTGAGGTGATTTGTGCCGGGACTGTCAGCTTCGAAGTGGTCCGCGCCGAGCCCACCGACACCGGCGCGACCCGCGTCGATCCGATCGGCTTCCGGGTGCTCCAGCGCCCAGACCGTGCTGTTCGGCCACCACCGGCAGCGCGGGTGCTCCAATACCCGCCGTCGTTGGGTGAAGGCTGCCGGGGTCCGGTCCTCGTACGCCTCCGGGAGCGTCCGGTAGTACTGCCCACCAGGCACGTCGGCCTGGTCGAGGACCGTGACCTCCGCACCCGCGCGCAACGCCTGCTCGGCCGCGGCCAGACCCGCCGGACCGGCGCCGATGACGACCACGTGCCGAGTCATGCGTCCTCCTCGCGGGTCTGGGTGCGGATCTCGTCCCCGTCCGCCGCGCGGCGGCGGCAGGCTCGGACGTCCGGGACTCCGTTCACCGTCACCACGCAGTCGAAACACACGCCGATGCCGCAGAACACGCCGCGGGGTGCGCCCGATCGGGTGGTGCGCCACGCCGAGCGTCCCGCGGCCAGCAGGATTCCCGCCACCGTCTGGCCCGCGATGCCCGCCACCGGCTCGCCGTCCACCGTGATGTGGATCATGCCAGCACCGCCGGACGGTCCACAGTGAACTCTTCCACCGGACACGACACAGCAGCTCCGGTCAGCATTTCCCGCAACACCAACGCCGTCCCCACGCTCAGGCCGATGCCCGCGCCCTCGTGGCCGGTCGCGTGCCACAGGTTCGGCAGCCGCGGATCGGGGCCGACGACCGGGAGGTGGTCGTCGACGTACGGGCGGAACCCGCCGTACGCCCGCATCACCGCCGCGTCCGCCAGGGCCGGGAACAGGCGCAGCGCCTTGTCCGCGATCGCGCTCAGCACGTCCGGCCGCAGCGTGTCGTCGAACCCTGCCTGCCGCCGGGACGAGCCGATCAGCACCGTGCCGCCCCGCGTCGACTCCACGACGGCCGACGTCTGCAGCGCACCGCTGTCGGCCCCGACCGCGCCGACGTAGTCCGCGTCGTACACCTTGTGCCGCACCACCCCCGGCATCGGCGTGGTCACCAGCACCTCCCCCCGGCGCGGCCGGACCGCGATCGGGGCACCGAGCCGCTCGGACACGATCCCCGCCCACGGTCCCGCCGCGTTCACCACGACGTCGGCGTCGAGCACCGCGCCCGGCACGCGGACGCCGGTGATCCGCCCGCCGGCCACGACCGCGCCGATCACCTCGGTGTCCGCCCGCAGCCGCGCGCCGTGGGCGAGGGCCGAGCCCAGCAACGCCAGCGCCGCGCCCGCGGGCTGGACCTGCGCGTCCTCGGGGTAGTGGACGGCCGCGACCACCGAACGGGTCAGCGCGGGCTCGAGAGACGCCACTTCGTGAGCGGTCAACGACTTCGTGACGACGCCGGCCGCGGCCTGGGCCTCGGCGAACGCCGTGAGCGCGGCGGCCCCGGCCGACGTGGTGGCGACGACGATGCCGCCCTTGGCGTCGAACTCCGCCGCGGCCGCGGCCCGCGGGTCCTCGGCGGCGATTTCGGCGATCACCCGCGGCCACAGCCGGTTCGACAGCTGGGCGAGCGCCAGTTCCGCGCCCGGCGCCTTGTCGGAGACGAGCAGATTGCCTTCGCCGTGCGACGTGGTTCCCCCGGCGGGACGGCCACGGTCCACGACCACCACGTCGAACCCGGCGAGGCTCAGCTCACGGGCGCACGCGGCGCCGACGACACCGGCCCCGAGCACCACCACCCGCGTTCCGTTCATCGACCCTCCGCGTTCGTCAAACCGAACGCTAGATTCTCCGACCGGCCGTGTCAACGCCCGGTCGGCAGCACCGGGTGCGGCCGGCCGTCGAGCCGCTCGTCCGCGCGGTACTGCAGCAGCAGCACCGAGTGCACCGGTGCCTCCAGCGCGGTGTAACAGTGCGGCTCGCGGGCGTCGAACGCGACGTAGTCGCCGGGGCCGACGTCGACGGTGCGGCCGGCCACCTCCACCCGCAGGCTGCCGGTCTGCACGACGGTGTGCTCGATCCCGACGTGCCCCTGCGACCGCTGCGGCGCGTCCCCGCGCACGACCTGGTCGTAGACCTCGAAGACGCCGTCGCCGGCGTCGATCCGGCGCAGCGGGCGCAGGTCGACGCCCTCCCCGCGGAGCACCTCGACGTCCGCCCCGCGCACCACCGTGAGCGCACCGCCCGCGCGGTGGTCGAGCAGGTCCGAGATGGCCACCTCGAGCACCCGCGACAGGCTGAACACGGTCTCGATCGTCGGGTTGCCACCACCCGACTCCAGCTGGGAGAGCGTGGCCTTCCCGATCCCCGACCGGCGGGCCAGCTCGGACAGCGAGAGCCCCCGGGCCGTCCGCGCGGCCCGCAGGTTGACCGCCAGCATGTCCCGGATTGACGGCGAGCCGTCCTCCACCGCAGCGTCCCTTCGTTCGACAAACCGTACGATCGGTGAAGCACAACGTTCGCTTTACCGATCGATGGCCATCATGCCACGCGGACCCAGGCCTCGACCTCCTCGGCGGTCGAAGGGAACGAAGAGGACAGCAGGTCGTACCCGGCCGCGGTGACCACGACGTTGTCCTCAATGCGGACGCCCAGGCCACGCAGTTCCGGCGGGACGGTGAGGTCTCCCGCGTGGAAGTACAGGCCCGGCTCGACGGCCAGCGCCATCCCCTCGGCCAGCTGCCCCAGCCGGTAGGCGGCCGGGCTCGAGGCGGCGCAGTCGTGGACGTCCAGCCCGAGGAAGTGGCCGGTGCCGCAGACGATGTACCGGCGGTGGTGCTGCCCGTCCGCCGCCAGCGCCTCGTCCACCGACACCGGGAGCACGCCCCAGTCGTGCAGCCCCCTCGCCAGCACCTCCAGCGCCCTCGCCTGGAACGCACCGAAGTCGTGGCCCGCGCGGACCTCGGCGAGCGCGGCGAGGTGGGCCGCGTGCACCAGGCCGTAGACGTCGCGCTGGGCCGTCGTGAACTCCCCGGACACCGGGAAGGTGCGGGTGATGTCGGCCGTGTACAGCGAATCCAGCTCGACACCCGCGTCCAGCAGCACGACGCTGTCCTCGGCCACGGGCCCGTCGCAGCGCGTCCAGTGCAGCACCGGCGCGTTCCGCCCGGCCGCGACGATCGACGTGTAGCCGGGGCCGGTGCCCTCCGTGCGGGCGCGCCGGTCGAACGTGCCCTGCAGCCAGCGTTCCCCGCCGCCGCGCACCGCCTCCGGGAGCGCGGCGAGCACGTCGGCGAACCCGCGGGCGGTGGCGTCGACGGCGGCCCGCAGCTGGCCCACCTCCCAGTCGTCCTTGATCCGGCGCAGCTCCGCGAGGACCGTGCGCAGCCGCTCGCTGTGGCCCTGCCCG
>NZ_JBICSQ010000080.1:0-37567 GCF_043197175.1 Amycolatopsis sp. NPDC049252
GGTGAGCTGCCGCTGTACGTGCCCCCGCGACTTCGACGCCGACCTCCGCAAGAAGCTCACCCAGGCCGGACACCAGGGCGGGTTCGTGCTGCTCGTCGGCGACTCCTCGGTCGGGAAGACCCGCGCCTTGTTCGAGGCGGTGCGGGGAGTGGTGCCGGACTGGTGGCTGCTGCATCCTCGTGACGCCGAGGGGCTGCGGGAGTTTGCCGCGCATCCGGCCGGGCGGACGGTGGTGTGGCTGGACGAGCTACAGGACTGCCTCGACTTCGCAGGGGGGCCTGCCGACGGGACGGGGCCGCGAGCTGATCGCGGCCGGGTCGTGCTGGTCGCCACGTGCTGGCCCGGCGAGCACAGCAAGCGCGTAGCGCTGCCCGAGAACGGCCGGCCGGACACGTATGCCAACGACCAGGTCCTGATCACCGACGACGACGTCCGCATCAGCATCGGCCGTGCCCCCATCCGCCTGCCCAACCCCATCGACGCCCTGGCCCGCACCGTTGTGTCCGCCCGTAAGGGCCACGCCACCATCGGCGCCACCTCGCCGTCTCCGTGGCTGTTCCCCGGCGGCCAGCCCGGTCGGCCGATCAGCACCGAACGGCTCAAGCGGCGCCTGAATCATCTGGGCATCCGTCCCAGTCAAGCCCGCAGCACCGCACTGTTCCAGCTCGCCACCGAGATCCCCGCAGCGGTCCTCGCCCGAACCCTCGGTATCAGCGTTAGCTCCGCCGTCCGCTGGCAACAGATCTCCTCGGGAGACTGGACCACCTACGCCGCCGAGGTCAGCCACCGAACCTCATCCCGGAGCAGTCATGACATATCGCAATAGCTCACGCCGTAAGCCCACAGTCCTCCTGATACACGGAGGCCTTTGGGATGACATGGACGCTGACCGGTTCTGGGCGCTGCCTGGAGTCACAGGCGGCATCCGACGAGCAGGCTTCCCGGTGATGGCTCCCAACCGTCTTCACCGGCCACCGGACTGGCACGCTGAATCCGCGCACCTCGCAGCATTCCTGCCCGAGCAGCCCGTCGCCGTGGTTGCCGGGTCAAACGGGTGCTCAGCAGCCACCCGCCTCGCGCTGGCTTTCCCGACCCGGATCGCACGGCTGCTCCTAGCGTGGCCCGCCACAGCTGAGGACATCACCGTGGACTCCCACACCCGCGCCGGTCTGGCAGCCTCCGGCGCCTCGGACCAGAATATCCGCGCCTTGCTGGACGGGCAGACGTTGCGGGGCGTCAACGACAAAGAACTGGCCACACTTACCATGCCGGTCAGCGTGCTTCCATCAGCCCCGGAGAACCCATTCCACCAGCGGCGCACGGTCGACTCCATCCGACGGCTTCTGCCAGGCAGCGAGGAACTCTACGGCTGCCCGGAGCCACCTCAGCCCGACTTCCCCTCCTACCTGGACAGGCTGCTCGCCTCGATCATCAAGTTCGCTGACCGATAAGCCCCGACCCATTCCGACAGTTCTGATATCCGACGTTGCCATTTCGCTGCCTGAGTCCGTCACGAGATGGCGCAACACCAGCAACTCGACGTCCTTCGACGCCGACGAGCGGCCAAGCGACACCAGCAGACCCACCAGCCGGAGGAAGATCAGGTAGAGCAGACGCAGTGTCACGACTGCCGATCATGCCCTGTCCGTCACGTGTCTGTTTCCGCAGGTCGGGCGCGTGAACCGATTTCTGGAACCCCACAGGCTCCACGGCATACCGGCGGCCGCTACCAGGTCGGTCACCCGTCCGGTCCTGGCTCCAGCTCACTGCGCGGACCGCGTCCGGAAGGTCGTAGGAAATTCGAAATAATGCTTGCGTAATCGCTTGCGATGTCAACTTCGACCTGAGGGCAGCCTGCGAGCGGAGCTGGCTCGGGCATCTTTGGTTTACCGGAAGATACAGCAGATGACCCTCGTCAAAGGGCAGCATACCAAGCATGGTCGCCAGCGCCACTGTGACAGTTACCATCCTTCGTTGCATTTCCCGTAGCACCTCTCCCTAAGATGCAGGCGCGAGCTGTTCATTTTTCCATCGACCATTCCGCCCAAATAGGGAAAAGGTCCCTGAACAGCCACACAATGACCCTGTGTTCTTTCGGGAGCGCCGGAAGGGAAGATGCAGCTTCCGCGGCGCGGCCTACGCCTGACGAACGATGGACTTCCGGCACCGATTTCGAGGGCCTTATCCTCTCTCTGGCCCCGGCCCGGCCGGGCAACCGTGAACGGCACGGACGAGAGAGGGAGGACCATTTCCCGTCACCCAGGCGTCATCGTTCTGGCGACGACAGCATTGTTGTTCGGCCTCGCGCCCACGGCGACCGCCGAAGTCGAAGGCAAGCTCGTCGTGCTACCAGCCAGAGGCGCGGCCGGAAGCCATGTCGAAGTCCGGATACAATGCCCGACCGACGAACTGCTGAGCTACCGACCGCTGGTGCCGGTCGCGTCGGCGGCTCTGGCGGTCGCAGAAACCGGAAGCTACTACTACCCGACGTCCAAGGTTCTCGCCACCGTCCGGCCTGTAGCGCCGGGCCGGTACTCGGTTTCGGTGACCTGCGAGGGACGAGGTGGCAACGGCTTGGTATTTCGCGATACCCTCACCTCTACCTTCAGCGTCGTTCCGAAAACCGCCCCGCGGCCGACCACGCCGAGTTCCGCGAGGCGGCGTCGCAACCGGTGATGGATCGTCGATTCCGGTACTTGGCGCTCTGAGGTAGGAGGGCGTTGAACGCGGCGGACGGACGCGTTGTTCGAGCGGGCCGACGTGGTGTTGTGTGCTGATGGGCCGGTGCGGTCGATCGCAGAGTTGTCCCTGCTAGTGCCTGTATCGAAGCTGTTCAGAGCCATTCGTTAATGGCGGCGATGTGGACAGTGGCTTCGTAGCGAACGGCGACCTTGTCGTGGCGAGTGGCTACCCCACGATGGCGTTTGAGCCGGTTGATGCCGCATTCCACGGCGTGGCGCTGTTTGTAGATATCGGGGTCGAAGGCCGGTGGCCGCCCGCCCTTCGACCCCTTGGCCTTGCGGTGCGCGTCCTGATCAGCCTTGCTCGGAATAGTCGCCCGGATCCCACGCCCGCGCAGATGAGCACGGTTGGCCTTCGAGGTGTAGGCCTTGTCCGCCAGCACCCGATCAGGACGCGTCCGCGGCCGGCCGACGCCCGGACGGGGCACCCGGACCCCGGCCAGAACCGGAATGAACTGCGGGCTGTCGCCACGCTGGCCGGCGGTCAGCACAATCGACAACGGCTTCTGCCCCTGCTCACACCCCCGATGCACCTTTGTGGTCAGCCCACCGCGGGACCGGCCCAACGCGTGATCCTCCGGCTCGACGATGGTCCCGCCTGGCGGCTCGGCCTGCAGATCCCCCTTTTCCGTGCACCCGCGGCATGCTGGTGAGCCCGCGCGAATGTGGAATCCACGCTCACGTCCCACGTGATCCGCCCGACCGCCTCAGCCGCGGCCTGCAACGCAGTCAGAATCGCCTGCCAGACACCTGCGCGCTGCCAGCGCCGGAACAGCCCATAGGCCGCGGCCCAGGACCCATACCCTGCGGGCATGTCCCGCCACGGAGCACCGGTGCGCACCCGCCACCGGATCCCGTCGATCAGCTGCCGCTTACTTTACAACGACGGCCGACCCGGCCGCGACGGTACCGGCAGTAACGGCTCCAGCGCTGCCCACTGCTCGTCGGTCAGGTCGAACCGCCCCGCCACCGCTAGGGTATCCACGAGGTCTCCGGTGGTGTTCAGGTTCTTCTTGGTCGACGAACCACCTACCGGAGACCTCACCCATGTCGGCCACCGACACGCCCAACAGCACCGACTCAGCTCAACTCGCTCGAGACAACTTCGATATAGGCCTTAGCAGCCGCCGCGGAGGCGGCCACCGGCAGCATGACACGTCTCAGTGGGGCGTCGCCACGACGTTCATTCTTCGGCTTCAGCTAGCTTGTCATCGATGTTAGGAACCCAGAACGCGACCTCCAGAGTTCGCATCCGTTCCCAGTGCGTCTGCTTACGTCCCTCCCGGACAGCCGCCAGAACGCCGACGACGAAGAGCACGACACAATACACGGCAAGTAGTCGGCGGGGCCCCGTGCAGACCTCGACGATCGCAGCTAGCAGCCCTGACGTGAACGGCAGGACCAGATTGCGCAGCATCAATCCAGTGGCCTGGAACCTCCCGATCTCTGCTGCGGCATCTCGGTCATGCAACTCGATCGCGGAGCGAAGTATTCGCTGATCGGCCTTCAAGAAGGCCCTCCCTCGCGCCGCCGGGACGTCCTCACCAAGATTTCGCTGGGCATCGCCGAAGTTGCGACGCCGCCCGGGGATCAACCTCTCCAGCTGAAGGCTGATGGGGTTACAGATGTGCCCGAGCACGAAACTGACTACCACGACCGCCACAACCAGCACAACGGACGGGAGCGACGTCAAAGCACTGAACTCGACAAGTTTCAGACGAACGAGGACGTAGACGAGGAATGACAGCTGCAGGGCGCCCGGCAATGCATAGGTGAACAAGTCGTAGATCCCGATGGCGAAAGACACACACCCTCCAACGTTGCTCGGACATTCCACGTACTCGACATCGCCTGACGAGGCACGCCAGCGACACGATATTGGCTTCACCCAAGAACAGGACTTCGGACGCCCGTTGAGCAAATCGACTTCTGCGATCGGCGTAGAAGTACACCCAGGGCACTGAGACCGGACAGATGACGTCATCAGCTTGCAGTGCGTAATCGATCAGCTATGGTGAGTTGGCTTGACCTGTACGAGGGTGGGGAGGCCCCGGGTGGGAAATGGCTTCACGGTGGCGCTCGACGAGCTGCAACGCGTCGGCGAGAGCGCCCTGCCGACATTGCGCGACATCATGGGATCACAACTTCCCGTCCTCAACGCCCACGAAGGCCTCGCCGGCCCAGGAACGCTGGACGCGATCAACGAATTCCAGCTGTCCTACGCCCGGTTCACCGACGAAATCGCAGCCCGCCAGAAGCACGGAACCGAGGTCGTCGACGCGACTGCGGAGGCCGCCAAGGCCATCGTTGCTCTTTACCGTCGCGCCGACGGGCAGGCCTAGGAATGGCCGACTGGAAAAGCGACGACGAGGTGCGCTCCGCCGCGGACCATGCCGCGCGCCGGCTCATCGACCTGTTCAACGACGAGCAGCCCGATGGCAAGTGGCTGGGGTCACCGGAGGCCTACCCCGGCGGCGGTGGCGCCGTAGTCCTTCGCGGCCTTCTCGACGACGCCGACAAGGTGCTCAGCCTCGACCCGCAGAAGATCATCGACGAGTTCGAGCGCATGAAGAAGGTCGGCCGCGCCCTGGACCAGGACACCTCGTCCGACATCGTCGACGCCTTCCGGAAGATCGACTACTCGGTGCAGGACTGGGAAGGCGGCGGAGCCGACGCCTTCCGGCTCCAGATCTCGAAGATCCAGGCCTTCCTCGGCCAGCAGGCCGCCTACCTGGTCAAGACCGTCGAGTCGCTCGCGGTTCTGCTCGCCGCCTCGGTCCAGGCCCGCCGTGACTACGTCGCGGTCGCCGATGCCACCAGTGCCGCCGTCGCGAAGGCGCTCAAGCAGCACAGCGAGGCGGATACGAAGATCGCGATCTCGGTCGGCGCGAGCGTCGTCTCGGCGGTGCTCGGCGTCGCGACCGGCGGCGCCTGGTTCACCGCCACCGCCGGCGTCGTGATCGGCGCGTCGTCCGCGGGCCTGCAGCTGGCCGTGGACGGGGACAAGTTCGCCGAGGTCGCCTCCGGCTACAAGACCGGTAAGGACCAGGTGTTGACCAGCTACCAGGACATCGTCCACGGCGCCCTGGCCCAGGTCCAAAACGCGGAACGGGACCTCCTGGGTGAGAAGAACGAGCTGTTCGCCCCGCTGCCACCGACGATCGTCGTCAACTCCCCGGCCTTTCACTACGAGGACTTCTCCTCGACCGACCGCCCGGCCGGCGGGTTCGGCTCGAAGGTCGAGGAGGAACACCGGAAACTGGTCGAGCGGCAGAGCCCGGCCGGTGTCGTCGGCCCCGGTACCCCGCTTCAAAGGCGCCTCGATGGCTGACAAGATCCGCGGCATCGCACTGGCCGGGCTCGGGTTCGCCGTGGTCGTGGCCGGCTGCACCGACCCCGACGACCCGCCAACGCCATCCACGTCGTCGACGCCGCCATCCATCACCGGCCCCCAGCTCGACGTGTCCCGCTACCTCGCCACCCCCTGCTCGGGCGTACCCGCTGCCCTCGCGGCACAACTGGGCCTGGTGAAACCCCAGGACGGCCACGACACCGTGCTCGTCACCGCGGGCGATCAGTCGCAATGCCGGTTCACCAGCGGCCCGCCCCTGTCTGCCGCGGCCGAAGTCCGCTTCTACCCCAAGGCACAGCCGCTGCCGCTCGTCAGCGGACCCGGCAGCCAGGTCAAGGCAACATCGGCGGCCGGGTACCCGGCCGGTGAATGGGTGCTGAGCACCGGGACCGACGGCAGCTTCACCTCGTGTCAGATCATCGTCGACATCGCCGACGGCCAAGGGCTCGGCACCCTGTACAACGGACCCGCCGGCGAGCCCGTCACCGCCTCGTGCGCCAAAGCCAGACAACTTGCCGAAGGAGTACTGGCCGCTCTCCCCCGCTGACGGCGCGCCGCCGATTTTAGAGGTCGGCGTAGGTGTTGTTCAGGGTGGCCACGAAATCGCGGGCGGTCGCGGGGATCATGACGATGTTGTCGCCGGCGTCGGTGTAGACGAGCAGCCGTCCGGCTTCTTCGATGTCGATCGCGGTGATCGGCATGCTTCGGATCCGCTCGCCGTCGTCACGTCGGCGAGCGACGTAGATCTGGTGGACGGCCTGGCGCGGTCGCCGCATCGCGTCCTGGAGGCGTTCGAGGTCGCGGGCATCCGTCTCACCGGCCGCCGGCCGGCCCTCGTAGGCAGCCTGCGACACGACGGCCCGCGGGATCACCGCGGCGGCTACCTCCGGGAGGGTGTCCAGGAGCGCGGTCGCGAACCACTTGTCCTCGATGGGTTCCAGGGACACGACGTTGTCGTCGACGACGACACGGAGGGCATCACCCCCGCGAGCCGCGACGAGCACCGAGCAGGCTCGCCCGTCGGGGAAGGTGCTGAAGGAGTAGTACTCCCGGCCGGCCCCGGCGAGGACCGTGGCGGTCGATCGCCACAGGCCGTTGAGCCGGTTGTTGCGGGCCAGGCCGAGGTCAGTCAGCGCCGCCATGGCTCTGACCTCGAGCTCGCGTCGGCCGTCCGCGCTCGTCCAGTGGTGCAGGTTGGTGCCGAACGCCGGCGGCAGGTCCCCGACCGCGAGCATGCTCCAGGCGGTCAGGAAGGCGAGTTTGGGCAGGATGATGGGTCTGTCGATGACAGCCACGACACACGCTCCGTGATGCGGGACGACAGGCGGGGAAGGCCGTTGCCGGCGTGCACGGAGTGCGTCAGGTACCGATGGTCGGCTGAACCGGGCCGAAGCCGGTATCGGGGTCGACCAGCTCGTCGTCATCGACGGCGAACGCGCTCGCATCGTCGCGGACGTACTTGCGCTGATGCTCGTCATCCTCCGACGAGCCACGCGTAGTCCCCGCAGGCGCCACACCCCCGGCCCCGCGAGAGCCGACACCGCGGGCACTGCCGCCAGCACGGGAACCCGCTGCTGTTCGCTCCGCTCCCCCGCGAGGCCCTCTGGCCAGCGCGCCAGCTCCGCCTTCGACCAGGCCTCGGTTCGACCCAGGAGAAGCAGTCGACCGAGGAACGCCCACGAACGGCAGATCGCCGGAATCTGGCAGCTGGACGCCAGCGCCTCGTCCGAGCTGCTGGGCCAAGCCGAGCCCGCTCATCCCTCGCCCACCAGGCTCGAGTTCGGATGCCGTAAGTCCGGCGGCCTCCGTCCGGTCGTGCTGTGGGGCGACGAGGTTGTGCGGATTCCCGCTGTCGACGTCGTCGCCGCTACTGGATCCAGTGGTAGCGCGCGAGTCCACGCCCTCGGTCGTGTTGTTCGCGTGGTCGTCTTCCGTGGACGGCGTCTCCGTCGTTGTTCGATCCTCGGTCGCATGAGCGGTCTTTCCGGTTCCGCGTTCCGACCGATCATCGGTGACGCCGCGCAGATCGGTCGGAATGCGCTCGGCAGGATCGTCCAGCTCAGGCGTGAACAGACCGTAGTCGCCGGACAGTCCCTGGCCCTGTATGTCGAGGTGTTGGGCGTAGGTGTTGTAGATGCCGAGGTTCTTCTCGGCCTTCGCATTGTAGGCCTCAATGGCGTCCTCGGTGTCGGTGTCCCAGGGGGTCGCGACGTCGAAGAAGGATTTGTCGGGCGGGTCACCCATCGGCTCCATGGACTGCTGGGCCAGCTTGAACCCGTAGGCGGCGTCGCTCACGTTGCTGGCGTTGGAACTCAGCGTCAGCGCCGCGCGATCGATCAGATCGCTGAAGGCTCTGATTTGCATGTAGGCACGGTTCGCACCACCGCCTGTCCAGGCCGGCTCCAGGTTGTTCTGCATCGCAGTGAGCCCGGCAGCGATCTCGTGATGCCCTGCCGCCGTACTCTCGGACGTGATGCCGCTCTCGGTCCAGCTTGTGCCGTCTCCGGCCATGACGCTTTGCACGACGGCCGGGACCGGCATGGCGTGAACACCGACATCACCGGAGAACAGATCACCCGCCCAGCCGATCGCGTCCTGGGCAGTGTGCACCAGAGCAGTTCTTGCGTGTTCTGCCTCGCGTGCCACGACGTGCGCGGCACGCCCGAGTTGGTCAAAGGGGAACATCAGGAACCTGCCTTTGCTCTCAGCGTCGCGACTGTCATGTCAGCGATCTGAGAGATCAGGCTGCATGCGTCCTCGGTGTCCTTCTTGCTCAATCCCAAGGTGAGGCTGACATCGACCGAAAGGGTGTCCGCCAGGCCGATGCTAGCCTGGCAGAAACCGGCGGGAATCGTGCCACCCTTGGTCCCGGCATGCGCGACAACGGGGAAGCCCTGTATCGTCGGCAGCTCCCGCCACAACGCCGATTTCGGTTTCGTGTTCGCGTAGACACCGCTGAGCCCGACGTGGGTGTTGAGCGTGTACGAGACTCCGACGGCGCCCCCGGTGTCACGATTGGACCACGCACACGCCGGGCCGACTTCCGCGAGATCCTCGCGCTGCCCGTAGACAGAAGCTCCCACGGCAGCGACGACCTGATCCGGTGTGAGCGCGTCCGCGCAGGGATCGCCGGCCAGGACAGACTGCGGCAACGGGTCGGCCACCCGGGGCGCCCCGGCGAACGGCAGACCCGGAGCTGAGGCGTTCTGTCCAGCAGGAGCGGGTAATGCCCTTCCCGACGTTTCGCCGAGTCCGCCCTGGCCGGAGCATGCGACAGCAAAACCCGCAACGGAGACCGCTACGACGGAAGCCAGCCGACGATTCATCCCGCGACACCACCCTTCGGCGTTCCCGTCTGACCGATGTCGTGTGCCGCTGCGGAATCACGTCCGTTGATCATCCGGAAGGATTCCTGAATCTTCTCGACCAGCGCATTCAGATGGGTTGCTTCCGAGCTGACGTGATCACCTGCCAGGCAGAAGACTCCCTGGCTGTTTACCAGGCGCGCGTTGTAGGCGAGGCTGGCGGGATCATCGGCCGCCGGCTGGACCTGCTTCAGCGCCTCTGTCTGCCGCTGCAGTTGCTGGAGCTTCGCAAGGGCGTTCTGCGCCTGTGACAGCACAGCCTGCGCTTCCTCGGGTGACAGACTGAGCCCGACGCCTGAGGTGCCTGCAGGTGAAGCGCCACCGGCATCTCGCATCTCTACATCGACCTCTGCCAGCCACGGACTGACGCCTGTGTGTGATTGTGCCACGGCCGCGTGAACCCCTCCCGCTCAGCGCTGCGTGCCCAACGATCCGGCTCCCGACACGCCGAAGATCGCCCGAGCTGACCTCCTGAGACCGGTGGTGGATCGACCGGTCCGACCGAGTCAGCCGCACATGCGACCGTAGCTGATCAAATACGTTCCGTGCACGACAATCGGCGGATGTCGCCGACTGCAAATTGCATCCGCAGATCATTACGGACTCGAGCCGCAGGCGCGTCGCTCGACGTTCGGCGAGGTCAAGGCACACATCTGGGACTAATTGGCAGTTCGCTCAGAACGAGTGGACATTTTGATGACAGTTCCCATCCGGTCGCGACCGCGCGATCGAACTCGCCCAGCCAGGCGAGGAATCCTGACCGCACGCGCGACAGCACGTGCACTGCATGAAGCGCATCGTGGCCCGGCCGACTCAAGGGCAGACCCGCCACAACTCTCCAAGAACGAGCAAGCTGAGTGGCGCGCCCGCGTCAGGATATGATCTTGGCATGCGCGTGAGTCTGTGGTTGGGCATTGTCGCCGCAGCCTTGGCATTCGCAGCCTGCTGGGCGCTGACCCTGGACGCGACCATCTCGACGTCAGGCGCCCCGCTCTCTTGCGGCAACACGTTCTCCTGGTCCGACGACATCAACCGTCTGCTCGGTGGCGGCGCACCTTCCAGTCAGGTACTCGTGTCGGAGGAAGCGCATCAGAGGATCGAAGCTTGCCGGGATGCACGAACCCAGCAGACGGCCATCGGCACCGTCGTCGGCGGGGCGGCCGTGATCTGCGCCGTCTTGGCGGTCCTGGACCGACGTCGGCGCGGTCGCGCGGGTTCCTGACACGCGATCACTCGTCGCAGAACCCAGCTCTTCGTCGAGAAGTGTGCCGTCCAATCCACGAGCTGGGCCCAGGTGCTGCAGTGGTCGACGCCGAACCAACAGCAGTTGACACCCGTCGTCGCGGTGAGCCCTGGCCACCCTAGCCATTCGCCTACACCTGCGCGTTCCTCCAATTGGCGGCAACTGACGGACCGTTCGGTGGTAGCTACGTACTACGACAGAATCAACGTATTTTCCCGCCCCGCAGAAGCACCTCTCCGAGGCATCGCTAGCCGCTTCGTCTCCGTTGAGGTCGACCAGTAGACCTCAGCGGGCCGCCTCCGCAACGTCCGCACCCGATCCACATCCAAGGCGACCAGGTCGACCGGAGCGTTGGGTCGACACAGAGGTGAGTTGACCAGTGTAGCTGACTGACTCACGAGGTTGATAATCCTACAAGGAGGGACAGTAGCGTTCGGCCTGATCCGCGCTCAGAAGGTGCCGGGGAGGGTTCGCCAATACGGCGGGAGACGGCCTATGGCGTGGCATGATGTCCTTGACCTGTCGCTGAGCGAAGGGTGTCAGCATGGCGCGCTCGATGATCCGGCGTAATCCGTTGGACCTGACCGCGAAGCTTCGCCAAGTACGAGTGCGTGAGCATCTGGTCGAGGTGATCCGGGGGAATCACCCGAAATCCCCTCTTGTTGTGGAACTGGATCCCACTTCCTACTGCGACCTCGCATGCCCGGAATGTATTAGTGTCAGCGTTCTAAACGCTGGCAGATTCTCGCGAGACCGGATACTAGAGCTGACTAATGAAATGGTCGAGCTTAGAGTCGCAGGGGTGATCTTGATCGGCGGAGGAGAACCTTTGCTTCACACCGGCATAGACGAATTGATAACAGCTCTCCACAATGGCGGCGTGCGCATCGGGCTCACAACGAACGGCACTCAACTGCACCAACATCTCAATGTAATCGCGCCCCTTGTGTCGTGGACACGTGTATCTGTGGACGCCGCTACCGCGGCGACCTACGCGAAGTTTCGGCCCAGTCGCAGTGGCCGGATCGCATTCGATGACGTGGTGCGCAATATGGAACTTCTTGCCAAGCGCAAGCAGGGCACCCTCGGATATTCTTTCTTGGCGATGGCGCGGCCGCACTCTGATGGCACCGTTGCAGTTACCAATTTCAACGAGATCTTCGCTGCAGCCCGACTTGCCAAAGCGATTGGCTGCGACTACTTCGAGGTGAAACCTGAACATGACATGGGCCATTATGTCAAAGGACATCGCGAGTCGTTAATACGGCTGTTGACTGACGAGCGTGACAGGTTGGCGGAGCTTGAAGACAATTCCTTTCAAGTACTTCAGCAACAAACTCTGGACGTCGTAGAGGGCGCCGAGCGCGGAGTTCAACCTAAAAGTTACGATTCCTGCCCGATCGCTGAGTTGCGCACCTTGATTACGCCAGCTGGTGCATACTTTTGCCCCTACCATCGCGGTAGTAGTGTGGCTCACTATGGCGACCCGATCAACGAGTCACTGTCGGAAATGTGGCATAGCGAACGATAGAAGGAGGTTGCTTCAGCAATTCGGCCAAGCGAGTCATGTGGCTTCCACTGTATTCGCCACGAGTCAAATTTGGCAATTCTCGATATGCGAAAGTCCGATGACGCAGCCACGCCTGAGACTATCTTGGACTACGATCCATTTATCTAGGGTGCGCTTGAATGCTCACGTAACTGTTGTTGTTTTTCAGTTGGTTGCTAAAGGAGAATTATGGGTGAGCGTGAGCAGCGAAACACGATGCGGTGGGTTATATTCAGCGTGTTTGTTGGCCTTTTCACGCTAACATCTGTACTGATAGCGTGGGCAACTTTCTTTGGCCGCACGCCGGCCTCAGTTGAGGACCAGTCCTTGTTGATCAAAGGGTTTCTGATAGAGGTTGCCGCCGCTGTGCTCGCGCTTTTCTATCAGCTGTTTCGATTGCAGCGGGGGGATGTCCATCCGAAAAACTCGACTAAAGGCCTCCTCGATAGTCCACTTATCAACATATATCCACGGAGTCAGCATTCAGAGTTCTTTGCGAAGGCTGAGGAACTCATGGCGACCGCATCGCGTATTACACTGGTTGCCAATGGCGTGAATCTATTGTGGGAGAATCATCTACTTGAGTCGCTGATGAGAGCAGGGAGGGATCGCGGTGCGCGAGTGATGATCTGCATGGGAAACACTCACAGTCCGGGCGTTCAGGGGCGAATGATTGAAGAGCAAATGGGCGCGAATCACCCTACCGTGCATTCATCAGGAATAGACAGGTATGCTCGGATGATTGTCGAGAGGCTAAAGATCGACGGCTCGCACGAGAATATCGAGCTTCGACTCTTCGACAACTATCCGACGTTTGCAACATTGATCTTCGATAATGATGTTTTCGTTTATCCGTACGGCTATCAGGTGCTTGGCAACGCGAGCCCCATGTTTCATTTCGTAAACGACGGATCTGACGAGGTCAAATTCTTTGTCGACAATGCTAACCGTGTAATAAAAGACTCCTCTCCGGCGGCAGATATAATAGCTCGGCGAAGAAATCGCAGCCATTTCGCGCCTGACTGGATATCTGCTGCCGTTTACATCATTCCACCTCCTGGGCAAAAGTTCTACGAGCTGGCATCGTCGATACTCGGCTATGATATCTGGACTGCTGGCACTGTCGCAGCGAATGCCAAGGTTAAACAACTGAGGCGTTATGTTGGCGAGGCAGTCGATTATGGTACACATGCCACATTGGCTGATTCACTCCTATTTTCAAGCGAAGGTCAAATTGAGAGAATAAGGGCGGACCTGAAACACCTGGCAGAGCAATACCCACGCTTCCAGCTGAATCGTCTATCCGTCGTCCAGAGTCCGCAGGACCCGAGAGCCGTGATCATCCGCGCCGGTGACGATTCTGGCGTTATGGAGGCCCTCCACCACGAGTTGGTATCTAGGGTCTACAGCCTTGCAGTGTCATCGAGTTTTCTAAGCGGTCGTACAACGAAGAAGATTCCAATAGAAGATGTTCGGTCGCAGTTGATGCTTGAGCGGTACGGGTCCCCCTTCATTCTCAATGCGATGATGCCGCATTTTACATTGCTCAGCAGGGGACCGACTGACCCGCAGTTGATGGCACGACTTATCGAAACGGTTGCTGATCTGTTTATGGACGGCTACCTCGAACCAATCGACGTCACGGAAATCGCCCTGGTCATCAAGAAACCATACGAGCCTCATTGGAGCATCTTGGAGACCTATACGCTGTGTGGTCCACGTGGTGGAGACTGAGCCGCACCAGACTCGCTCAGGGCAGGCGTCAGCACCGGCGCGAGTCTGCCTAGCCGGTGAGGATCTGGACTGGTTGGGCGGTGCGTCGATACAGGCGGCGATTAATCTGAGGGTCGACTACCGCTGCGATTGGGCCAGTAGGCCGGCCCCGTTCGAGATTTCGGCCTCGGGCGCGTTCATCGGGGCAACCAGAGCCATCGACGCATGGTCGCTGCCGACCTTCTCCTGGGCAAAATTGCCGGCGATTTGTGCTACTTATGGCTGCGATCGTGCCGACGGAGAGTGGCCGTATAGAATTACCATCAAGTCAGACGTGCCTGCCGGTGCTGGGCTAGCAAGTAGTGCCGCTTTGTGCGTGGCCGGGCTGGCGGCATGTGCCCCAGGGATTGGGGCACAGGATCTGATGCGGTTGGGTTGGCAGGCTGAGTATCGGTTAGCGGCGCGTACGGTGGGGCCGATGGACTACGCACCCTGCGCGGTCGGAGGTGTTTCCCGTGTGTCGTGTAGTGAATCAGGTGTCGACACGCTAGAATTGCTCAACTGGCCGCGAGCCGCCCGGCTATTGGTGATTAATACCGGGATAGCCCGTAACACGAGTGACGTGATCACATGGAAAAGGGCGCGCCAGGCTGCAGCAGATGCCGGCGTGGCCCGCTATGTCGCCAAGACACGGGCGCTGGTGACGCAACTTGGTCAGATTCTGTCATCAGCCGAGCCTGATATAGTAGATCTCGGCAACTCGATTACAGCCGCCCATGCGACGTTGCGGGACGATATGCGGGTCAGCAATTTTGCGCTGGAAAGCTGCGTTTCAAGCCTGCTGCGTATCGGCGCTGTCGGCGCGAAGATAACTGGCAGTGGCATGGGAGGCTGCGTCTTCGGCGTGTTTCACGAGTTGGACGCTGAACGTGCGTTCCGTGAAGTGGCCCGGCAAGGCATGTGGGCCCAGCTAGTACATGTTTCGATGACAGGCGCTGAAGGACATCGCGACCACTTCCGCGGAGTTGACGGTGTTATGTGAAATGAATCAAAGGTGCTTCGCTGAAAGTCCTCAGTCGAGGGTACGCTCGATGTCGGTGAATGCCCATCGTCGTCGAGGGCTAGACGTCTGCGGCCACGAAGGCAGAACTCCAAATTGGCGGTGCAGCGGATCGCCGAGCGGACGACGTCAAGGACCATCACGGCGCGTGCTCGGCATACACCGAGAAGCCGCTGTCAGCGGGATGCAGCGCCCATGTACGTGCATAGAGACGCTCCTGCGGATCCGTGGATCCGTAGGTAATTGAGTGTCCGAGGACGATCTTGCTCGATAGCAACAACATTTAGCCCCTAAGAGGTTAGCCACACCTAATCAATCAGGAATCTGAGCAACCAACGGCCGTACGGTCCAGGCTGAAAGATCGTGGATATCTTGCTCGCTAACCACAACGCTCAGGCTCGGTTGATCGAGCACCCAAATCAGGTCAACGCCACAGCTACGGACGCTCATAGGCACGTCACCCCGACCGCGGCGACTGGACTGCCTGGGGAACGCTGCTGACTATGTATCTTTCGACTCGACGATGCGATCCGCCGAGGCGCCCCTCGACCCTTGCCCACCCGGCGGCCAGGCGCGCAGCAGGGTCTACTGGCAGGAGTCCGCCGCCGTCTACAACGACACCGGCTACCCATGTCAGGCGGCCGAAGTCCGCCAGCGCCTCCACGACGCCCAGGCTAAACCCCGCCCCCTACGCATGAAATCGTGGCCGGGCAGATTACCCGCGCCCTCGCTGGCCTGGTGCGATCCGAGGCGACACCGGCCGCAGTGCTCGACACCGTCGGCGACATCATCCGATGCACCGACCGCGGCGAAGTCACCCGCACCCCGACGTGCCTCGTAGCCGGTAACGTTCCCGCCCGGCGGGTCCTGAACTGGGGGTGGCCGACGGATCGTCCGCCTCGACGACCTGACTGCAGCTCCTACACGACCTCCTCGACGAGGCGTGCATCCTCAACAACCACTCCCGCGACCTCGACGTCGGGACGGAGGTCCACGTGGCTGCCCAAGACGGCGCAGCGCGTGCCAGAGTGGGTACAGCCGATGCTGGCCAAGCCCGAGGACAGCCAGCAGCCCCGAGTGGGCCCCAGTTGGACGCTGCTTGCTCAGGATGTAGCCAATGGATCGGGGATCGTGACAGAATACTTGTCCCCGTCCCCCGGAGTCGATCCATGATCAGCCAAGCCAGCTCTCGCCGACGAAAGATCACCTTCAACGGGTCAACGGTCACCATCCGTGCCGACATCAAGAAAGGCATGTTCGGCGACAAAAAGGCGAACAGCTTTCCCATTAGCGCCATCACCAACATCAGTAACAATCCACCCGGATTCAGTGGTCCAGGTGTCCTCAAGTTCACGGTGAACGGCAAGTCCACTGAAGTGCTCGACAACCCCGCAGGAGGTGGAGACAAGGTAGACATGCAGACCTTTTGCTACGGCACCCTTGAGAAAAGCCGGGTAGCAAAGCTGGTAGAGAAGATCGAGAAAGCAATGCAGTTATGCTAAGAGCTTGTCTCATGCGGTGAGTTTGCGGAGTTTCTTGTAGCAAGTGAGGCTGGCTCCGAGGATGAGGAAGGCGAGAAAGTGTTCGGCTTTGCGTTTGTAGCGCAGGGTCAAGCGCCGGTATCCGGTGAGCCAGGCCATGGTTCGTTCGATAACCTAACGATGCTTGCCGAGCTTGTCCTTGGACTCACAATGCCTTTACGCGCGATCCGGACCTTGATGCCGCGGTCGCGGACCCAGCGCCGCAACTCGGGCTGGTCGTAGGCCTTGTCGGCGTGCAGCTTAACCAGCTTACGCCGCCGCGGACCGCGGCGGGACTTTGTTGCCGGGATCGCCATCACCAGCGGCTTGAGGGCGTGGGAGTCGTGAGTGTTGGCCGCGGAGACGGCGACTGTGAGCGGCAGCCCGGAGCGGTCGGACAGGGTGTGGATCTTCGAGCCGGGCTTGCCGCGCCTACCGGGCTGGGACCGGTCACGGAGCCCCTTTATCACGCGTACGCAGGCACCGTCCACGATCACGCGGCTCCAGTCGAGCAGGCCCTGGCTGCCGAGTTCGTCCAGCAGCGCGCAGCTGTCGCCACAGCCCAACCTTGGTCCACTAACCGAAGCGTTGCCAATGCAACGTCCACTCCGTTGCCGGCACTGATCGTGCTCGCATTGGCCACGACGTCGGTGGCGGTCCGGCAGACTCTGATGCTTCCGCTGGCGGCCCGCGTACCACATCGCCAGCACCGCGCTGACGTGAGTGCCGAGCATTCGTGCCGCGGCAAGAGAGCGTGCGGCAGGCTCTCCTCTCCAGGTGCGGATTCAGTATGGCAGATCGCTGGGACGCATCGCGTTCATGACGTTGCGGACTAGATCTTCGGGCACGTCGTGCCGCCCGCGATAGCGGATCGCCTGATGGATGGCCTTCGGCCCCCAGTCTCCGGGGCACTCATCGATCGTATCGATGATCAGCCGTACCATCGCGTCGGTGAAGTCCATCGAGATGTTCTGGCGGTTGTGGCGCTTGATTGGTCGGTATAGGCGCTTGCCGATGTCGTCGTCGAGAACCACAGTGACCTCCCTCAACCATCTCTCCAGTTCGACGCTAGGGAGAATGCGCCGCGCAGGTCCACGACCGATGAGTGGTAGGAACATGACCGGGACGTGCAGAAACCTGTCGGATCGTCGGGATGGCCTGGTTCGTGCGCCGATCCTGGATGTGCCAACTGAGGTCTTTGTTGCGCGTGGGAGGTTCTCCGGCTGTGGCGGTCCATGTCGCTGTCCTTGATCCTCTGCCGATCTTCCAGAAGGGCGTCGCCGCTGTACTGTCGATTGCCGGATATGTCGTGGAGGAACCCCCGGATCCGCACTCGTGGGCGCAACAGACGCGATCGGCGGTGGTCCTGCTCACGCTGTGCGCAGAGCGAGATTGGCAACTACTGGAGCGGCTTTGTAGAGCGGCGCTTCGGACGGCCGTCATTGCGCTAGTCGAGGAGGCTGGTACTGGACCGGGAGTCCGGGCGATTCGTGCGGGGGCCCGCTCAGTGCTGCCGCGCCAGGCCACAGCCGCAGCACTGCTGCGGACCGTGGAGGCGACGATTGAGGGGCAGGCGGTACTGCCGACGGCGGTCGCGGCCGCGCTTGTTTCCGGTGGGCGCGCAGCACCGGATGCACATGCGGTGCCGGCGGAGAATCAGCTAACGTGGCTGCGTCAGCTCGCCGCCGGCACAACGGTGGCACAGCTGGCTGACGACGCCGGATACTCGGAACGAGCGATGTACCGGCTGCTACAGACGTTGTACCAGCAGATGGGGGTCAGCTCCCGGATGCAAGCGATCATGCGAGCGCACGATCTCGGATGGCTGAGCGCAACCAAGGTGCGTCCGGCTCGGTCATAGAGAACCGGTGATCGCGTCGAGGATCGGCTGCAGACGGCCGGACTGGCGGTGACCTTCCGCCAGCCGCCGTACGAGGTACACCAACCGCACTTCAACGCCGGGGGCGGAGGGTCGCGTTTGCGCGCGGGCTCTGCGGAAATAGTCGGCCGCCTCGCGCAGGGCCACGTCGTCCGTCAGAGCCGGCCAAGAACGGGCGTACCCGAGGAACTGCAGCGCACCGACATCTCGCAAGTCGCGGCGGTGACGCCCAGCGGCCTCGGCCCGCAGTTGCTCGAAATGCCGGTCCGCCTCACCGGTGTACCCAGCCAGTGCGGCTACCAGCGCACGGAGTGCGAGGACGACAAGCGATCGACCTCTGCGTCGATGCCGGTCGGCCTTTTCGACTGCCCTACCCGCCTCGTCGAGATCATCGCGCTGCAGTAACGCCATGCACCGCGTTGTTTGCGCCTGTAGTTGGATGAACGGGGTGCGTAAGCGTCGGGCTGCGAAGAAGGCGGCCTCGGCCACCTCGAGCGCCTCGGCCTCACGGCCTTCGGTGAGCAGCAGTAGGTCGGCCCGCCCGTCGACGCATGCCGTACGCAGAGCCTCATCCGCGTGTTCGACCGCGTCGGCTTCGGCCGCGGCGATGAGCCGCTCAGCCCCGGACAGGTCGTTGGTCTCGGCGTACCACCGGGCCAGCTTCAGCGCCAGGTTGACCGCGCGATCCGACCCGGCACTCTGCGCGATCGACAGCGCCTGCCGGGCCAGTGGAATCGCTGAGGTGTAGTCCGCCCAGCGGCGACGGCAGTCGGCGAGCCCTTCCAGCGCGCTCATGCGATCCGTGGCTCCCCCGAACAGTTCAGCCGCGTGCAACGCTCTGCGAAAACGCCTCTCAGACTTCTCGGTTTCGCCCGCCTCCCAATGCATGGCGGCCATATTGGTCTCGATCCGCAACTGGTTCTGCCTGTCGTCGACGCGGACTGCGATCTCCAACGCTTCCTTGAACGCACCGGCGGCGTCAGAGAAGCGGCGCCGACTCGCATAAAGGTCGCCGAGGGCGTTGTAGTTGTCCATCTGATGGATGGGGTCGTCCAGGAGTTGCCTTATTGCTTCACGTCGCGGCAAGAGCCGGAGCTCCAGGTCCCATCGCCTCAGTAGCATGTCGGTGCGCTGAATCAGCTCGTAGGCAGGTCCGTACAGCCTGGCGCGCCGCCATACATCGATCTCGGCGAAGTACATGTCGAGATCGTCGACGTCGTGTACGTCGACGGGAAGCTTACGCTTGAATCCCAACTGCTTCGCGGCATTGAACAGCATGTCCTGCCAATCCTCGGGGTTGACTGGCGGCGCCTCCAGAAGCTGGAGGGGGTCGCCGGCCGGGATGCAGTAATGGTCGCCTGCCACTGTGATCAGACGCCGCATCGCCAGCTTTCGAAGCGTTTCCGCGACGTTCTCTTCAGCGATTCGATGCTGGAGGATGGCAGCGACCGTAGCAGCCTCGACCAGTGTTCCGAATGCGGCGAGTGCGGCCAGCACTAACTTGGTCTTGTCAGGCAGCTGCCGCCTCTGCTGATCGGCAAGGAACTGCGGCACTTTCCCAGGTGAAAGCTTCCCTATTTTCGCCGCCAGCGCCTCAGCACCGTATTCTCCGTCAAGCGAGGAAACAATGTCGTTGGCGACGGTCGCATACATCGGGTTGCCCTGCAAACGATCGCGCAACATCACGCGGACAGTGTGTTCTAGACCCGTCAGTCCGGCGTACCCGGCCGGGTCGAGCCACAGAAGGTACTGGCTGAAATGCGGCTCTCGCAGGCCTTGGACGTGGATGAGCCATGCGTTGTCGGGCCACGTGTTGGAGCGTGCTGACTTGGGTACATCTCGAGTCACGAGGACCGCCCTGGCGCGCCGCGTCGGCGCCTGCGACAACACCTCCAGGGCATCGTCGAATTCCTCGTCGGCGACGGTCCCTGCCTGGCGGTCCAGCAATACCTGAGCTTGGTCGATGATGATGGCGAGCGGCGCGTCGAGTGCGTCCAAGGCTGTGTCGAGCCGGGCCGGGGGTGCCTCATCGGGACGCCCCGGTGCATCCCGTGCAGCACAAGCCTCGATGTCCTCGATGAGGGTCATCGCGTCAGGCCGCACGACCCCGGCGGCGTCATGCTCGAACACCTGCACCCCCGCGTTCCGCACCGCAGCGGCAGCCTCGGCGACCAGCGTCGACTTTCCGACGCCCGCCGTGCCGTGCACCACGATCACGGCGGGCCCTGTGCCAAGAAAGGCCGCACGGAGATCTTCCCTGATTTCCTTTTGGTTGACGATTTTCTGTTTTTGTATTAACGATTCCGGTTCGTGAAATCGTGATGAGGCACGGCGCTCCGTCGGTCGATCCGGACCGAAGACGGCCGGGGTCACCCGCAGCGGTTCCTCCTCGGATTGGGCGGTCGTCAGGGTTGCAGCCAGTCGGGCGGCCAGCCGCAGGCACCACCACTGCCCCTCCGGGCCGACGGAATCGTAGGTGGTATGGAGCAGCGCGGCAGCGAGCACCGAGACCCGCAGTTGTTCCTCCCAAGCTTCCCCCCAACCGTCCTGGGCGAACGGCGCGCCGCCGGGCTCACGCAGCGCCTCGATGACGGACACCAAGTCGGTTGGTGAGCCCGCTGGCCACTGCGACGGGTTGAGGATGTATTCCAGGAGCACGTTGCGCTCCGCCGAAGCGAGTCGTTCGACTCGATGTGCCAGAATCGACACGAGCAGCGTTGCCGGATCGCGGCTTAGCGGTGCGGTATCCTCGAACGCGGAAAGGTCGATCAACCAGAATTTGCCTGGTTCCACGGTCTCAATGGGCGTGGTCAGCACCAGTACGTTGTCGGGATGAAGATCGCCGTGGCTGCGTCCGGTCAAGTAGGTCTGCGGCGCTACGGTGACCGGCGCGACTTCGAGGGCCAGCGCCAGAGGGTTGGGCAGTGTCCCATCCTCGTCTGTCGAGATCCGAGGGAACGTGGGGGGAACAACCCAGTCGTCGAGGCGGCCGCGTAGCTCTAGCCGCAGGAGCTCCGGAATCGTCGATTGTGCTGCGTGGTAGGCGGCGCCGGTGTGGTCCTCGAGCAGTGCAGCGCGAATGGCGCGACAGGCGTCGGCGAGATCTGTGCCACGCAACCTCGCCAGGGTCCGCAGCCGCTTGAGGTGGCCTTCGCCGGCAATCCCCTGGAAGCTGACGATCTCGCCACCGGGGCACTCCACCGGATCGAACGGCACGTCCACGAGGTGCCGGCGGACGAACTCCTGCCGGAATGACTGCCGCAGGGCCGCAGCGTGACGGGCACTTTCCGGTCGGCTCGTGGCTGCCGGGCTCACCTTGGCGATGCAGCGCACCGGTCGGGAATGGTCCGCCTGGTCGTAGGCCACCACGACTGCAGCCAGTACCGCTCCGGTGTAGCCCGAAGCGGTCCACTCGGTGCTGTCTCTGGTAATGATCTGATTTCGCTGCGCCAGTGCTCGCCGGACAGCATCCGCTGGGCCCTGACCGAGTGCCTCCGCGAGCGGATCCGGCTCAGCCATTACGAGGTACCTCGCGTTGTCCCCGACGGGCAGGCCGCCCGCGGTCCCGACAGTGACGTGCCTGCTAGTGTCGCACGTCTGCCACCAGACTGGTACTGGCCGGAAGCCGTGAGAGTTCAATCCGGCGCATGCAACTTGACCTGTTCCTCGAGCAACCGCATGCGATACTCGAAGTCACGCTTGTCCCTATCGTGGAAACGGCGGAAGAACCACACCGGCGTGCGGGGTTGCTGCCGACGAACCTGGAACAGCGCATCCTGTACTTGACGCACGAGGTCCTCCAAGGCCGGGCCGGTGACTGCAAGCGTCTCCGGGTCGGCGAGGGCCGCAGCCGCAATGTCGCGCACCCGGGCGCGCTCACGGGTATTGGACATCTGAGCCCGATAGGTGTCCAGGCACAACAACAACAGGCCCAGTGACGGCACGAACCACCCGCTGACCAAATCTGAGATTCGCAGTCCTGCGGCGAAACCGACGCCGAACCCGACAATGGTCCACAACACCGCGACGCCCAGCAGCAGTTGTGCGTAGCGCTGGCGGACCTTGGAGCCCCAGGCGAGGTTCTGCTCCAGGCAGAACCAGACGTCGTAGGGCGAAGCGACGGCGGCGACCAGGTAATAGTCGCGCAGGCGTGACTCATCACCGCGGTAACGGTTCTTGAGGTCGCTCACGTGATCCTCTGGTATCCGTTCGCCGACTGCCACCCGGTTCCAGGGTAGCTCGAAGAGTTCGGTGTCGAGCATCTCCTGCAAGGTTGCGCTGACTCGCTGGTAGCGCGCTGCCCACGGGGCCAGCACCATAGTGTAGACCGCCGTCCAGAGCGCGCCCGCCAGACTAATGGCCGGAACGGTGGTCGGCACGACCCGCGCGAGCACACCGAGGACAGCCACGGCCATAGACGTTGCCAGCGCGGTCGCGTGGGCCCGCTGAGCATGCCGGTGAGCCACCGCTATCGCGCGATGCAGGTCAAGAATTCGCTTGCTGTTCTGCCGTGCTGCGAGTCCAGGCTTTTCGGCCATACCAGCCTCCTCGAACCGTTGAGCGCCAGCTCGATCATAGGATCGGAGGACTGCAGGCAGTCCAGGTCGCGGCAGGTTGCCCTGGTGCGGCGAACTAGCCGTCGGCGACCCTCCGGACTGTGCGGTAAACCGTGAGCGCCAGCACCCAATGGTCTGAATAGACGACAGGACTACTGCAACGGCAACTCATCGGATGTCCGGCGGCGGTTGGTAGCACGGGCGTCCCTCGTTCGAGCGGGCGGTGATCCGCAGCGCGTAGTCGACACCGAACCCGACGTCGACCAGCCGTGCCCAGGAAAGGTAAACGCCCGCGGCATTTCGGCCAGCCCGAGGAAGGCCTGGTAGGTGGCGCCCGGCTCGTCGTCGTCCGGCGTCACGCACTTGACGAACCGGCGGTTCAACAATCCCGGCGGTCCCCAACCCTGCCGGTCCTCGGCCGGGTCGGTCCGGCCGCCTTCGTCGAACACACAGTTGCCTAGTGTCGTCAGCCGAGCGCGTCCGCTTCCCCCGTCGCACGGCGTGCGGGTTAGCGTCCAGCCGAACATCCGCGGAAACCGCCGCGACCCGGTGCAAAAGCGGCCGACCAGGCATCGCCGCGGCTCTTCGGCGCGGTCAATGGGTGAACCAGGTGCCGATCATGGCGGCGACCCCGTCGAGGTTGAACAGGATGCCGAGGAAGATCGCCGCGATCACGCCGTACTTGATCGCCCGGGTGAAGTTCCCGCGCGTGCCGATAAGCAGCCCGATCCCGCCCACGATGGCGGCCAGCAGGATCAGCTGGCGGACAGACTGGTCGCCCCAGGCCAGGTCGGTGTCGATCCAGGACTTCACGTCCGCGGCCAGTACGATCACCGGACTTCTCCTCGGGCTACCGGGCCGCCAGCAGCGGCGCCGGCTCGATGCCAGCCCGCGCGACCAGCGTCAGCGCGTAGTCGACCGGCCTCGCGGCTTGGCCCGGCTCGACCTTTTCGTGCGTGCGCACTTCGGTGACCTGCACAGCCGCGTATGGTGCCGGCCGAGGCAGGACGAGGCTTGCCCCGGGGCTGACGAACCTCTCCAGCTGGCTTTGCCCCGCGAGGTAGGCAGCCAGAAGCCCGGTGCCTGACTGCCCGACCGGCCCGCTCGGATCGGCGACCTCGTCGTAAGCCAGCACGATGGCGCTACCGGTGCCGGGGCAAACCACCGGCATGGGCAGGGCGTCTGGCTGGCTCGGCCAGCTTCGACTTGCCGGAAGAAACGGATTAGCCGCGCTGGGAGCGTTCCTGCCCGAGAGTGTCGAACTCATCCAGCAACAACACGCAGGGGGTCTGCTCTGCGAACTGAACCACCGCTTCGAGGTTGCGCGCGGTGTCGCCGAGGTAGGACGACCTGATCGCTGCCAGCGACGCAGTGGCGACCGGAAGGCTCAACTCGGCGGCGATCGCTACTTAAGCTCTACAACCACCGCAGTGACCCCACCACCAGGGCGACCACCCAGCAGCAGTGCATCGACCCGCTGCCCGCTACCAGGCAACTCGTACTCCAGCAGCAGCCGCAGATTGCCTAGCCCAGCCTGCCGGAGCATGTGGAACAGCCACGGCCAGCTCTTGTGCCAGCTCAGCTCCTCAGAGCCACCAGGCGGCCGGCCGCACAACTGGACGAAGCGCTCAGTGCAACGAGCGACGAACCTTTGCCGACGCCGACTTGAGCTGATCAGCCAGTTCGGCGACGGTCCCCCCATGGACAAACATACTCAAATCATACCAGAGGGCACCGACATCGCGGGAAGTGATCACGCGTCAGCTGACCGACAAGGTTCGTGTCCCTAGGGACACGAACCCAGTGTCCGAGGACGATATTGCTCGCTATCTACACGCCTGTTCCTCGGCTGAACTTGTGGGGTTCCATAAGTCTGTCACCGGTTCTGACCAGCAGCTTTACGCTGCCCGTTCGTACTCGTTGATCAAGCCTCCGAGTACCTGCTGTTGCTTGATCCGATGCGAGCTGAGGTCTGCCACGGGGTGGGTCGGCCGGGGTGGGCGCAGCTCGCGGGAACGGTGTGGTCGTCGACCGTTGTAGTGCCGGACGTACTCGGCGAGCACGGCGTGCAGATGCCTCTCGCTCACGATCAAACATGCGATCGGTGAGCTCGGTTCTGGCCGTGAGCACGAACCGCTCGGCGTAGCAGTTCGCCCGCGGGCAGCTCGGCGGAATCCTTACCGTCTCGATGCCCACGTCAGTCAGGACGGCGTCGAACGAGGCCGCGAACTGACCGGCCCGGTCCCGGATGAGAAACCTGAAGTCGTCGCCTCGATCGCCGAGCTCCATCACGAGGTCGCGGATCCGCTGTGTGGTCCACCTGCCGTCCGGGTTCGTGGTCGTGCCGAGCACATGGGCATAGCGGCTGCCGACTTCCAGCACGAAGAACACGTAGATTCTTCTGAGGGTGAGCGCGCAGTCGACGTGGAAGAAGTCGCAGGCCAGCATCGTCGAGGCCTGTGTGCGTAGCAACTGCCGCCAGGTTGTGTCGGTGTGCCGGGCCGGCGCGGGAGGTATGCGTGCCCGCTTCAGGATCCGCCGGATCGTCGAGGAACCGACCCGGTGTCCGAGCTTGAGCAGCTCACCCTGAATCCTCTTGTAGCACCAACGGTGGTTCTCCCTGGCCATCCGTTCGATCAGCCCAGCGATCACCTCGTCGACAGGCGGACGCCAGACCCGGTGTGGATAGGTCCACTTCGCGGCTACCAGGCGCCGATGCCAGCGCAGGATCGTTCCCGGGGTAACCAACCGGTGTATCCACAGCGCCTTGGGCAGCAGCCGAACCAGCGCGGCGAACACAGCCCGATCGGCCCAGTCCAGACGAGGTTTCGAGGTTTCTCTGCGCAGCACAGCGACCTCATGGCGTAACACCAGCAACTCGACGTCCTTCGACTCCGACGAGCGGCCGAGCAACACCAGCAGGCCCACCAGCCGGAGGAAAAATCAGGTAAAGCAGACGCAGCACCATGGCTGCCGATCATGCCCTGCTCGTCAAACGCGCCTGTCGCCGCAGGCCAGATGCGTGGGCCGACTTCAGGAACCGACAGGTCGAAGACGCGCAGGGTTGTTCCCTCCGAGGCGGTCGACCGAGGACAGAACTCGCCTCGGAGAGCCGCGCCAGATCCCGTTCTACGACTAATTCAAAGGTGAATCCTCGCTCATCAACTTTCTCCTGATCATCACTCGAAGGGGAATTTTCTCACTTGCCCGAAGCTTCTTGTCGCGAGCGTATTGAGGGCGACGTATCTCCACCAGGTTGTAGAGGTACTGAAAGTACTCCTGCCAACGCCCAGGATCCGCCGATCCTGAATCCGCTCGCTTAGCGCGCTCCGCCTCGATGAGCGGGCACATCTTTTCCCATGTGTCAATGATGGAGCCGCCGAGATATCCCGCGACTGGCTCGAGGTCAACAACGTCATGGAGCACCAGCGCACCCACGTTGTCGTAGTACCAGGCTAGGTCGCGAACGAGCACCTGTTGCTCCAATGGAAGGCAAGCTAGCCCCTGGCTCAAGTCGAACCCGCCGATCTCATAGAAGACGAACCTGCGCGCTTGAGCCAACCGATCGCTCCTATGCTCCCTGAACAGGTCAACAAGTACCGACAGTGAATTCGAATGTCTAGCCAACCGAATCTGCCGTCGAGTGTTCACGAGCGACGCGAACAACGCGACTAAAGACAACGCGAACGCAGCAACCTGCACTTAAACTCCAACCTTGAGGACCGTGACGTGCAGAAGCGCCAAGCATGTCGCCGACGGCGAGCGGATCCAAGCCATGCCAAGCCAATCGCTTAAGCAGCCGGGCCAGCGGCCCACGCGGACACGGCGTCGACCGGGACCAGCTCCTGGGCTATCCGCCCACCCGCCGACCGCACATAGGACAAGTGGTCCCACAGGTCGCGGCCGAGCCACTCCTGACCGGCCGCGTTCGTCCAGTCGAACGTACCGGCCTCCTGTACGGCAAGCCCCACCATCGCCTTCCACAGGCCCGCCGCCGACCGGACTTCGACATCGGCAGCCGAGCCGGCCGCCGCCACGGCGGTCGCCGTGCCGACCGGGTCGTAGTCTCCCCAGTACCACGCGACGCCTCGCACCGGTCCTTGCCCGGCGACGTCCACCGCAAGCGATGGGACCTGTACCGGGAATGTCCTGCCGGAACCCCAGACGACCGCGCCGATGTCGTGGCCGGAACTCTTCCTCAGCTCCTCCACGGCCACCCAATATGTATCGCTGTTTTCGACGATGAGTGCGTCCGGCCCCGGGCCCACCGCGGCGGCCGGAGCAGGTGGGGCGAGCCGTCGGCACCCGAGCATCTCGAGACTCAGGCGGTCAGGACCGAACAGCTTGGTCCGTTCCAGCTGGTCGAGCCGCTTCTCCCTGGCGAAGATCTCGGCGGAGCGGTAGCGGACTGGCACAATGGGAAGCGTCGCCGGTTCGACCCGGCCAAACCACTCGTTGAGCGCCACCAAGTCGTCGAAGAGGCCCGGCTGCAGCGTCGACAACGACGACACCCAGCCCAGCCGACGGCACCACGGAAACGTCATCCAGGTTCGCTCGTTGCCCGCTCGCCGCGAGGCCGGAACGAGAATGTGGCGTGGCAAAGCGGGAACCGTGGATTTGTCCCAGGCCTGCTTCGGTAGTTCGATCACCAGAGAATCGGACAGTTCCACCAGCGCGTCCTTCAGCGCGGCCGCCTGCCCGGGGTCGCCGGTGAAGCGCGGCGCGGCGCGATTCCACAACTCCCAAAGCACGTCGAACTCGATCTTCACAGCTTTCGCATCGAGGATTGCCTCGCGGAATGCGGCGATCTCGGACGGGCGGACGATCATCCGCCCACCTCGTACCGGGTCGCGTCGACCCAGTTGCGGGCCAAGGCTCGGTCACGCCCCCGCGTGATGGCATCGAGGACGTCGACGCCGTCCACCACCGTGGCGCGTAACTGCAGGTAGGAGAGGTTACGGCGCAGATCACCGTCGTTCCGGAGCTTCACGATCACCGAACCGTCGCCGGTAAAAGCCGCGTCGACGGCCGGATCGTGTAGGCCGGTCGCGCAGACGAGCTGGACCCCGGAATGGGCAGCGAGCCGGTGTTGCATCTGGATCAGCGCTTCGGCCGACGCAGCACCGAACGGGTTGTCCAGGAGCAGCGTCCCGGCCGGCCGAGGGCCGCCCAGCCGGTGCGCGGACCGGACACGGGACAGGGCGCAGTACACCAGCACGGCCAGGGTGAGCACCTGACCGCCGGAGAACTCGATCGGGATGCGGTCCGGCGGGCAGTAGCGCACCCGGCCGTCGATCGACGGTTTGAGGATCTCGATCGACCACGCGCCGGCCCGGGTCCGGTCCCGCACGGTCTCACGGACGGCGTCGGCGAGCCACCGAGCGCGGACTTCGGACGACCGGGCCCGCTTCGGGTTGCCGCTCAATTCGGCTGACCAGCTGTCGATGCGAGTTGCCAGGCGGGCTGCGGCTTCATCGTCCGGCGCCTCGTCGAACCGGATCTTGATCGCAGGCTGTTGGGAAAGGTCGCCGAGCCCGTCAGGCAACTTGGAGTATCGCGACACCTCACGCAGCATCCGGCGCTGGTCGCGGCAGAGCGAAAGCAGACTGTCCCGCAGGATGGCCCGGTGTTTGTCGAGTTCTCCGAGATCGGCGGCGGCCGACTCGGCCATGGCCCGGATCCTTCTAGCGAGACTCTCCGCTTCGGCGACCAGGTCGGGCTCCGGCAATGACCGGACCCGGATGGCTGCCGCTGCTTCGAGCGCCGACCAGCGGACGTTCAGCGCACTGCTGCGTGCAGCGATGACGGCCTCCTGCAGCTGCTCCTTGGCGGCGCGATCGTCATGGTCAGCGGTGACTTTTTGGGCGAGATACGTCCGCATCTGCTCACGAGCGACGCTCTTCGTGCCTTCGAAGACGCGGGCAGTCGGCAGTCTGCCGGCGGTCCACAAGCCTGCGATGTCCCGCAGGGAATCGACGTCTTCGGAGACCGCCTTGACGAACTCCTGCGCCTCGTTCTCCGCGGTCTCAGCTTCATCGCGAATGGTGCGGAGCTCGACATTGCGGATCTCCAGCCGCTCGAGCAGGGCCGGGATGTCATCGGGCCCGCCGGGCTGCCACTCCGTTCCGGCGAGATCGATGTGGTTCTGGTGGTCCGAGCCTGCCGGCTGTGCCTCGGCCAGGATTCGTTCGGCTTCCTTGAGGTCGGCCTTTGCGCTGGCCAAGACGGCTCGCTTGGTGTCGGAGTCCGTCCGAGCGCGCTTCTGGGCGCCAACCCGGCTGGCTTGTGACGACGCCTCGCTGGTCGCGGCCAGTGCCCGGGCGTCGGCGAGTACCGGCGGATCGAACTGGCTCGTGCGTGCCACTGCCTGGCTGACCCGCTTCCGCGCGCGGTTCCGTGCGTCGGCTTCAACCATTCCCTGCTCGGCACTTGCCAGCTCCGTCCGCAGGGCCTGCCACGCGTCCCGGAGCACCTCGAGGTTGCCGCCGGGGTCGGCAGCCGCCTCGTCGACGCCCAGTTGCGCCCGATCCCGCTGGTAGGTCGCACAGGCGCTTCGTGCGTCCGAGGCTCTTTGGGTCTGCTGGGTGAAGATGCTGCCGGCGTTCTCGACAGTCGCTTTCGCGCTGTTCTGTTCGTCGATAAGCCGAGCACGCCGGCTGTTCAGCCCTGGCAGCAGAGCAGCGGCCGCACCGGCCGCACCGGCCGCTCCCACGACGGCTTCGAGTGCCGCAGCCTCGTTCACGTGCTGACCGGCTTTCAGCTTGAGAAGACGCTGCTCGTTGCCTTCGACGCGGGCCGATCGGGCCTTCTGTTGGTGCCCTTCCCGCTTTGCCACCAGGGTTTCACGGCGTTCTTCCGCTCCGGCAACTGCTTCCGAAGCGGCGTCGAGAGCTTGAGCCAGCTCTTCTCGGGTGGTCTGGCCCCAGCGCCGGCCAAAGTCCAAGCAATGCGAGGCAGCGTCGCGGTACTGCCGTGCGGCCTCAAGGGCGTCACGCGCAGCCTGGCCGTCCTCACGAGCGGTGCGCTCCAGGTCCTGTCGTGCCTCGGCTGCCCAGACCCGGTCCCACGTGGCACGGTGCGGCACCACGACGTGGTGCCGGGTATCCGGCTCGTCCTCGAGCACTGTGGTCGCCGACGGGGCGAGCTGGACAGTGACCGGCGTCCTGGTGTGCACTGGTTGCGCCGTCAGGACGGCGACCCCGTCCTCGAACCGGCTTGGGTCGCTGATGACCACACCACCAGCCAGCACCGGCCGGTTCTCGATGAACGCGGCGCGCCGGTCCGGATCTGCGACGTTGCGTTCGATCCAGCTCAAGCCGGTCGATGCCCCGATCCGAGCCTCGGTGAGTCTCGTCAGCACGGCCAAGGTGTCCGGCCCGGCAGGCGCGATCCCTGCGCCGTCGATTAGGGCCAGTTCCTCCGTCGCCTTGCGGGCCCGCTCGGAATGCTGCGAAGCCCGGACGTCAGCGTCCTGCGCCGACTCCATCGCCAACTTCGCGGCGCGAACCACCGCCGCGCCGTCGGATGGACGGCCACCGATCAGGTCCACGACGATCTCTTCGTCCCCGATGACGGCCAGGTCGCCGTCGAATCCCGTGAGCTTGGTTTGACCATCGTGCGCAATCGACCGGAGGCCGACGAGCTCACGGTCCAATTCTTCGATCTCGGCTCCGAGGCGTTCTGCAGCTCGGTCCGCGGTCTCGGCGGCTGCGTCGGCCCGCTCAGCTGCCTGAGACGCCGTACCACGGGCGTCTTGCCAACGACGCTTGCAGGCATCCGGGGCTTCGTCCTCGTCCAGCCAGCCTGCATTGACCGCCGCCGCCGTCTGCTGCTCGGCGTCCTCGCGCTTCCGCTTGATTTGAGCCAGGTCGTTCTTGAGGCGCTCGAGTTCACCAGCCAGATCGACCAGCTGGTTCGCGGCATGATTCGCGAGTTCCTTCGCGGCCTGCGCCTCCGCATCCGCCGATTCCGCGAGCTCGGTCGATTCGACGGCCAAGGCGTCGAGCCTGCCAGCGGTGCGCGCCGCCGCGTCATCGACTTCGGCGCGTAGCGAATCCAGACTAGCGTCCGCAGCCTGGTAGGCGAGCTCCGCGGCGGCACTCTCCTGGCGAGCGGTCTCAAGATCGATGACGGCGTCGACTGCCTGCCACGCCTGCTCGTGCTTCTGCGCTTTGACCGCTTCGACGTCCGCTGACTCGACGGCTTGCACAGCGAGTCCGGTCCGCGCCCGAGCCTCCTCGAGTAGAAGCTGCAGCCGAATGTCGCTGATCCGGCCATAGGCCTGGCGCGCGCGGTTGGCCTCGGCCTTGGCCGCCTCCAGCGACGCCTTGAGCTCGACCAGAGACGCTTCGTCGCGCTCGATGCGGTTATCCAAGGCCGCAGCGTGCTCGCCGCCGCGAGCGTGTGCCTGGCGCGCCAAGGCGCCAGTGGTCTCTGCATCCGACCGTCGGGACGCGACGAGCTCGATGAGCGGTGCAATCTCCGCGCCGAAGCCAGCGATCGCTTCCAGATCGGCGCGCTGGGAAGCCAGTCCGGCGTACTCCTCGAGGCTGGACGTGAAGGTCTCCAGCTCACGCTGGTCGTTCAGCGCGGCCACGAAGAACCGGACAACGTTGTCCGGCGAATCAAAGGAATTCAGCAGCTTCTCCGCGCCGGCCTCGGAGTCGTTCATGCGCATCTGGTAGCCGAACAGCGTGGGGTCGACGCTCGTCCGTTCTTCGAGGGCCTTCGTCCACTTCTGCTGCGTGTCGGTCAGGATTCCCTGTGCACGGGGATGGGTGGCGATCAGCTCGTCGACGGCACCGCAGAACGCGCGGTAGGGCTGTCTGCGATCGCCGGCGAAAAACGGCAGTTCGTCGAGCCCCGGCAGGTCAGACCCGGTGGTGAATAGGTACCAGGAGCGGAACAGGTTGCTCGTCGAGCGGGACGCGTGCGGAGGCTGCCGCCTGCCGTCCTTCCATTCCATCACCGCGCCTGTCACCGTGCGCCTGCCCGTGGTGGCGTCCTCCCATTCGCACACGATGTGCGACGTGTCGCCGGTGAGGACGTAGTCGCCGAGCACCTTGCCACCGACCTGCGCCCGCGCGGCGGGCACGATCAGGCTGCACACCAGCGTGATCAAGGTCGACTTGCCGCCGGTGTTGGTCAAGGAGAGGAGGACCCGCGCCGCCGCACCGTCGTGGGTCGTGAAGTCGAGATCCAGCGGATCGAACCGGGCGCCCTCCGGACCGACCCCGCAGAGCTTGATCCGCCGCAACCTCAGCGGCGGCACCGGCATAGCGGGCGGTTCGACCGGGGTGGTGAACAGTGTGCCGGTCATCGCGGATCCGCCGGACCGTGTTCGGTCGGCGCGGGCAAATCATTGACCAGCGAGTAGAGATCCGAGTCCTCGGTGAGAGTGGCCACGGCGTGGCGGAACCTCGGCCGTGCCGACCAGGTGCCTCCGTCCGTGTCGCCCCGGGCGTTCAGGTAACCGGCCTCCGTCAGCAGTTTGCAGATCCGGTTCACTGCGCCGGCCCGGTCACCGGCTGACCGTCGTTGTGCGTTGGGTCTGGCCGGTGGGAGGTCCAGCCACCGGCGCCAGCCCTCCACCAGGTCATCGTCGACGTCGCTGTCCTCACCGGACTCGTCGGCCAGCCGCTGCGCTGCCCGGTCCAAGGTGTCCACAACGGACTGGGTGGTGAACACCGCGACCCGATCGGGGTCGTCGACCATGCCGGCTTCCGGGTAGGCGGTGCGGGCCACCGCCAGCAGGACAGCGCCAATCACGGTCCGCTGAGAGGGCTGGGCGCGCCTGACGATGTCGCCTGTGGTCAACCGCACCAGCGAATGGTGCCGAGCGGTGACGATGATGCCGTCCCGGCCGTCCACCTGGAGATCGAGCCCCGCACCGGAGAACACGCGATCCACGGCCGCCGCGAAGTCGGGCTCATCGAGGTAACGGCTCACGATGCGATGCAGCTCTTCGCTGCGGGCTGGCGTTTCCCGGGGGCGGGCAGCCCAGGCAAAGAACTTCCCAATGTCGATGTCATCGGTCGACGGCCTCATCCGGCTGCCCCTTCCCCCAGGTCCTCGCCGATGACCGGTCGGGCAGCGAGTGCCGCCGCCGGCGGCTCGGTGATGTCCGCCAGTACTTCACCTGGTACCAGCAGAAGGTCGTCGGCGCCGATGTCGCCGCTGTCGATCCGTGCCCCGGTGGTGACCGCCACGACGACCCGGTCGCCGGCGGACCGCCCGGCCAGCCGCGCAGCCCACGCCCGGTGCGCCGCGTGCACGATCGCCGCGGTTAGCAAGCCTGCGTCCAGCGGTGGCTCATCCGGCTCGGTCCCGGTTTCGGCAGCGATGCGATCGGCCCGCCTCAGAAGCTGGGAGAGCCGGATCGGACCATCGATGCCCGCGAGCACGGCCTCCACCGTGTCTTCGTACCACTCCCACCACTCGCGGTCGATTTCACTGCCGAACTCAGGCGGCTGGTACTCCTCGCCCAGCCGTGGCGGGGGTACCGGGGCGCACAGCTCGTCCGTGAGCGTGGACAGCGAAGGCCACCAGCGAACCGGCAGTCCGCCGCACCAAGCCACCAAACGATCGGCCACTCCGGCGGCGACGGCGGTGCTGCGCGCGAGGTAGGGCGCCAGCAAGTCAGTGCCGAGATCGAATCGTCGTGCCGTTCGCGGCGTGCGGCGGAACCGATCGTCCAGTGCCTCCCGCAGCCGACTGCGCGCACCGATCAGGTGACGGTGCAGCTCGTCGTGGCGTCGACGGCATTCCCGCAGGATTTCGATCAGTTGGTTGGCTGCGTCCAGCTTCGTCTGGTCGTCGAGCTGCGCGCGACGATCCGCGACTGCGTCGAGCAGCGCTGATTCGGCGTCGAGCCGATCCTTGACGTGTTCGAGCGCGTCTTGCAGCAGAACGGGCACCGCACCGAGCCAGTCGTGAGCGTCCGGATCGATCAGCGTGTCGGCGACGATCCGCCGGATCCGCTCCTGGTACTGGATCGACCGGTACCGGGCGAGCTTGGCGATCTGCACGGCCGACTCGACCGCGCCGCGCGCGATCAAGGCGTTGAGCTGCGCCTCGTTGGCGATCTGCGCGGCCTCGATGTCCAGGTCGAGTGCTTCGACGAAGATGTTGATCGCCTGCTCGGAAGCGCGCAGGTGCTCGATTCCCTCACTGCCGGTCGGGTGCAGGTAGAGCAGGCGGAAGCGCTGGTTGCGCCATGCCGGGTCGGTCGCCGTGTGCACGAGGTGCTTGACGATTTCGACGTCCGTCGTGACCAGTGAAACGAGCACCCGTTCCGCGACTGACGCCCACTCCGCCTCCTGCGCGTCCGACACCTGTCGCGCCGCTTGGCTGATCGCGTATTCGAGGGTCTCCTCCCAGGTCCGCCCAGCGGAGATCCCCATCGCCAGCGCCACCTGGTCGATCACGGCCAGCGAGATGGTGAACAAGTCGTAGTGGTCCCAGTGCGCACCGTCCAGAGCACCCTTTGTGCGTTCGATGTCGGTGAGCACCTGGATCGGAGCGAGCGCACGCCGCCTCCGCGTGATCGACTCGTCATCGGTCGGGATCAGCACGTCCCGGCCGTCGAGCGACGGCTCCCACGGCTCGGCCAGCGACGACATCGAAATCCCCCTACCCACGCCTCTCCGGCCGAAGCGCTTTCTGCGATCTACCGAGAAAGATCGTTCGCCAGCAATCCGTATTACTACCTGTGCCGCGGAATCACCCATCTGCCGCAGCGGCAGCGACGGCCTCAGCCCCGGATACCGTCGTGGGTCCGCTCATACCTGCCAACTACGCCCTCGAAGCGGCCCCAACACCGGACACAGCACGCAGTGCCGTCGAACGAGCTCGGCGACCAAGATGTACAACAGAATTTCGGTCGATGCCACTGCTCGATTGGACCAGGCGGCACATCGTTCGAGCCGCTGCCTGATCGGTGCGTCGTACTCTCGTTCCGGGGCCGTGCAGCCCTTGCGGTGATTCGTTGCGGCACGGGTGGGTCGAACCAGGACTCGTCCTGATCGTCTCAACACGCGTGCGGAGTGCGAACCTCAGTGCTAGCCGCTGCCGATTACGGTCAGGTCGGTCACGTACTTGACCGCGGCGAGGCGCGCCATTTTGAGCTGCATCTCCAGCAACTGCAGGCGGAGCGTATTCTGGCTGACGACGCCGTTCGCAATGTCCTCTGACAGCTTTCCGTACAACGTCCGGCTGAGGTTGGGCTGGACGATCACCACCTCGGTGGTGCCCTTGCCGCGGCTCGCCTCTAATCTCGCCAGGAAGCTGGCACGACGATCGTCGACACGAACGCCGTCGAGCCAGCAGGCAGGCGCCTTCAAGGTAGTACTTGCCAGTCGGCGAGCCAGCAACTCCTTGTCCATGTACAGCATGTTCTTCTGAGCTTGCGCGACCACCACGTCGTAGTCCACGACTTTCACACCACGGTTGTCCGACCCGTTGCTCGATGCCTTGACGTGAAACACGCGCAACAAATTTTCTTCATCGATATGGAAGAAGTCAGCGGCCTCGCCGGAGCTGTCGTCACAGATCAGCCAACCCTCGCTGCAGTACTCCACCATCCACGCGAACAGCGAGTCATCGCCTGCCTTGGCGATCGCTTCGTGAATCTCCGGTGTCGACTGCAGCTTCCCCGGTTTTTCTTTCGTGATGTCGTAGCCGTCGAAGCTCTCCCAAGCCCAGCCAGGGAAGGGTGTGGGTGAGTAATCTTCCTTCCAGAGCCGCCCGAAGGAGTACTTGTGGCCCGAGGCGAAATAGACCTCGAGCAATTGACCGACATTGAGAGCCGCACAAACATCTCGAGCTTCGAGCGAGGGCTCACGCGCCCCTCGGTCGAACCCGACATCGAGGTAGAACCGGTCGTCGAACCGATTCAGGCTCGCGACCAGCCGACCACCGATCACACCTCCGAGACCCACGTCGAGCTTGAACCTCGTGCCCCCGGCTCCCTCCTGGACATTGAGGACCGCGTCTTGGAGCAACACAGCGGCCTCCTCGACCTGTTCGCCGCCGCGCAGCGACTCCGGGAGCGAATCCAGGTTGACGGGGAGTACCTCGTAGGCTTCGGACACTTCGCTCAAGTCGAAGACCTCGTGGGCGGTCTCCGGGAATGCGGAGAACCCCGTGGGCGCCTTGATCACCTCCGCAGTGACATCCAGGATCTCGCCCATCGTGAGCACGTAGGTGCGGAAGTCGGGCGAGTCCTTGAACCAGATCTGCGAATTGCTGACCGTGATGCCGACCTTGCCCTTGAGATAGACGACTTCGGGGTCGTCAGGCATCTCGCAGCGCGCCGCATCCCAGGCGAAAAAAGCGTCTTCTACAGGATCGAGCGCCACGCCGACGTTGTCGCCGCCGATCGCCTTGCTGGTCGGCCGGAGCGCGCTCCTGCGCTGAGTAGACCGCATCCAGATGTTCTTCGCCGCACCTTGCATGAAGGCCTCTTCGAGAACCCCCGCCGCGAGGCGCCGCAGCGGCGGCCGCGGCGCCTTGTCGAGCTCCTTCTGGAGCCTGTCCAACACATTGCGGTCCGCGCGCACGGCCATCAGCTCGCCTCGCCGCAGAGCGACGATCAATTCATGAGACACGTTCACGTACTCCGAGGTCGGCAGAACCCATCCAGGCCGGCTCTGCTGCCGACGGACACAGCCGAAAAGTTGATCCACCTGCAGCGACTCCAACGAGCCGACACCGGGTACGGCTTCGTCACCGGACAGACTCAACTCGCTTTCGGCCACGGTGCGAACGCTCATCCCCTGCCGCGCCCGTCCCGGTTTCCTCAGCAGGCGGACGAGGGCACCGAAGGCGAGCGCCGGATCATCAACGCACCGAAGCACGATGACCGACATGAACGGCTTGAGCTCGTTCCATGGCACCTCGTCGACCGCAACGTCGAGTTCGCTCGTCATAGTCCGTCACCACCCGACAGCAAGAACAATCACTCTGCACAAGGCTCACAGGAGAAAGAGATCAACTAAACGTCGTCACGCTCAGCGGTCGTCAGCGTGCGACAAACGGTCTAACGCCCCTCTTGAACTGCAAGAAAAGACTACATTTTGACTACTTTTTGTCACGTTTGCCGAGGATGCACCCGCGCCGCGGGACGCTCGATCGGCCCCCATGAAGCGGCCGCTGAACCCCACGCGAGCAGGCTCCCGAGCGACCGAAGCCGTCTTCATACCGCAGTGACACTCCCTCGGCCAGGAACGTGAAGTACGTTTTCCTCCTGCTCGAATTGCGGCGTCGGCACGGTACCCGTAGAGGATCGTGCGCAGGTCGTCGACCTGGTCGGGCTGGATCCCTTCCCGGCGCCTCCGCCAGCTGGCGTTCCGGCCCGAGTCAGGCGGCCGATCTCCGCGTGCTCGCGGCTTATCGTCACCGTGCTCTCCTGGCCGTCCGCCGCTACTCCGTCTCTTCGACCAGACTGCGGCGACCCACCCTCGCCCCGCCCTACGCGTGCGGGCTAAGAGGACGGCTTAGGGGTCAGTTCAGAATGAGTTTGCGTAGGCAGATCATGGAGCAGGCCAGGCTGAGGATGGCTCGATGCACGTCGGCTCGGCGTTCGGTGCG
>NZ_JBICSQ010000081.1:0-35792 GCF_043197175.1 Amycolatopsis sp. NPDC049252
ACGTGACGGTGGTGACCGGCACGTCGGCCTCCGGCACCGGGTCCGCGCCCTCGAACATCTCGGTGAAGACGAGCCTCTCGTCCGGCACGATTTCGCGGTACTCACCGTGGAACGCGACTTCGAAGCCCGCGTTCGCCTTGATCACGTACCGCCAGCGGCCGCCGGGACGCAGGTCCATCTCGACCTCGGTGGTCGTCCCCCGGTGCCCGGCCCACCAGCGCTTCACCAGCTCGGGTGTGGTCCACGCGCGGTAGACCAGGTGCTTCGGCGCGTTGAACTCGCGCGTGATCAGGATCTGTTCGTCCGTGGGCAGGGTGATCTTCGCACTGCTCGCCGTCTCCACCATGTCAGTCCTCCTGTTGTTTCAGTTCGTCCAGCACGTCGTCCAGCAGCTCGAAGCGTTCCGACCACGTCCGCTCGTAGCGCTTGACCCAGTCGTGGATGGGTTTCAGCGCGGCGCCGTTGAGCCGGTAGACGCGCTGGCGGCCGTCCTCGCGCACGTCCACCGCCCCCACCTCGCGCAGCACCCGCAGGTGCTTGGACACCTGCGGCTGGGCCAGCCCGAGCAGGCCGACGAGGTCGCCGACCGACCGTTCGCCGGCCATGAGCTCGTCGAGGATCTGCCGCCGCCGGGGTTCGGCGACCGCGTTGAAGGTGTCCGCCGTCGTCGCTGCTCGTGCCACGCGGCCATCATATGCCCATATGGGTATGCGTCAAGTCCTGCATCCTGGGCAGGCTGGGCTCGCGCCGCGACGTCTGCCACGATCGAGCCATGACGGCGGGGGCCGACGGTCCACAGAGGACGGACGCGCGCGGCGCCCGGCGCAGCGCCAGCGCCAGCGCGGTCCTGCGGGCGGTCCTCGACGACGGGCCGATCGCACGCAGCACCATCGCGCGGCGGACGGGACTGTCCGCGGCCGCCGTCACCGGGCACACCGCGGACCTGACGCGGCGGGGACTGCTGCGGGAACTCCCCGAAGCCGAGCCCCGCCGGAGCGTCGGACGGCCGCACGTGCCGGTCGACGTCGACACCGGGCACCACGTCGTCGGCGCGCTGCACCTGGCCGTGCACCACGCGACCGTCGCGCTGCTCGACGTCCGCGGCACTGTCCTGGTGCAGCACGAAGAACCGCACGACGGGCTGGCCGCCGAGGACCTGCTCGCGCGGGCCGCGGAGATCCTCGACGACCTCCTGCTGGGGCACGCGCCGGACCGCGAGCCGCTCGGGCTGGGCGTCGCCACCGGCGGCTGGGTCGACCGCGACTCCGGCACCGTCGTCGACCACCCGCTGCTCGGCTGGCGTGACGTCCCGGTGCGCGACCTGCTGACGGCGTCGACCGGGCTCACCGTGGCGGTCGACGGGCACGCGCGGTCGCTCGTGCACGCCGAACAGCTCTTCGGTCACCCGCGGGCGCGGGAAAGCGTCGTGCAGTTGTTCACCGGCAACGTCGTCGACGCGGCGTTCGCCACCGGTGCGGTGGTGCACCACGGCCCGCGCTCGGCGGCGGGCGCGGTCGCGCACCTGCCGGTCGACGACAGCACCGAACCCTGCCGCTGCGGGCGCACCGGCTGCCTGGAGGCGACCGTTTCGGAAGCGACGCTCGCGCGCAAAGCCGGCATGTCCTTTCCGGAATTGCTCGCGCTGGCGACGGACGGGGAAACCGCGGCGGTGCGGTTGTTCCAGGACCGCGCCCGGCTGATCGGCCAGGCGGCGGCGTTGCTGCTCGACTTGCTGAACCCGGCCGTGCTGGTGCTGGTCGACCGGAGTGTAGCCCAGGTGCCCGGCTGCCTTCCCGCTATCCGGGACGAGGTCCGCGCGCGCTCCCGCAGCTGCGCCGATCCGGCGGAAACCGTTGTGGCGACGAGTTTCCCGGGCACGGAACTGGCGATGGCCGGTGGTGCGGTACTGCTCGACGTCCTCTACGACGACCCGCTCGGTCCGCTTCTGACGCGGTTGTCCCGCGCCTCGTGAAGCGCGGGAGTTAATTCAGAAAGTCGCAAAGTTGACCGTGCTCGCGGCGGCTGCGAACAATTGTCGTATCCCCACCGGCGAACCCACCGGCCACCTCGGCCGGTGGTCGCGTCGTGCCGACTCCCGAGCCGAAAGAGCCCCACAGTGAAGAAAACTCTGCCCGCCGTCATCGCTGCTGCCGCCGCCGCGGTGCTGCTGTCCGGGTGCGCTTCGGCGACGGCCACCGGCACCCCCGGGCAACCCGAGAAGCTCGAACTCCGTTACCAGGGCAGCGCGAACTCCGTGACGCTGCCCGAGCTCGCCGAGAACCTGGGCTACTTCGGCCCGGTCAAGCTGAAGTGGGTCGGCAACACGATCAGCGGCCCGCAGGACATCCAGTCCGCGGCCACCGACCAGACCGACTTCGGCGGCGCGTTCACCGGCGCGGTCGTCAAGCTCGTCGAGGCCGGCGCGCCGGTCAAGGCGGTCGTCAACTACTACGGCTCCGACGAAAAGTCCTTCCTCGGCTTCTACACCAAGGACGACAGTCCGATCCGGACGGCGCGCGACCTGATCGGCAAGAAGGTCGGGGTCAACACCGCGGGCGCCAACCTCGAAGCCGTCCTCGACCTCTGGCTGCAGCGCCAGGGCCTGTCCGGCGACGAGATCAAGCAGGTGCAGCTCGTCGTCATCCCGCCGGTCAACGCCGAGCAGGCGCTGCGCAACGGCCAGCTCGACGTCGCGGCGCTGCAGGGCATCCTGCAGGACCACGCCGTCGCGGCCGGCGGCGTGCGCCCGCTCTTCAGCGACGTCCAGGCGTTCGGGTCCTACAACGGCGGCCCGTACGTGCTGCGCACCGACTTCATCAAGAAGTACCCGGAGACCACGAAGATCTTCGTCTCGGGCGTGGCGCGGGCGATCGAGTGGGAACGCACCACCCCGCGCGACCAGGTGATCGCCCGGTTCACCAAGATCATCCAGGGGCGCGGCCGCAACGAGAACACGAACACACTGCAGTACTGGAAGAGCGTCGGCGTCACCCACGGCGGCCTGATCTCCGACCAGGACTACACCCTCTGGTCGCCTTGGTTGAAGCAGCAAGGCCTCATCAAGGGCGACGCGCTGGACACCGGAAAGCTCTACACCAACGCGTTCAACCCCTACCGCGCCGGCGCCCCGGCGGTGACCAAGTGATCGAGATCCGGTCCGTCACCAAGACTTTCGGCGCGCTCACCGCGCTCGACGACATCTCCCTCGCCATCGCCGACGGCACGTTCCTGTCCCTGGTCGGGCCGAGCGGCTCGGGCAAGTCGACGCTGCTCGACCTGCTCGGCGGCCTCACCACCCCGACGTCCGGCGAGATCCTCATCGACGGCGAGCCGGTGCGCGGCCCCGGCCTCGACCGCGGGGTCGTCTTCCAGCAGTACGCGCTGTTCCCGTGGCGCACCGCTCGCGCCAACGTCGAGTTCGGCCTCGAAGGCGGCGCGCTCGGCAAGCGGCAGCGGGCCGAGCGGGCCCGCGAATACCTCGGCCTGGTCGGGCTTTCCGGCTTCGAGGACCGCTACCCGCACGAGCTGTCCGGCGGGATGAAGCAGCGCGTCGCCATCGCGCGCAGCCTCGCCTACGACCCCGCCGTGCTGCTGATGGACGAGCCGTTCGCCGCGCTCGACGCCCAGACCCGCGAGCAGCTGCAGGACGAGCTGCTGCGGATCTGGCGCCGCACCGGCAAGACGATCGTGTTCATCACCCACGGCATCGACGAAGCGGTCTACCTCGGGCAGCGGGTGGCGGTGCTGACCTCGCGGCCCGGGCGGCTCAAGGCCGTCGTCGACGTCGACCTCGGCGACCGCGCCGGCGACGTGCGCTCCTCGGCCGAGTTCGGGCGGCAGCGCCACCGGCTGTGGGAGCTGCTGCACGACGAGGTCCGCCGGGCCGCCGAGACTGAAAGGAGCGCCGTCGGATGACGACCACCCTCGAAGCACCCACTGTCCACACCGGACCCACGGAGCCGCCGCCCCGGCCGCGGCGGTTCACGAAGAAGCTGACCCGCGCGGTGCACGGCTCGGCCGCGGTCGTGCTGTTCGTGGCGCTCTGGGAACTGGTGCCGCGGTTCGTCCTCGACGAGAGCACCCGGACGTTCCTGCCGCCGCTTTCCGAAGACCTGCAGGCACTTTGGGAGCTCACGCTCGACGGCCAGCTCGCCGACCACCTGGTGGCCAGCATCGGCCGGTCGGCCGCCGGTTTCGCGATCGCCGTCGCCGTGGCGGTGCCGCTCGGGCTGCTGATCGGCTGGTACCGGCCGGTGGCGCGGTTCCTGCAGCCGCTGCTGGAGCTGGCCCGCAACACCGCCGCGCTCGCGCTGCTCCCGGTGTTCACGCTGCTGCTGGGCATCGGCGAGCTGTCGAAGGTCACGCTCGTGGTCTACGCCTGCGTGTGGCCGGTGCTGCTCAACACGATCGCCGGGGTCAACACCGTGGACCCGTTGCTGGTCAAGGCCGCGCGCTCGCTCGGGCTGTCCAGCCCGCGGCTGTTCCGGAAGGTGATCCTGCCCTCGGCGGTGCCCACGGTGTTCACCGGCATCCGGATGGCCGCCTCGTACTCGATCCTGGTGCTGGTCGCCGCCGAGATGGTCGGGGCGAAGGCCGGGCTCGGTTACCTGATCAACACGAGCCAGGTCAACTTCCAGATTCCCCAGATGTACGCCGGGATCATCGCGGTCTCGGTGCTCGGAGTGCTCGTGAACCAGGGTTTCGTCGTCCTCGAACGGCGGTTCTCGACCTGGCGTCCCAAGGAGAAGCCATGATGCACCTCAACGCGTTCGTGATGCCGAACGGCCACCACGAAGCCGCCTGGCGGCACCCTTCGACCGACCCGCACCGGGCCCGCACGCTGCAGCACTACGTCGACATCGCCCGGACGGCCGAGCGCGGCAAGCTCGACTCGCTGTTCCTCGCCGACGGCGTCGCGTTGTGGGGCAACGTGAAGCACAACTCGCACAGCCACTTCGAGCCGCTCACGCTGCTGTCCGCGCTCGCCGCGTCCACGGTCCACATCGGACTGATCGCGACGGCGTCGACGACCTACAACGAGCCCTACCACCTGGCCCGGAAGTTCGCCTCGCTCGACCACCTCTCCGGCGGCCGCGCGGGCTGGAACATCGTGACGTCGGCAGGCATCGACGAGGCACGCAACTTCAACCTGGCCAAGCGGCCGTCGCACTCCTCCCGCTACGAGCGGGCGGACGAGTTCATCGACGTCGTCAAGAAGCTCTGGGACAGCTGGGACGACGACGCCGCGCTGGTCGACCGGGAGACCGGCGTCTACGCCGACACCGACCGGATCCGCCCGATCGCGCACGACGGCGAGCACTTCCAGGTCCGCGGGCCGCTGAACATCGAGCGCCCGCCGCAGGGTCACCCGCTGCTCGTGCAGGCGGGGTCGTCGGAGACCGGCAAGGAGTACGCGGCCCGCCACGCCGAAGCCGTGTTCACGGCGCAGCAGACCTTCGCCGAGGGCAAGGCGTTCTACGACGACGTCAAGGGCCGGCTCGCCAAGTACGGCCGGACGCCGGACGAGATCAAGATCCTCCCGGGCATCTCGCCGATCCTCGGCCGCACCGAAGCCGAGGCGCGCCGGCGCGAAGCCGAGCTGAACGCGCTGATCACGCCGGAGTACGGGCTGCGGCAGCTGTCGAAGATGCTCGACCACGACGTCACCGGCTACCCGCTCGACGGTCCGCTGCCGGAGGTCGGCAGCTTCACCGAAGGCGGCCAGAGCCGCTTCGACCTGGTCGTCGGCCTGGCCCGGCGCGAAGACCTGACCATCCGGCAGCTGCTGGAGCGGCTGGCCGGCGGGCGCGGGCACCGGGTCTTCGCCGGGACACCGGTCCAGGTGGCCGACGAGCTCGAGGCCTGGTTCACCGGCGGCGCCGCGGACGGCTTCAACGTCATGCCGCCCACCCTGCCCGGCGGCCTCGACGACTTCGTCGACCTCGTCGTTCCCGAGCTGCAGCGGCGCGGACTGTTTCGCACCGACTACACCGGATCCACCCTGCGCGAGCACTACGGCCTCGCGCGTCCCGTCAACCGCAACCGAGTGAAGGAGCCCGCATGACCACCATCGGCACCGACGTCCGCAAGCTCACCGGGAGGATCGGCGCCGAGATCATCGGCTTCGACGTCGCCGGTGAACTCGACGCGGCCCAGATCGCCTTCCTGACCGACGCCCTGCACGAGCACAAGGCGCTGGTCTTCCGGAACGTCGAGCTCGACGACGAGGGCCAGCAGCGGTTCGCCGCCCGGTTCGGCGAGCTGACCAAGGCCCACCCGACCGTGCCCGCGGTCGACGGCGCCCCGACGATCCTGCCCGTGGACAGCGAGCAGGGCCGCGCCAACCACTGGCACACCGACGTCACCTTCGTGCTCAACCCGCCGAAGGCCAGCACCCTGCGCAGCCTCGTGGTGCCGCCCTACGGCGGGGAGACGCTGATCGCGAACGCCGGCGCGGCCTACCGCGACCTGCCGGAACCGCTGCGGGCGTTCGCGGACACGCTGCGCGCGGAGCACACCAACGACTACGACTACGTCCGGCCGCCGGAGACGCTGGACGAGAAGGAGCAGGCCCGGCGCGCGCAGTTCGTGTCGCGCAAGTACCGGACTCTGCACGCGGTGGTGCGGGTGCACCCGGCGACCGGCGAGCGCGGCCTGTTCATCGGCGGCTTCGCACAGCGGATCGCCGGGCTGTCGGTCGGCGAGTCGCGGGACCTGCTGCGGCTGCTGCAGTCCTACGTCACGCGGCCGGAGAACATCGTGCGCGTGGCGTGGGAGCCGAACCAGCTGGTGCTGTTCGACAACCGGATCACCCAGCACTACGCGATCGACAACTACGACGGCCTCCCCCGCCGCCTCAACCGGGTGACGGTGGCCGGCGACGTCCCGGCCGGCATCGACGGCACCCCGAGCGAGTCCCTGGAAGGCGACGCGTCGCACTACACCTCGGTGGCGTGACCCCGCGAGCGGAACGGGCTCAGTGCCCGTTCCGCTCCTGGGCGCGGAAGTAGTCCCAGGCCCGGCTGACGAGCGCGGGGTGCGTCCGCAGGTCGATCGCCGTGCGGGCCAGGGCCGAGGCCGACGCCAGCATCGCCGCGCGGCCGCGGGGGCTCGCCGCCGCTTCCGCGAACTCCCGGGTGTGGTCCGGGTACTCCTCGGCCGCGATCGCCACGAACGGGTGGATCGCCGGGACGCGGTGGCTGACGTCGCCGATGTCCGACGAGCCCAGGTACACCCCCGGCTCGGGCGGGCCGGCGTGGATGCCGCACGCGGCCAGGTGCTCGGTGAACCGCTCGGACAGCACCGGGTTGTCGCGGAAGTGCGCGTAGCCACGGCCGAGGCGTTCGACGTCCACCTTCGCGCCGGTCGCCAGGGCCGCGCCCTGTGCGCAGGTCGTGACGTCTTCGACCAGCCTGTCCAGGGCATCCGTGGTGAGCGCGCGGAGGCCGAAGTGGCCTTCGGCGCGGTCGGGGACCACGGTGGTCGCCCGGCCGCCGTCGGTGACGATGCCCTGCACGTGCGAGCCCGCGGGCAGCCGCTGGCGCAGGGCCGACAACGCGCCGAACGCCTGGATCAGCGCGGCGAGCGCGTCGACGCCGTGTTCCGGGTCGCCGGTCGGGTGGGCGGCACGGCCGTGGAAGGTGACCTTCAGCTCGACCCGCGCGGTCAGCGGCGCCCACGACCACGAGTGGACACCGGGGTGGACCATCAGGACGGCGTCGACGTCGTCGAAGATCCCGGCCTCGGCCAGCGCCTGCTTGCCACCGCCGCGTTCCTCGGCCGGCGCGCCCACGGCGAGCAGCGAGCCCCGGCTGTCGCCGAGCACGTCCTTCGCGGCCAGCGCGGCTCCGAGCCCGGCCGCCGCGACCAGGTTGTGGCCGGAGGCGTGCCCGAGGCCGGGCACCGCGTCGTACTCCAGCAGCAGCGCCACGCACGGACGTCCGCCGCCGGCGCGCGCGACGAACGCCGTGGGCATCCCGGCGGTGCCGGTCTCGACCTCGAAGCCGTCCGCGGCCAGCTCGCCGGTCAGCAGCCGCGCCGCGGCATGCTCCTCGAAGGACGGTTCCGGCCGCTCGTGCAGCGCGGTCGCCACGGCCCACAGCCGCTCGTCCCGGCGCTCCACGCACTCGTCGGCGCGCTCGTGCAGCTCCTCGTGCCACTCCATGCCACCGGAATACCCCCAGCGGGCCCGGTCACACAAGCGTAGTTGTCCGGACACGCGGTTTGCCCCATACCGCGTCCGGGTATCCAGCCGGTTCCCCCATCCCCCCAGGAGAACCCCGGTGACAGACCAGGTACTGACCTTCGGCGTCGAAGAGGAGTTCTTCGTCGTGGACCGGCGTGGACTGCTGTCGCACGCCGGCGACGACGTCGTCGACGCCGCGGAAGCGGCCGGCGGCGACCAAGGCGAGCTCCAGCACGAGCTCACGCGCACCCAGGCCGAAGCCGCCAGCGACGTCTGCCGGACCCATGCCGACGCCCTGCGCCAGCTGCGCGGGATGCGCGCCGACCTGGCCGCCGCGGCGGGCAAACGCCGGCTCCGCGTGCTGCCGAGCGGCTGCGCGCCGCTGTCCGAAGAGGACCCTCCGGTGATCACGCCGACGCCGCGCTACCAGCAGATGGCCGAACACTTCGGTGCCACCGCGCGGACGTCGCTCACCTGCGGCTGCCACGTGCACGTCGCGATCCCGGACAAGGAGACCGGGATCCGGGTGCTCGCCCGGCTCCGGCCGTGGCTGCCGGTGCTGCTCACCGTGACCGCCAACTCGCCGATCGCCGACGGCTACGACACCGGGTACCACAGCTGGCGCTACCAGCAGTGGAGCCGCTGGCCCTCGGCCGGCCCGCCGCCGCGGTTCGACTCCCTCGACGAGTACGAGAGCATCGTGGACGCGTGGCTGCGCGCGGGCTCGATCCTCGACCGCGGGATGGTCTACTGGGACGTCCGGCTCTCGGAGAACCAGCCGACCCTCGAGTTCCGCATCGCCGACGTCGCCGCGACGCCGGAGGACGCGGTCCTGCTCGCCGTGCTGGCGCGCGGGCTGGTGGCCACCGCGCTGGACGACGACGCTCCCCCGCCCGACCTGCCCAACGAGGTGCTGCGCGCCCAGCTCTGGCGGGCGTCCCGGGACGGTGTCACCGGCCGCTGCCCGCACCCGCGCACCGGCGACCTGGAGCCGGCGACGGCGGTGCTCGACGACCTGATCAAGCTGACGGGCCCGGCGCTCGAAGCGGCGGATGACCGGGAGTTCGCGCTGGAGGGGATCGCCCGCCTGGCCGCCGGAGAAGGCGGAGCCGACCGGCAGCGGCGCTCCTTCGCGAAGCGGCAGCGCGGGGAGGATGTCATCGACCTGCTGGCCGTGCCCGGCTGACCGGCGCTAACCGGGGCGGTCGGCCTCCTGCATCATCAGGAGCGCGCCCTGGCTCTGGCCGTTCGCGCCCCGCAGCGCGCTGCAGGTCAACCGGACCACGACCGCGCGGCCGCGGCGGTTGATCGCGTCCAGGGTCAGCTCGGCGATCGACTCGGCGTCGGACAGCGCGTCGCGGACCACCGGGCGCAGCTCGGCGAGCGGCAGGCCGATGTCCAGGTTCAGCAGGTGGGTGCCCTCGGCCTCTTCGCGGCGCACGCCCCAGAGTTCCTCGGCACCGCGGTTCCAGGCCTTGATCCGCATCTCCGTGTCGATCACGACGATCCCGGCCTGGATCGAGGTCAGCACCGACTCGAGGAACTCGTTCAGGTCGTCGAGCTCCAGGCCGCGGTCACGCAGGGCGTCGTTGATCGTCTGCAGCTCGTCGTTGGTGGAGTGCAGCTCCTCGTTCATGGTTTCGAGCTCTTCGTTGGTCGACTGGAGCTCTTCGTTGGTCGTCTCCAGCTCCTCCACCGTGGACTGGAGCTCCTCGTTCGTGGTCTCCAGCTCTTCGTTGGTCGACTGCAGCTCCTCGTAGGCCGACTCGAGCTGCCGGTTCGAGTGCTCGAGCTCGGTGAGCAGCAGCCGCGCCCAGCTGACGTCGTGGAACACCACCGACACGCCGAGCAGGCTCTTCTCCTTGCCCAGCAACGGGTTGACGTGCACCTCGTACCACACCACGTCCCCGGCGCGGCGCCATTCGACGTCCTTGATGCGCAGCGACCGGCGCTCCAGGCGGGCCTGTTCGACGTAGGGCCGCAGGGCTACCGGGCGGTAGGAGACGTCGAGGTCCCAGAGCTTGCGGCCGATGTCGCGTTCGGACAGTCCGAACGCGATCTCCGCCTGCTGGTTGATCAGCGCCGTGACCTCTTCGCCGGTCACCACGATCTGGGCGACCGGGCTGGCCGAGAACGCGTGCTCGCGCAGCTGGTCCAGCCCCGAGACGTCCGCGGGGCGCCGCGGCGGGTAACCGTGGGAGGCGAAGTGGCTGTACCCGACCGGCGAATTGGCCACCTTGCGGAACACCCGCCGCTTGAGGTCGAGCGGCTCGAAGATGCGGGTGTGGCTGAGCAGCATCTCGGCCTTGCCCAGGAACATCATGCCCCGCGGGGCGAGCGCGAAGTGGAACCGCTCGAGGATCTTCGTCTGGGTGTCGGCGTTGAAGTACATCAGCGTGTTGCGGCAGACCAGCAGGTCGATCCGCGAGATCGGGGCGTCCTGCACGAGGTCGTTGCGGCCGAAGATGACCGAGCGGCGCAGGTCCTTGCGGAAGCTGTACCGGCTGCCGTACTGCTCGAAGTACGCCTCGAGCTTGCCTTCCGGCAGTCCCTCGAGCTCGGCCGCGGTGTAGGACGCCTGCCGTGCCTGGGCGAGCGCCTCTTCGTCGACGTCGGTCGCGTAGATCTTGACCCGCTGGCGGAAGGCGTCGACACCGATCGCCTCGGCGAAGGCGATCGCGAGGCTGTAGGCCTCCTGGCCGGCCGCGCAGCCCGCGCTCCACACCCGGATCGGCTCCTCCGGGCTGCGTTCGGCCAGCAGCGCGGGGATCACCTGCTCCCGCAGGTAGTCCCAGGCGTCGGGGTCGCGGAAGAACCCCGTCACGTTGATCAGGATCGTGTTGAACAGCGCGACGAACTCGTCCGCGTTGACCTGGAGCTGGTCGATGTAGTCGGTGAAGGTGCCGGCACCGACCTGGCTCATCCGCCGCTGGACCCGCCGCATCAGGCTGGTGCGTTTGTAACCGGTGAAGTCGAAACCCCGGGACTCCTTCAGGTAGGCGAGCACCGATTCGAACTCGTCGTCGGCTTCCGGCCGGGGATCCGTCATCGGGGACACGCTACCCGTGCCGGCTCGCGGGCCGTCCGCGCCTGGTCAGCACCGCCCAGACCACCTTGCCGCCCGCCCAGGACCGGCTGCACCCCCACACCCGGGCGACCTGCGCGACCAGCCGCAGCCCGATGCCGGCCTCCCCGGGGTCGAGCCGCTCGTGGAGCACGGCCGGGTGCGGATCGTCGTCGCCGACCGCGACGGTGAACAGGCCACGCCGCAGCTCCAGCCGCAGCCGCGGCGCGGAGACCGTGTGCCGGATCGTGTTCTCGACCAGCTCGGTGGCGATGAGCCTGCCGTCCTCCTCGTACTCCGGCACACCCCACTGCGCGCAGACCCGGCTGACGAACTCCCGGGCGAGGGCGGAGGCATCGACGGTGGGCGCGAGCAGCTGCACCGCGCGGCGTCGCTGCGGATGGTCCCGGGCCCGCTCGGCCTTGCCGATGTCGGCGTGCACCGCCACGAACCGGTCGATCACGCGCTTTTCGAACAGCGCCAGGTGCTCCGGCCGCGTCGAGACGAGGGAGAAGGGGATGCCGGGCCAGTCGCTGATCCGCATGGCGATGACGGAGAAGACGCTCGCCAGGCCGGCGTCGCCGATGCGGAGGCCCTCGATGTCGGCGATCACGCCGTCCGGGGCGTCCGTGGCGATCTTGAGCAGGCCGTCACGCAGGTCCGGGTAGCTGTTCAGGTCGAGCGTCCCGGTCACCGTCACCACGGTCGAGCCGGGGCGGTTCTCCGGCACCAGGCTCACCGCCGTGGCGTTGCCGGTCATGAGGGCGGCCCGGTCTCCGGGTGCTGGGCGATGAGGAACCTCCGGAGGGTTTCGGCGGCGGTCGTGCATTCGCGCGCGGTCGTGTCGTACCGGCCGGTGAGCCCGGCCAGTCCGCGATGGGTCGAGTCGCGTTGCATGCGCCGGGCCAGCGCCGCCTTCTCGTCGAGGGAACGCAGCGCCGTCCACAGCGCCCGCTCGAACTCGGCGTCGTGGGCGCTCAGCAGCGCTTCGGCCGACCACGCGTGCCCGATGCGGCAGCGGTACCGCCCGTGCGGGTGGCCGATCTCCAGCAGCGTGCCCTGGCAGTCCGGGCAGCTGTACCCGGACGCCGGGGTCCCGTCGCCGGGCACCACCGCGTCCAGCCGGACGCTGTCGCGGGCGATCCGGTCCTCGAGCAGCAGATCCGGTGACGGCGGGTTTTCCGGGGCCCGCTCGATCGGGACGCGCACCAGCTTGTCGAGCACCTTGCCGAGCACTTCGGCGGAGTGGACGTGCTCGGTCGGGGTGAGGGCCAGGGCGTTCGCGGGCATCCCCGGGTAGAGCGCCTCCTCCGGGTCCTGGACCATCGCCAGGCCACCCCGCTCCACGACCGAGCAGAGCCCGGCCGCGCCGTCGTCGAGCGCGCCGGACAGCACGACGCCGATCGCCGCCGGGCCCGCGGTGACCGCCGCCGAGCGGAGGGTGGCGTTGACGGCGGGGCGGTGGCCGTTCTCGGTCGGGCCGTGGCTGAGCAGCAGGGTGCCGTCGTCGATGAGCAGGTGGAAGTCGGGCGGGGCCACGTGGATCACGCCCCTGGTCAGCGGCCCGCCGTGCTGCGCGGGCACGGACGGCAGGGCGCCGGCGCGGCTCAGGATCTGCGGCAGGGCGCTCGACGCGCCGGGCGAGAGGTGCATGACGACCAGGACCGCGGCCGGGAAGTCCGCCGGCAGGGCCCCGACCAGGCTGCGGAGCGCCTCGACGCCGCCCGCGGAGGCGCCGAGCACCACCACGTCACGCTGGAAGGGCACGTCGACCACCTCCTCACTCCCTCACGGTAGTCGCCTCGGCGTCGGCGGGTAACCGGGGCGGGCGGATCGAGACCCGGGCGCGCCCGGCTTGCCGACTTCTGTCCACTGTGGACGGCATGATCAGTCCACAGTGGACACCAGGTGCGGGTTTCATCCAGCTGATCGAATCACCACCCCGATCCGTGATTAAACATCACACGGACGGGGAAGATGGTGACAGTACCGACGTCCCGCAAGTGCCGGGGGGCACCGTGAGTGAACGCCGATCCATCCGAACGTGTAGTGGCCCGCGGACCCGGTCGTCCGGGACCCTTGACGGGATGTCTGAAGTCTCTGGACCCGACCGGCGGAGTACCGCCACCGTGCGCTGGCGTGCGTCGATCGGCTTGACCGTGGGCGCCGACGGCCCGGTGTCGAGCATCGTCGAGTCCGAACACGGCAGCGAGGGCTCCGCCCGCGCGTGGATCGAACGAAAGCTGCCCGGAACCCGCTTCCCCGCCTGGATCCCGGCGGCCCGCCGAGCGGACGGCGTCGAGTTGTTCGGCCGCGTCGCCCGGGGCCGGGTGGTCACGGGCCGCCTGGTCCCGACCTGGGAATCGGACCCGGCCACCGAAATCTGGCACGCGGACCGCACCGGCAGCGAGGTCCTCTGGCGCCGCTGCGCCGCCGAGGACCACTGACCACCCCGCCCCGCTTGTCACGGCGAAAAGCCGATCTTTCGTCGAGAAAGGATGCGTTTGTTGGGACCAGGGGTTTCACCATGTGGGTCGTGGTTTCGCCTGGTCCGGGAATGTGGACGGGCCCTTGACCTCTGGTGTAGCGCGAGCCGGGCGCCTCAGCTGTAGAGGGCTCGGTGGGCCGCTCTGATCACCGCCGCGTAGCCGCCGCCCAGTTTGCCCGCCCGGGCCAGGGCCGCTCGGGCCGCGTTGGCTCCTGGGCCGCCGTGGACCGCTCCGCCCGGGTGGGCCGAGGCGCCCGCCAGGTACAGGCGGTCGACCGGGGTGTCCGCGCGGCCCGTGCCCGGGACCGGGCGGAAGAACAGCTGCTGGTGGATGGCCGTCGTGCCGCCGTTGATCGCGCCGCCGACCAGGGCCGGGTTGTGCTCCGCCAGCTCCGCCGGGCCCTGGACATGGCGGTTCTTGATCAGGCCGGCGAACCCCGGCGCGTGCGCCTCGACCGTCTCCTCGATCCGCTTGACCCGCCGCTCCAAGGTGCCGCGGCCCGCCATCGAGCCCCGCGGCACGTGCGTGTAGGCCCAGGCCGCCTCGGTGCCCGCGGGCGAACGGTCCGGGTCGCTCGTCGTCATCTGGCCGAACAGCAGGAACGGACGGCGCGGCGTCCGGCCGCGCGCGAGCTCGCCGCCGAAGGCCGACAGGCCGTCGAGGTCCGTGCCGAGGTGGATCGTGCCCGCACCGCGCGCGTTTTCGGCCGTCCACGGCACCGGGCCGGACAGCGCCCAGTTCACCTTCACCGTGGCGCTGTCCCACTCGAACGTCCGCAGGTCGTCCAGCAGCCGGGACGGCAGCCACTCCGGCGCGACCAGCTCGCCGTACAGCACCGGCGCCGGCACGTCCGCGAGCACCGCGCGGTACGCCCGGACCGGATCACCCGCGGCGTCGCGCACGCCCAAAGCCCGTCCGCCGGCGACGAGCACCTCGCCGACCGGACGTCCACAGTGGACGGTGCCGCCGCGGGACTCCAGCCGGCGCACCAGCGCCGCGGTCAGCTCCCCCGCACCGCCCGCGGGCACCGGGAACCCGGTGTCCTGCCCGACCATCGCCAGCAGCCAGCCGAACACCGCGCTGCCCGCGTTGTCCACGGAAAGGTCGCTGTGCGCGGCGTTCCCGGCCAGCAGCAGCTTCGCGCCTTCGCCGGTGAACAGCTCGTCGGCGAGGCGCCGCGCGGGCAGCGTCAGCATCCGTGCCAGGCGCACCGCGTCGCCCGTGCCGGTGCGCCGCAGCAGCTTCAGCGCCGGGCGAACCGGCGGGAACGGCGTGAACAACGCGGCCAGCAGCGGGTCGCGCAGCTCCTGCCACTGCTCGGACAACCGCCGCCACGCGGCGCCGTCACCCGGCGCGAACTCGTCGACGGACGCCATGGTGCGATCGAGGGTGCGCGACAGCACCGCGCACCGGTCGTCGGGCAGCACGTGGGCGAGCACGTCGGGGGCGTGCCGCCACCGCAGGCCGTGCTCCTCGAGCTTGAGCCCCCGAAGCACCGGGGACACCGCGCCGAGCGGGTAGAACGAGCTGAACAGGTCGTTGTGGAAGCCGGGTTCGGTGAGCTCGGCGGTCTGGACCGCGCCGCCCGGCCGCTCCGTCGCCTCCAGGACCAGCACCGACCAGCCGGCGTCGGCCAGGAGGTTGGCCGCGACCAGGCCGTTGTGACCGGCGCCGATCACCACCGCGTCGGCGGCTTCCGTACTCACTCGGCCTCCCGGCTGATCGGGACTCGTGACTGGTCCCTCCAGCGTAGTGCGACCGGCGTCCGGACGGGGGACGGTTTTCGCCCGGCCGCCGCAGTGTGTCCGATGTAGACGGACGGTGTCCGTGGATCGCGCCTCAGGCCTGGCCTTCCGGCAGGCAGATGCTTTTCCCGGCGTAGGCGGCGAGCCGCTCGTCGAAGCCGTCGGCGCTGCCCGGTCTTCGGAAGTTCGGCGGGTCGGGCCGCCCCGGGTAGCTGCCGCCGTAGAGGTCGCGTACGAATTCCGCGACGGCGCACGGGTCCGGCAGCAGATCCTCGCCGAGGTAGGCGAGTACCACCACGTCTTCCCCGGACGCCGACTCGACGACCGCGGCCCAGCCGTCGCGCTCGTCCCACAGCAGCGCCGTCTCGTGGTCCGGGAACCGCTCGAGCGGCTGTTCCAGCGCGAGGTAGGCGGTGGCGGGCACCTCGACCTCGCAGAACCAGGCGGGCGCGTCGAGCTTGCTCGCGACGGCGAGCAGGTACTGCCGCAGTCCGAGCGCCGCTGCGCCGAGTCCGTCCCGTTCCGTCATGACACCTGCCCATCCGTCGGATCCCCGGCCCGGAGATACCCCGCCCCCGGCGGGCTCAACCGGGAATTCCCCAGGTGGAGCAGCACGTCACGGCGCGTCCTCAGTGGAACCGCCGAGCGTCACCGGGCGAGCAGGGCCAGCACCTCCTCGTCGCGGGTCTGGCGGAAATCGGCGTACCACTGACCGACCGAGCGAAACTCCGGCGGCTCGACGACGCAGACGACGTCGTCGGCCTCGGGCAGCAGCGCGGCCGCGCCCGGGGCGCAGACCGGCGCCGCGAAGACCATGGTCGACGGCCCGCCGGCCCGCAGATCGCGCAGCGCGGCCCGTGCGGTGACACCGGTGGCGAGCCCGTCGTCGACGAGGATCACGTCCCGGCCGGCGCAGACCACCGGCCCGCGGCCCGCGCGATAACGCCCGAGCCGGCGGCGCGCTTCGGCCCGTTCGCGGTTTTCCGTCCGCGCCAGCCGGCCGGTGGTGAGTTTCAGCGCGTGCAGGCTCGCTTCGGCGTAGATGGCCGGGCCGTAGGGCGTCACCGCGCCGACGCCGTACTCCCGGTGCCCCGGCGCACCGATCTTCCGCGCGACCGCGACGTCCAGTTCGGCCCCGAGCACCCGGGCGACGACGGCCGCCACCGGCATCCCGCCGCGAGCGAGGCCGAGCACCAGCGGATCGGCCCAGGTGCGGCGCGCGAGCTCCCGCGCCAGCCGCCGGCCGCCGTCCTCCCGGTTGGCGAACACCTGCGAAGCGGGCACGAGAACTCCTCTCACCCGTGGTGCGCTCACGGGTGAGTGTCCTCCTCGACGGGCCGTGGGAGGAGTCTCTCCAGGTGGGCCGCCGCGGACGAATCCGGGACGGCGAATCCACCGCCGGGGCGGACAGATCCGCGCCAACGCGAGCCGACCGGGCGGGCTCTCGGCGGCAGAGCCGGACATGCCGCGCGGCGACGTCCGGCCAGATCGCCGCAGGTCGAAGCCTGAGTCCGGCACGCTGGTATCGCCCCGGGCAAGCCAGGGCATCAGCCGATTGCCTGAGGTCTGTCACCGCGGGCTGATCCGAGGCCGGCACGCGGACGCTGCCGAGGACCAAGCCGGCCCCAGCAGGTAGCTCCCGGGGCGAACCACCGCGACCGAATCCGGCACCGGCGCAACCGAGAACGAAACCAGGCGCCGGTCCATCGGCCCAGAGGCCCGGGCGAGGAAGTGCTCGCCCGGGCCGGCGGTCTCAGAGGGTCTTCTCCAGCCGGTTGGCCAGCAGCTTGATGAAGCGAGCCGGATCACCCAGTTCGCCGCCTTCGGCGAGCAGGGCCATTCCGTAGAGCAGCTCGGCCGTCTCGGCGAGGCCCTCGTCTTCCGGGCGCGCGCTGTGCGCCTCGCGCAGGCCCGTGACCAGGGCGTGCTCCGGGTTCAGCTCCAGGATCCGCTTGATCGGCGGCAGCTCCTGGCCCATCGCGCGGTACATCTTCTCGAGCGTCGGGGTCAGGTCGTGGGTGTCGCCGACGATGCAGGCCGGGGACGTCGTCAGCCGCGACGAGAGCCGGACCTCCTTGACGTCCTCGCCCAGCGACGTGCCCATCCACGACAGCAGGCCTTCGAACTCCTTCTGCTGCTGCTCGCGGGCGACCTCGGTGGCCTTCTTGTCCTCCTCCGAGTCCAGGTCGACCTGGCCCTTGGCGATGGACTGGAACTGCTTGCCGTCGAAGCCCGGCACCGCGTCGACCCACATCTCGTCGATCGGGTCGGTGAGCACGAGGACCTCGTAGCCCTTGGCCCGGAACGCCTCCATGTGCGGCGAGTTCTCGACGGCCGAGCGCGACTCGCCGGTCATGTAGTAGATGTACTCCTGGCCGTCCTTCATCCGCTCGACGTACTCGCGCAGGGAGGTCGGCTTCTCGGCGTCGTGCGTCGACGGGAACGACGAGATCTCGAGGATCGCTTCGCGGTTCTCGAAGTCGTCGAGCAGGCCTTCCTTGACCGCGCGGCCGAACTCGCGCCAGAACGTCGCGTACTTCTCGGCGTCGGCGGACATCATCGACTTGACCGTCGAGAGGACCTTCTTCACCAGGCGACGGCGGATCAGCTGGATCTGGCGGTCCTGCTGCAGGATCTCCCGCGACACGTTGAGCGAGAGGTCCTGCGCGTCGACGACGCCCTTGACGAACCGCAGGTACTCGGGGACGAGCGACTCGCAGTCGTCCATGATGAAGACGCGCTTCACGTAGAGCTGCACGCCGCGCTTGCGCTCCCGCAGGAACAGGTCCATCGGCGCGTGCGACGGCAGGAACAGCAGCGCCTGGTACTCGAACGTGCCCTCGGCCTGCAGCCGGATGGTCTCCAGCGGGTCCTGCCAGTCGTGGCTGACGTGCTTGTAGAACTCGCTGTACTCCTCTTCGGTGACCTCGCTCGACGAGCGCGCCCACAGCGCCTTCATCGAGTTCACCGTCTCGACCGCCGGCTCGGCGGGCTCTTCGCCCTCGGCGGCCGGCGCCGCTTGCGCCGTCATCCGGATCGGCCAGGTGATGAAGTCCGAGTACTTCTTCACGATCTCCCGGATCTTCGCCGGGGACGTGTAGTCGTACAGGGCGTCTTCGGTGTCCTCCGGCTTGAGGTGCAGCGTGACCGCGGTGCCCTGCGGCGCGTCCTCGACCGGCTCGATCGTGTAGGTGCCCTCGCCCGCCGACTCCCAGCGGACGCCCTCGGCGCTGCCCGCGTGGCGCGTCACGAGGGTGACCTTGTCGGCGACCATGAAGCTCGCGTAGAACCCGACGCCGAACTGGCCGATCAGGTCCTGCGACGCGGCCGCGTCCTTCGCCTCCTTGAGCTTGGCCAGGAAGTCGGCGGTGCCGGACTTCGCGATCGTGCCGATCAGGCCGACGACGTCGTCCCGGGTCATGCCGATGCCGTTGTCCCGCACCGTCAGCGTGCGCTCGGCCGGGTCCGACTCGATCGTGATGTGCAGATCGGCGGTGTCCGCCACGAGGTCCTTGTCGCGGTACGACTCCAGCCGCAGCTTGTCGAGGGCGTCCGAAGCGTTCGACACCAGTTCCCGCAGGAACGTGTCCTTGTTCGAATAGATCGAATGGATCATCAGCTGGAGCAGCTGACGCGCCTCGGACTGGAACTCGAGCGTCTCGATCGGGGTGGTCACGGTCTTCCTTCCGGGTTCGGCGAACGCATCGATCGTACCGAGGGGGTCCGACGGTCCCGGCCGTCACCCGGCCGCGCACTTTATGAACGCAATGTAGGTGGGCCGCCACCGCCGGTGTGATGCTGGCCACGCCCTGCTGCCGATCAAGGAGGATCGAGTGCCCGGACGCTTCCCCCGGCCCCGGTGGGCGGCCGCGTTCGCCGCGGCCTGCGCGCTGACCACCGGTTTCGCCGCGCCCGCCATCGCTTCGACGCCCCAGGGGGTCGTCGACCACCCCGTCCGCACCACCGGCTGCGGCCGCGCGGCCCCGGTCCCGGCCGGGGTGACGACGACCCAGCACATCACCTCGGGCGGCCTCGACCGCACGTACACCCTGCACCTGCCGGCGCACTACAACCCGCGCCGGTCGTACCCGGTGCTCCTGTCGTTCCACGGGCACAAGCGCACCTCGCGGTACCAGGAGGAGCTGTCCGGCTTCTCGGCGCTGGACGCGATCTCGGTCTACCCGCAGGGCCTCGTCGGCACCGACGGCGAGACCGCCTGGACCGGGGCGCCCTACTCGGCCGCGGCCGACGACGTCCTGCTCACCAGCGACCTCGTCACGAAGCTGCAGAAGACGCTGTGCGTCGACGCGAACCGCGTCTTCGCCGCCGGGAAGTCCAACGGCGGCGGGTTCGTCGGCGTGCTGGCCTGCCGCCTGGCGAGCCGGATCGCGGCGTTCGCCCCGGTGTCCGGCGCCTTCTACCCGCAGGGCGGCGCCTGTCACCCGAGCCGGCCGGTGCCGATCCTCGACTTCCACGGCACGGCCGACACGACCATCCCCTACACCGGCGTCCCGGAGAAGGGCCTGCCGGCCATCCCGGACTGGCTCGCCGCGTGGTCCACAAGGGACGGTTGCCGCGCCGGGCCGGTGTCGTGGACGCCGGTGAAGGGTGTCGTCGCGCAGAAGTGGCTCGGCTGCGACCGGCGCGGCACCGTCGAGCACTACCGCGTCGAAGGCGCCGGGCACGTCTGGCCGAGCACCAAGCCGAACCTCGACTCGGCGACGCCGACGGTCATCGACGCGACCCCGGTGATCTGGCGGTTCCTGAAGAGCCACCCGCTGCGTTGAAACGGGATTGACGCCCCTCGCGCGACTCGGCGACCATGAACGCGTCGTTTCGCGGAAAGCCGCCCGGATCACCGCGATCCGGGCGGCTTTTCGCGTCCGTTCCCGAAGAAGGAAGTCGCGCCATGGGGGTTCTCGTCCTCAACGCCGGTTACGAGCCGCTGCACACCGTTTCCGTCCCGCACGCCATCCGCATGCTGGTACGGGACGTCGCCGTCGTCCACGAGGCCGAAGACGGTCTCGCGTACGGCCTGTTCCCGCGCCCGAAGATCGTGCGGTTACTGCGTTACGTCGTCATGAAGTGGCGATATACGCAGCCGCCGCGCTGGTCCCGGCGCGGGGTGCTGGCGCGTGACGGGCACCGCTGCGCCTACTGCGGGCAGCGCGCGACGACGATCGACCACGTGGTGCCGCTGAGCCGCGGCGGCGCGCGGACCGACTGGCTCAACACGGTCGCCGCGTGCGGCGGGACGGCGCGCAGCTGCAACGCCCGCAAGGCCGACAAGCTGCCCGCCGAGGCCGGGATGAAGCTGCGGATCACCCCGCGCGTCCCGTCCTGGGACCAGCTGCACCCGCTCGGCGCGTGAACGCAGGGGCGGCCTGCTCGTCGGCGAGGCGGCGGGCAGGCCGTTAAGCTCGAACCGATCGGTCCCCGGATCCGTGTCACCGGGGAAGGCCTGGGCGAGCACCGGTACCGGAGGATCGTCGTGACCGAGGCAGGACAGCTGATCGCCGGGCGCTACCGGCTGGTCGACCGGATCGGCCAGGGCGCGATGGGCGTCGTCTGGCGTGCCCGCGACGAGCGGCTCGACCGGGTCGTCGCGGTGAAGCAGCTGGGCTACGACCCGTCCGGCGGCGGCCAGGGCGGCCCGCGGGCGCTGCGGGAGGCGCGGCTCACCGCGCGGCTGCGGCACCCGCACGCCATCACCGTGCACGACGTCGTCGAGCACGACGGCGCGCCGTACCTGGTGATGGAGTACCTGCCCTCGCGCAGCCTCGCGGACGTCCTGCTGGAGCGGGAAACCCTGCCGGCCGACCAGGTCGCGCGCATCGGCGAACAGGTCGCTTCGGCGCTCGCCGCCGCACACGCCGAAGGCATCGTGCACCGGGACGTCACGCCCGGCAACGTCCTGCTGGCCCCCGACGGCGTCACGAAGATCGCCGACTTCGGCATCTCCCGCGCCACCGGTGAAGGGTCCGTGACCGGCGGCGGGTTCATCGCCGGCACCCCCGCCTACCTGGCGCCCGAGGTCGCCGGAGGCGTCGAAGCCGGGTTCCCCGCGGACGTCTTCTCCCTCGGCGCCACGCTCTACCGCGCGCTGGAGAGCACCCCGCCGTTCGGCACCGAGGACAACACCATCGTCCTGCTGCGGCGGATCGCCCAGGACGACGTCATCCCGCCGAAGCACACCGGCCCGCTGGCCGAGGTCCTCGGGCGGCTCCTGCAGCGGGACCCCGAGCGGCGGCCGGCGATGGCCGAGGTGCAGGAGCTGTTCGAGGCGGTCACCGGCGGCCGTCCGCTGCCGCCGCCCCGTGTCGCTCCCCAGGTCGGGACGCGCCTGCTGCAGGTCCGCAAGCCACGGCGGGGACTCCTCCTGGCCGGCGCGGCGGGGGCGTTGCTGCTGGCCCTGGGGATCGTCATCGGCACGGTCCTGGTGCCCGGCAGCACCCCGGTGGCCGCGCCGGCGCCCGCGCCGTCCACCACCGCTCCCCCGTCGACGACCCCGGTCACCAGCTCCTCGGCTCCGGCGGACCTCGGGTGCGCGGCCGACTACCGGGTGACGAACTCCTGGCCCGGCGGTTACCAGGTCGAGGTCACCGTGCGCAACGACCGGGCGGTCGGCCTCCTCGGCTGGCGCGTCAACTGGACCCTGCCCCGCGGCCACCACATCACGGGCCTGTGGAACGGGACCTTCACCGTCGACGGCTCGACCGTCACGGTCGACAACGCGGACTGGAACGCGAAGCTCGACGCGAACGGCTCGACGTCGTTCGGCCTGACCGCGCTGACGGGCCAGGGCAACGGCGCCGCGCGCCCGGAGCTGACCTGCAAAACGCTCTGAGCACCCGGAAGCACCTGTCGCCCGGGGCCCGCGCTCTGCGATAGTCGGACGGTGCACCTGAGAGCCAGGCGGCGATCGCTCCGCTTCGACGGCCACACCGTCACCCTCAGCATCGCGACGAAGAGCTGGTTCCTCCTCCCGGACGACACCAAGAACACGTTCCCGGTCGAGAAGATCAGCAAGATCCAGCACACGCCGCCGACGGCCTGGAAGCCCGGCAAGATCGTGTTCGTGGTCCCAGACTCGGCGGCGGACGTCGTGACGAACGTGCCGCTGTTCGCCGACAAGCTGGCCGGAAACACGTTCCTGTACCCGTACGGGATGCGCGCGAAGGTCGCGAAGTTCCTGGAAGCCGTGGAAAAGGCGCGGCCTCAGAAGTAGCGTTCCGCCCATTCCCGGGCCGAGCGCTCCAGCTGGTCGAGCACGGTCCGGATGTCCGGGCGCCGCGCGGTGCCCGTCCGGGTCAGCGCGAACACCTTGCGTGTCAACGGTTCCTCGAGCGGGTGCAGGCTGACCCCGGGCGGTCCGTCCGGCAACGCCATGGCGGGCACCAAGGCCACGCCCGCGCCGGACGCGGCGAGCGCGACGAGGACCGCGAAATCGCTCGCCTCCGCCGCCACCGGCGGCACGAAACCCGCCGCGCCGCAGGCCCGGTGGATCATCTCGCGGCACGAAAGGTCGGCGGCGGGGACGAGCCACGGATGCCCCGCGAACCGCTCGAGCCGCACGGGTTCGCCGGGCGCCAAGCCGGACGACGCGGCGCGAGCCGGGTCGAGCGCCAGCAGCACCGGGTCCTCCAGCAGCCGCCGGTCCTCGCAGCCCGGCGGGATGCTGCGCGGCAGCAGCGAATAACTGTGCACCAGCGCGATGTCGACCTCCTGGCGGCGCAGCGACTCCAGCGCGTCGTCCGGCTCCTGCTGGACCAGGCGCAGCGAGACCGTCCCCGCTTCCCGGAGCCCGGCCCACGCCGACGGCAGCAGCCGCCGGGCCGCCGAGGCGAACGAGGCCAGCCGGACCGTGCCGGTGCCGCCGTGCTCGGACACGGCCGCCATCGCCGACTCCGCGGCGGCGAGGTCGTCGAGGAGCACCTCGGCGTGCGACACCAGCAGCCGCCCGGCCGGGGTGAAGGCCAGGGTGCGGCCCTGCTTCTCCAGCAGCGGCGTGCCCGCTTCCCGTTCGAGAGCGGCCAGGTGCTGCGAGACGGCCGGGCCGGTCAGGTGCAGCGCGGCCGCGGTCGCGGCCACCGTCCCGTGCTGCGAGAGGCCGTGCAGGATGCGCAGGCGGCGGAGATCCAACATTAAGTCAGGCTTTCTCTTCAGCGAAGAAACCGTAACTGGTACTTCAGCATCGTCCGGCCGACGATAGACCTCGTGAAGCGCACTCTCAAGGCAACCGTCGCCCTGGCCGTCACCGTCGTCCTGTGGGCCTCGGCATTCCCGGCGATCAAGGTGGGTCTCGACGGCTACGGCGTCGCCGGGCTGTCGTTCGCCCGGCTCGCGGTGGCCTCGGCGGTCCTCCTGCTGGCCGCGCCCCTGCTGGGCGTGCGGCGGCCGCGCGCGGCCGATCTGCCGCTGATCGCGGTGTGCGGGCTGGCCGGGATGAGCGCGTACCAGGTGCTGCTCAACTGGGGTGAGGTACACGTCCCGGCGGGCACGGCGAGCCTGCTCGTGTCGGTGGCGCCGGTGTTCAGCGTGCTGCTCGCGACGGCGTTCCTGGGCGAGCGGCTGACCACCGCGAAGGTGGCGGGCAGCGCGGTGGCCCTCGGCGGCAGCGCGCTCATCGCCATCGGCGGCGGCCTGGGGTACTCGGGCGCCGCGTGGGCCGTCCTGGCCGCCGCCGCGGTCCAGGGCGTCTACCACTTCGGCAGCAAGCCGCTGCTCAAGCGCTACACCGGACTCGAAGTCGCCTGCTACGCGATGTGGGCCGGGACGCTGTTCCTGCTCCCGCTCGCACCCGCGGCCCTGCGCGGTGTCGAGGCGGCACCGCCGGGCGCGACCCTCGCCGTCGTGTTCCTCGGCGTGCTGCCCTCGGCCGCCGGGTTCGTCGCGTGGGGTTACGCCGTCGCGCGGCACACCATCGCCGTCGCGACGGGCGCGCTCTACCTCGTCCCCGCCGTCGCCCTCCTCGTGGCGTTCGTCTGGCTCGGCGAGACGCCGACCTGGGTGGACGCCGCCGGCGGTGCGCTCAGCATCGCCGGCGTCGTCCTTCTCTCCCTCGGCTCCCTCAGCCGCGGACCCGGTCGAACGGCAGCCGCAGCACCTGACCGGCCGGAACCGGTGCGTTCCGCAGGCGGATCGCGTCGAGTTCCGTCGCCGTGAGCGCACGGCGGTAGAAGCGGACCTCGTCGAACGAGCCGTTCCAGCGGTAGGCGTTGTCCAGCCGCTGACCCAGCTGCAGCTGGAACGAGACGGTCTGGCTGACCGAGCCGGCCACCGCGGTTCCGGACGCGACCTGGGTGCCGTCCACCCTGAGCAGCAGGTTGCCGCCGGTCCGCTCCAGGGCGACGTGGTGCCAGGCCTGATCGTCGTAGGCCTGAGCCGACGAGACCGAAGCGCTCCCGGCCGACGTCGTCATCATCGCGATCAACCGATGGTTCGCCGGTTCACCGCGCAGCCAGAGCTGGGGTGCCGTCGTGCCCATCCCGCCGAGCCAGAACAGGACCTGGTTGCCCTTCGTGGCGCCGTAGCGGAACCAGCCGGTCCACGTCAGGTCGCCGGCACCCGGGGGCTGCGCCGGGTCGTACGGCACGCGGACGTAGTCGTCGACGCCGTCGAGCGTCAGGCCGCCGCCGAACCGGCCGGCCGCCACCGAGGCGCCGCCCAGCACCCGGGCGTCGGCGTGCTCCGAAACGTCCGGTGTGGACGGTCCCGCCGAGTTGTGACGCCCCAGGTATTCCTCGTTGAACCGCGCGAAACGGATCTCGTCGCGGGCGTCGACGGCACCCCCTTCGTACAGGAGGCCGATCTCCGAGCCGCTGATCGCCACCAGGTCCGAATAGCCGGACCAGTCCGTCGTGATCCGGGTGCCCTGCTCGGCGTTCTCCCAGGTCCGGCCGTTGTCGTACGACGAGCGGAGCATCATCCAGCGGCGCCGGTCGGTGTCCGACGGTGACGAGAACAGGAGGCGGTCGCCGACACGCACGATCGCTCCCTGCACCATCGGCGTCACCAGGTCGGGGATGGTCGTGAAGGACCTGGAGAACGTCTCACCGCCGTCGCGGCTGAGGGCGTAGTCCCGGTTGCCGATGTCGGTGCCGCCCTGCTCGCGGCCGCCGGCGTAGATCGAGCCGTCGGCCAGCTCGACGACGGTGACTTCGGACGGCTTCTGGGTGTACATCCCGCCGACCGGGTGCGGGTAGCTGTTCACGGCGCCGACGTGCCAGCTGCGGCCGCCGTCGTCGCTGTAGACGAGCCCGGCGTGGTTCTCGATCGAGTGGGTGCCGTCGCTGGTCTCGGCGTTGACGCCGAACACCAGGCGCCCCGCGTGACGCCCCTTCGTCAGCTGGATCCCGTGCACCGGCCCGGACGCGTACCACGAGTCCCAGCCCGGCAGCTTCGCCTGGGCGCTGATGTCGACGGGTGCCGACCACGTGCGGCCGTCGTCGTCGCTGTACTGCGAGTGCGGGGTGCGCGGGCACGGCACGTCGCACCCCTTGTCGTCGTCACGACCCTTGTTGTACGTCGTGATCAGGACGATCCGGCCGGTGCGACTGTCCACAATGGGCACCGGGTTGCCGTGGGTGTCGCCACCGCCGCGGTTGACGACCTGCAGGGGCGACCACGTCTTCCCGCCGTCAGCAGAGCGTTTCAGCACCAGGTCGATGTCCCCGGTGTCACCGCAGTTGTCGATGCGGCCCTCGGCGAAGGCCAGCAGCGTGCCGTGCGTGCTCTTGACGATCGCCGGGATCCGGAAGCAGCTGTAGCCGGGGTCTTGTGAAGCCTTGAACAGGACCTGCTGGTCGAACTGCGGCGCGGCCTGGGCCGGGCCCACGGCGAGCAGCGCACTCGCCAGCAGGGCCACCAGCGCGGCCCATCTCCCCAGTGTTCTCATTGTCATCCCTTCAGGACGGCGACACCTCGCGAGGCGAGCCGGACCTGGCGCAGCGGCCGTGACGGGTCGCCCAGCAGGTCCGGCGCGGCGTGCGGCAGGTCGACGGTGACCGGCGCGGTGCCGTGGTTGAGCAGCAAGAGGTAAGCGCTTTCCTCGCCGTGCCGGACGACCGCCTGGACTCCGGGCGGCGTGGCCAGCACCGGCGTCACCCCGGCTTCGGCGGTGACCCGGTCGGGCCGGGTGCCGAGGTACCAGGCGACGCCGTCCCCGAACGCGTGCCGCGTGATCGCCGGGCGCCCGGCCAGCTCACCGGAGGCGAAGGAAGCGACGACCTCGGCCCCTTCCGGCTCGATCCACTCGGACCAGAGCGTCCCGGAATCCGTTGTCCCGTCCGCGAAACGCAGGTCGACCGACGAATCCAGGGGCCAGAACTCGTCGACGCGCAGGCCGAGGACGTCCCGCAGCGGCGCGGGGTGGCCGCCGAGGTAGGCGCGGTCGTTACCGTCGACGATGCCGGTGAAGTACGAGACGACCAGGTGACCGCCGCCCGCGACGTACGCGCGCAGGTTGTCCGCGGAGGCCTGGTCCAGCAGGTACAGGTTCGGCACGACAACGAGCTGGTAGCGGGACAGGTCGCGCGAGGGGTGGACGACGTCGCACGTGATGTTGGCGTCGAAGAGCGGCGCGTAGTGCGCGAGGTGCGTCTCCAGCTGCTCCAGCGCCGCCGGGTGCGAGTCGAGCTCCAGGGCCCACCAGCTCGGCCAGTCGTGCAGGATCGCGACGCCGGCACGCACGCGCGTCCCGGCCAGCTCCGGCACGCGCGCCAGCTCCTGGCCGAGCGCGGCCGTCTCGCGGAACGTCCGGGTGCCGGGGCCGCCGTGCGGGACCATGGCCGAGTGGAACTTCTCGGCGCCGCCGCCGGTCTGGCGCCACTGGAAGAACAGGACGGCGTCGGCACCCTGGGCGATCGCCTGCCAGCTGCCGAGCCGCATCGCGCCCGGCGGCTTCGGGCTGTTGCGGAACCGCCAGTTGACCGCGCTCGGCGCCTGTTCCAGCAGCATCCACGGCCGGTCCTTTGTGGACCTCACCAGGTCGTAGGCGAACGCGGCTTCGACGTGGGCGCGCGGGTCGTAGGGGTCCGGGTAGGAGTCGAGGCTGACGACGTCCTCGTGCGGCGTCCAGGTGTGCCAGTCGAGGGCCTTCTGCACGAGGCCGACGAAGTTCGTCGTGATCGGGACGTCCGGGGTGATGCGGCGCAGTACGCGCTGCTCGGTCAGGAAGCAGCCGAGCGCGGCGTCGGAGGAGAACCGGTGGAAGTCCAGCTGCTGCGCCGGGTTCGGGAACGTCGGCGCGACGCGAGGTGGCAGGATTTCGTCCCACGCGGAGTAGCGCTGCGACCAGAACGTGGTGGTCCAGGCCTCGTTGAGCGCATCGAGCGTGCCGTAGCGGGCTTCGAGCCAGCGGCGGAAGTCCGCGGCGGATTCGTCGCAGTAGCAGGCCCGGACGTGGGAGCCGAACTCGTTCCCGACGTGCCACATCGCCAGCGCCGGGTGCCCCGCGTACCGCTCCGCCAAGGCCGAGACCAGCCGTTCGGCGTGCGAGCGGTACACCGGGCTCGAGGGGCAGAACTGCTGACGCGCACCGGGGGCGAGCCGGACGCCGTCGGCGCGCACCGGCAGGACCTCGGGGTGCGCCCGGGTCAGCCACGGCGGCGGGGACGCCGTCATCGTCGCCAGGCAGACCCGGACACCGGCCGCGGCCAGGCCGTCCATGACGTCGTCGAACCAGCCGAAGTCGTATTCCCCCGGCCTTGGCTCGACCCCGGCCCACGAGTAGATCCCCGCGGTCACCATCGTGACGCCCGCCTCGGCCATCAGCTTCAGGTCTTCGCGGCGGACTTCCTCCGGCCAGTGCTCCGGGTTGTAGTCGGCCCCGTAGCCGATCATCAGAGCAGGCCCGCCTCGGCCAGCTTCTCCTTGATCCGCAGCAGTTCCTCGTCGTCCAGCGGCAGCTGCGGCGGCGCCATGACGGCGTTGTCGATGAAGCCGCGCATCTTCATCGCGGCCTTGAACGCGCCCAGCCCGGCCGAGCCGCGGCCCATCCGGGCCGGCGGCGCCACCGACGTGATGGAGAACAGCTTCAGCAGGCGCTCCTGCTCGCGGCGAGCCGCGGCGAGGTTGCCGGACTTGAAGTGGTCGTGGATGAGGACGTACCCGACCGGGTCGACGTTGCCGAGGCCCGGGACGGCGCCGTCCGCGCCCATCGCGAGGGCGGCGTCCACGACGAGCTCGGAGCCGGTGAACACGGAGAAGGCGTCGAGACCGCGTTCGCGCCTGCCGAGCAGCACCGAGCGGAACGCCGCCTCGTCGCCGCTGGAGTCCTTCAGCCCGGCGATGACCCCGTCGGCGGCGAGGTCGAGCACCATCGCGCCGTCGAGCTTCGTGTGGACGGCGACCGGGATGTCGTAGGCGACGATCGGCAGCGCCGTCCGGTCGCGCAGCAGCCGGAAGTGCCGGTCGATCTCGGCGACGTGGGTCCGCGTGTAGTACGGCGCGGTGACGACCACGGCGTCGGCCCCGGCGGCCTCGGCGGTCTTGACGTGCTCGGCGACCCGCAACGTCGTCATGTCGATACAGCCGGCCAGCACCGGGACACGCCCGGCGACCTGCTCGACCGTCGTCTCGACGACCACGCGGCGCTGCGCGTCGGGGAGGAAGGCGACCTCGCTGGAGGAGCCGAGGACGAACACGCCGTGCACGCCGGCGTCGAGCTGGACCTCGACGTGGCGCCGCAGCGAGTCGGTGTCCACGCTGAAGTCGTCGTGGAACGGCGTGCACAGCGGCGGGACGATTCCGGCGAACTTCGGCATCAGGCGCTCACTCCGGTCGGGATCTCTGGGTGGATGCAGCGGTAGGTGTGCCCGGCCTCGCCGTCGGCGACGGCGAGCGGCGGCAGGTCGGCCGCGCATCCGTCGGTCGCCTTCGGGCAGCGGGTGCGGAACGCGCAGCCGCTCGGCGGGCGGGTCGCCGACGGCACCGGGCCGGTGAGCACGATCGGCTCGACCTGGTGCAGCAGGCTGGGCGTCGCCGAGAACAGCGCCCGGGTGTACGGGTGCCGGGCCGCCTCGGGCAGCTTCGGGGCCGGCGCCTCTTCGACGATCCGGCCCAGGTACATCGTGACGATCCGGTCGCTCATCTTCTTGACCGTCTGGATGTCGTGGGAGACGAACACCATCGCCAGCCCGAGCTGTTCGCGCAGGTCGAGCAGCAGGTTGAGGATCTGGGCGCGGACCGAGACGTCGAGCGCGGAGGTCGGCTCGTCGGCGACCAGCAGGGCCGGGCGCAGGGCCAGGGCGCGGGCGATCGCGACGCGCTGGCGCTGCCCGCCCGACAACTGGCCCGGCACGGCGTCGGCGAGGCTGTCGGGCAGGCCGACCAGCGTCATCAGCTCGCGGACGCGCTCGTCCCGCTCGTCCGGCGTGCCCACGCGGTGCACGTCGAGCGGGTCGCGGATGATCTTGGCGACGGCCAGCCGGCGGTTGAGCGCGGTGGCCGGGTCCTGGAAGACCATGCCGACCTCGCGGCCGAAGCCGCGGCCCAGCGGTTCGCCGCGGAACCGCACGGTGCCCGCGGTCGGGCGCTGCAGGCCGACGATCACCTTCGCGAGCGTCGACTTGCCGCAGCCGGACTCGCCGACAACGCCGATGGTCTCGCCCGGGTTGACGACCAGGTGGGCGTCGGTGAGGGCGTAAACGCTGTCGTGGCCGAAGAGGGTCGCGCCGCGGATCTTGTGGACGACGTGGACACCGTCGAGTTCGAGCAGGTTCACGCGGTCGCCTCCTTCTCGCGGGACAGGTCGACGGCCGGGAAGTGGCACGCGACGAGGTGCTCGACCGGCTCTCCGAAGCGCACCGGCGGCTCGTCGTGGCACTGGGTGCGGGCCGCCGGGCAGCGGTCGGCGAACCGGCAGCCCGCCGGGAACTCCGCCGGGGCCGGGACGACACCCTTGATCTGGGTGAGCCGGGCTTCGTTCTCCTCCAGCGAGAGCACCGCGCTGAGCAGGCCGCGGGTGTAGTGGTGCCGCGGCGAGCCGACCACCTCGGCGGTGGTGCCCAGCTCGGCGACCTGGCCGCCGTACATGACGACGACGCGGTCGGCGATCTCCGAGACCAGCGCGAGGTCGTGGGAGACGAGGATGAGCGCGAACCCGAGCTCCTCCTGCAGCCGCAGCAGCAGCGCCATGATCTGCGCCTGCACGGTGACGTCGAGGGCGGTGGTCGGCTCGTCCGCGACGATCAGCTTCGGGTCGCGCGACAGCGCCATCGCGATCAGGACCCGCTGGCGCTGCCCGCCCGACAGCTCGTGCGGGTAGGCCCGCAGCGTCCGGCCGGGGTCGAGGTTGACCAGCTCGAGCAGCTCCACCGGGGTGCGGGTGCCGCCGCGGCGGGTGAACTGCTTGAGCTGCGCGCGGATCGTCATCGCCGGGTTGAGCGAGCTGAGCGCGTCCTGGTAGATCATCGCGATGTCGTGGCCGAGGTGCCGCCGGCGCTCGCCGGGACGCAACGCGAGCAGGTCGCGCTGGGCGAACCGGATCCGGCCGCTCACCGTGGCCGTCGGCGGCTGCAGGCCGAGGATCGACAACGACGCCAGCGACTTGCCGCAGCCGGACTCGCCGATCAGGCCGAGCACCTCGCCCGCGCGCACGCTGAACGAGACGCCGTCGACGACGTTGACGCCCTCGTGACGGCCGGGGAAGGCGATCGCCAGCCGGTCGACCTCGAGGACCGTCTCGCGGTCGGCCAGGGAACGGGCGCCGCGGGCGAGCCGCTCCCCCGCCTCCCGCAGTCCCGCGATCGGCAGGACGGGTGCGGTATCCGCGTCTTCGCGGGCGGCGACGGCCTTCGCCACCGCGCCGGCCCGGGCGGACCGGGCTGAGGGCGCGGCCCAGGCGTCGGACACCCGCTCGGACAGGATGTTCAGCGCCAGCACGGTGATCAGGATCAGCAGGCCGGGGAACAGCGTCGCCCACCAGCCGCCGGTGAGCACCAGGTCCTTGCCGTCGGCCAGGACCGAGCCCCACGACGGGTCCGGCGGCTGGATGCCGGCGCCGATGAACGACAGCGACGCCTCGAACACGATCGCGTCGGCCACCGTGACCGTGCAGTACACCAGCACCGGGGCGGCGCAGTTGATCGCGACGTGCCGGGTCAGCACGAAGAACCGGCGGGCCCCGATGACGCGTTCGGCCGCGACGTAGTCCTCGCCGTACTGGGCCAGCACGTTCGCCCGGATCACCCGGGCCACCGGTGGCGTGTTGAGGAACCCGATGGCCAGGATCAGCACCAGGATCCCGTGCCCGAAGACCGCGACCAGCACGGCGGCCAGCGCGATGCCCGGGAACGCCATGATGACGTCGAGCACGCGCATCACCACCGCGTCGACCCGGCGGCCCGAGGTCGCCGCGAAGGCTCCGATCACCGCGCCGGACACGAGTGCGAGCGCCACCGCCCCCAGGCCGATGGCGAGCGACCAGCGGGTGCCGGCGACCAGCCGGGAGAAGATGTCCCGGCCGGACTGGTCGGTGCCGAACCAGTGCGCGGCGCTCGGGCCGCCGGTGTCGGTGCTCAGCGCGTCCGGGTTGTGCGTGGCGACGAGCGTGCCGACGACGGCGACGAGCAGCAGGACACCGAGGATCGCGAGCGCGGGCCAGGCCCCGCGAAGGCGCTTCACGAGTGGCTCCTCAGGCGCGGGTTGGCCATCAGATACAGGACGTCGACGATCAGGTTGACCAGCACGAACCCGATCGCGATGGTGATCACGAAGCCCTGCACCTTCGCGGTGTCGCCGTCCTTGACGGCCTGGATCATGTTCTGCCCCATTCCCGGCAGCGCGAACATCGTCTCGATGACGACGGCGCCGCCCAGCAGGTAGCCGACCCGCAGGCCGAGCACGGTCAGCGGGGTGACCAGCGCGTTGCGCAGCACGTTGCGGCCCACCACGACCACCGGCGGCAGCCCGCCGCCGCGCGCGGTGCGGACGTAGTCCTTGTCGAGCTCCTCGACCATCGACGTCCGGATCACCCGGGTCAGCTGCGCCGCGACCGGCAGCGCCAGGGAGACCGCGGGCAGCGTCAGCGAGTTCAGCCAGCCGCCGAAGGAGTCGGCCGGGCTGACGTACCCGCTGGTCGGGAAGAGCCCGCGGTCGACGGCCAGCCACTGGACCAGCAGCAGCGCCACCCAGAACGCCGGGGCCGCGACACCGGCGAGCGTGACGATCCGGATCAGCTTGTCCGGCCAGCGGTCGCGGAACAGCGCCGACGTCACGCCGAGCACGAGCGAGGCCACCAGCGCGAGGACCAGCCCGAGCAGGGTCAGCTGCACGGTCAGCGGCAGCGCGGTGGCGATGGTGTCGCCGACCGGCTGCTTGGTGATCACGCTGGTGCCGAAATCACCCTGCAGCAGGTGCCAGACGAAGTGCACGTACCGCAGGGGCAGCGGGTCGAGCAGGCCGTTCTCCAGCCGGAACTGCTGCAGCTGCTCGGCGGTGGCGTTCGCGCCGTCGAACGCGGCGAGCGCCGGGTCGGTCGGCGCGAACCGCATCACGACGAAGACGAACAGGATCACGCCGAGCAGCAGCGGGATCAGGGCGAGGACGCGGCTCAGCAGCATCCGCACGACGACGACCACGGGGTGTTCTCCTCGCTCAGACCGGCTTGGCCTGGTTCAGGTAGATGCCCGGGTAACCCTGGGCGCGCACGCCGCTGATCGCCTTCGGGTCCCACGCGGTACCGAGCTGGGTGAACACCACCGGGTAGATGACGGCCTGCTCGGAGATCCGGTCCAGCAGCTGCTTGGTGAGCGCCGTCCGCTTGGCTTCGTCCGCCTCCGCCGCGGCCTGGTCCTGCAGGGCCAGCAGTGACTGGGCGTCCGGGCCGGTCCAGCGGGCGTACTTGCCGGTGAGGATCGACTTGGCGTCGTAGTAGTAGCGGATCAGCAGGTCCGGGTCGTTGCCGAACTGCATCGGGTTGTTGGTCGTGGCGACGACCTGGAAGTCGGTGCCCGCGTCCAGCTTGGAGAACAGCGCCTTGGTGTCCTGGGAGTCCAAAGTGGTCTGGACGCCGATCGCGTCCCAGCCCTCCTTGATCACCTTGACGCAGTCGGCGACCAGCGAGGTGTTCGTCGTCGAGAGCGTGACCTTGAGACCGCTGACGCCGGCCTGCTGCAGCAGTTGCTTCGCCTTGTCCGGGTTGTAGGCGAAGTCCTGCGACGCCGGCTGCGAGGACGGCAGCTTCGGGTTGATGAACGACGTGCCCGGTGAGCCCGCGCCCTTCAGCCCGATCTCGACCATCTTCTTCTTGTCGATGGCGTAGTGCAGGGCCTGCCGGACCAGGTTGCTGTCGAACGGCTTGTGCGCGGTGTTGAAGAGCAGGAACAGGTTGTTGCCGCCGTCGGCGAACTCGACCGTCCGGCCCGCCGCGCGGAGCTGGTCGGCGTTGGCGGCGGGGATGTTCTCGACGATCTGCGCGTCCGGCTTCGCCCCGGAGATCGCGGCGACGCGCGGTGCGGAGTCCACGATGGACTTCCAGAGCATCTTGTCGTAGGCCGCCGGGCACGGGCCGTTGTAGTCGGCGAACTTCTCGAAGCTCGTGTGGGACAGCGGCGCCTGCTCGACGACCTTGTACGGGCCGGAGCCGACGACCTTGCCGCCCTTGGCGTCGTCCCACTTGCCGTCGAAGACGTGCTTGGGGACGATCTTGCAGCACTGGATCCGCTGCAGCGCGTACGGGAACGGGAACTTGAGGACGAACTCGACCGCGCGGTCGCCGGTCTTGCGCACCTCCCGCAGCCAGGTGGAGAAGAAGCTGTGGATCAGCACGTTCTCCTTGTCGTCGAGCGCCCGCGCGTAGGTGAAGACGACGTCGTCGGCGGTGACCGGCTGCCCGTCGTGCCACTTCGCGCCGTCGCGGAGCTCGAACTTCAGGCTCGTGCCACTCGCGTCGGGCAGCGCCTTCGCCAGGCCGGGGAACGGCGCGCGGGTGATCGGGTCACCCTCCACGAGGGACTCGTAGCAGTGCAGGATCGCGGCCATCGAGAAGGCGGACGCGGTCTGCAGCGGGTCCCACGTCTGGTTGTTGCCGTAGCCGATCACGGCGGTCAACGAGCCCGCCGAGCTGCCGGTCTTGTTGGTGGACGCGGGTCCGCCACACGCGGCGAGCACGGTGGGGAACGCCAGGGCCGCGCCGGCGAAGGTGGTGTAGCGCAGCAACTGGCGGCGGCTGAGCGACGGGCTCTGGGACATCGCTGTCTCCTGCGGGCCTCGAACGGTAGGACATGGGACGTCCTATGACCGGCGTGAGCCTAGGATGGCTTCGCGTGCCGGTCAACCCTTCTGGACGTATGACGTAGGATGTCCTCTCACGACGCATCCGGGGAGGACAGCAGTGGCCCGTCCGCAGCGCAGCGAAGAGATCACCAAGCGCATCATCGACCTGATCGTCGAACGGGAGCTCCCGCCGGGCGCGCCGATGCCGACCGAACTGAGCCTCATGGACGACATCGGGGTCAGCCGCAACTCGATCCGTGAGGCGATCAAGGCCCTGCAGGCCCTCGGCATCGTCGAGATCCGTCACGGGTACGGCACGTTCGTCGGCTCGGCGGGTTCGGAGTCGCTGCAGACCTGGCTGCTGTTCCGCACCCGGGCCCGCGGCGCGACCGACGTCGGCCGGCTGCGCGACCTGCTGGAGGTCCGCGAAATGCTGGAGACGGAGCTGACCCGCCGCGTCGCCGTCGACCACCGGCCGGAGCTGGTCGGGCAGCTGCAGGCGTGCGTCGCCCGGATGCGCCGCAAGGGCCCGGACGCCGCGGAGGCCGACCGCGAGTTCCACGACCTGATCTGCGCGGAAGCCGGCTTCGACCTGGCCCGCGAGCTCACCGGGCTGTTCTGGGACGTCTACCGCATCGCGGAGAGCGAGCTGGGCGGCCCGGCCGGCTCCCCGACGGCGACGGCCAAACGGCACCAGGTGATCGTCGACGCGCTCTTGCTGCGGGACGCGGACGCGGCGGCGGAAGCGGTGCACCGCCACTTCGACGAGGTCCGCAAACGCGCGAAAGCCGGACCGTACGGCGGTTTCGGCGTCGCCCGGCCGGTGCCGGCGGTCCATTCCTGACTCTCGGTGGTTGACCCGTTCGAGGTAACTCCCGGAAGATCGAGAACCGGGCTCAACCGTCCCGGCGTCTGGCTCGTCGGTAGTGGTGATCAACCACCACACGGAGGTGCCAGTGCGAAGAACTCTTTCGGTGCTCGCGGTCCTGCTCGCCGGTCAGGCGGGCCTGACCGGGCTCGCCCCGCCCCCCGGGGGGGCCCCCGGGGCCCCCCCCCCCCCCGCCCCCCCCCCCCCCCAAACCCCGGCCCCC
>NZ_JBICSQ010000082.1:0-34748 GCF_043197175.1 Amycolatopsis sp. NPDC049252
GTGGCTTCGCGGTCTTCCCAGCACTCGTAGATGTTGGGACAGCCCGCTTCTTCGCAGACGGTGTGCAGACCTTCGCGGCGCACCAGGCCCTTGAGTTCGGTGAACTCCGGCCCCATCCGCACCCGCGTCTTGATCCACGGCGGCTTCTTCTCGATCGGCGTCTCGCTGTTGCGGACTTCCAGGCGCAGCAGCTTCCGGCCTTCAGGCGCAGCACTCACGCCCCCAACCGTACGCCCGTCCGGACTACGCGGGGTCGGGGGTGACGCCGGTCAACTTCGCGGTGAGATCCCACAAGGCGGCCCCGATCGCCTCGCTGCGCGCGGCGGGGAGCGGGTTCACCTTCACGGGGTGACCCCGCAGGCCGCCGACGCCGCGCGGGCCGAGGTATTCGCCGCCTTGGACGCCGTCCGCGGTGGCCGCGTAGAGCTGCGGGAGCGCGCCCATGCGGGGGCCCTGGGCCAGCAGGATCTCGCCGAGCCGGTTGCCGCCGCCGATGACGGCGCGCAGCACCGGGTTGCGGTACGAGCGGGCCATGCCCTGGCCGAGGCCGGTCCACGTGTAGCCGGGGTGGGCGGCGAGGCTGAGGACGTCGTCACCCGCGGCGCGCAGCCGGCGGTCGAGTTCGAGCGCGAAGACCTGGTTGGCCAGCTTCGACTGGCCGTAGGCGGCACCCGGGTTGTAGCGGCGGTGCTCGAAGTTCGGGTCGGCGACGTCGATGCGTGCGCCGGTCGCGGCGACGCTCGAGAGCGTGACGACGCGGGAGCCGCTGCCACCGCGCAAGGCGGGCAGCAGCAGCCAGGTCAGCGCGGCGTGGCCGAGGTGGTTGGTGCCGAACTGGGTCTCGAAGCCGTCGGCGGTCTTGCCGCGCGGCGTCATCATCAGCCCGGCGTTGTTGATCAGGATGTCCAGCCGGTCACCGGTGCGTTCCCGCACCGAGGCGGCGGCCTCGCGCACCGAGCCGAGGTCGGCCAGGTCCAGCTTGACGAGCTCGGGCGCGGCGCCTGAGGCGGCCGCGCGCACCTGCTCCAGGGCTTTCGCGCCGCGTTCGGCGGAGCGGCACGCGAGGAACACGCGGGCCCCCTTGCCCGCGAGCACCTCGGCCGTGCGGAGGCCGAGGCCGGAGTTCGCGCCGGTGACCACCGCGGTGCGGCCGGTCTGGTCGGCGATGTCGGCTTCGGACCAACGCTGAGTCATGCGCTTACTTAACCGCTATTACGCGCTCGGCGCGAGCAGGCGGCGCAAGCCGTTCATCACCGGGCGGCGCGGGCAGTTGGCCTCCTGGCGGTTCGTGCGCAGCAGCGCCTCGAGCGCGTGGCCCACCTTGGTGATTTCGTCGGCGGGCTCGCGCGGGTCGGCCAGCCCGGAGGTGACGGCGAGCATGCGCAGCTCGCCTTCGTGCATGCGGCGCAGCGACGCATGGCGCTCGAGACCGCCGTCGAGCACCGCGCGCAGCGTCTCGTGCTCGTCGACGGTGGCGCGCCAGGCGCGGGTGACGGCGTCGACGTGGTCACCCAGGCCGTCGGCGTCGTCCGGGTCGGTGACCTCCGTGCGCAGCCGCCCGCTCAGCACCTGCGTCCACTTGTACTGCAGGGCGGCGAGGACGTTCTCCTCGCAGCCGAAGTGGTCCGCGGCACCGGGGACCTCGTCGAGCGGCAGCGGCGCGCCCGGGTTCCGGCCGGCCTGGCGGACGGTGGCTTCGAGGATTTCCTGACGTCGGTAGAAGTCGGTCCAGCTCATGGTTGTGGCTCCCCTTCCGTGGCGGGGGTCATACCGCGGGTCTGCGGCATACTCCCGGTACGGACCTGACACGGTGAACATACCATGGGTATGGAGAGATCCTCCGGGCGTAAAGTTGTGAAGGTGGCGACAATGAGGTCCAGGCGGCTCGACTATTCCGAGTCGACGCGGTCGGCGCTGGTCGACAGCGCGGTGGAACTGATCACCAAACGCGGTTACGCGGGTACCTCGCTCGACGAGATCGCCAAACGCGCCCGGGTGACGAAGGGTGCGCTGTACCACCACTTCAGCGGTAAGCAGGCCCTTTTCGAAGCCGCGTTCGACGCGGTCGAAAGCCTCGTCTACGACCGCCTGGACAAGATCATGAACGGCGACGGCACTCCTTGGGAGCGGGCCCTCGCCGGCCTCAACGCGTTCATCCGCGCCTGCCTCGACCCCGCCTACCAGCGGATCGCCATCCACGAGGCGCCGGTCGTGATGGGCTGGGAGCGCTGGCGCGAGGCCGAGGAGCGGTGCAGTTTCGGGCTCGTGCGGTCGGGCCTGCAGTCGCTGATCGACGCGGGTGAGGTCGAGCCGGTGCCGGTCGAGGTCACCGCGCGGTTGCTGTTCGGCGCGCTGTCGAGCGCGGCCACCGAGATCGCCAGCTCACCCGACCCGAAGAAGGTCGGCGCCGAGATCGAGGACGTGATCGTCCGCATGCTGGTCCGCCTGCGGCGCACCGACGGCGAAGAGGCCACACCGTCGATAGGCTGACGCGGTGGACTTGAGGATCTTCACCGAGCCCCAGCAAGGGGCCAGCTACGACGACCAGCTGCGTGTCGCGAAGGCGACCGAAGCCGCCGGCTACGACGCCTTCTTCCGCAGCGACCACTACCTGAAGATGGGCTCGGCCGACGGCCTGCCCGGCCCGACCGACGCCTGGATCACCCTGGCCGGCCTGGCCAGGGAGACCAGCCGGATCCGGCTCGGCACGCTCGTCACCGCGGCGACCTTCCGGCACCCCGGCCCGCTCGCGATCTCCGTCGCGCAGGTCGACCAGATGTCCGGCGGCCGGGTCGAGTTCGGGTTCGGCGCCGGCTGGTACGACGCCGAACACGAGGCGTACGGCCTCACGCTGCCGCCGCCGAAGGAGCGCTTCGACCGCTACGCCGAGCAGCTCGAGATCGTCACCGGACTGTGGAAGACGCCGGCGGGGGAGACGTACTCCTTCAAGGGCGAGCACTACTCGCTGACCGACTCGCCGGCGCTGCCGAAGCCCGCCCAGTCGCCGGCGCCGCCGGTGATCATCGGCGGCTCGGGCAAGAAGCGCACCCCGGCGCTGGCCGCGCGCTTCGCCGACGAGTTCAACCTCCCGTTCGCCGACCAGGAGACCGCGGCCGCGCAGTTCGCCCGCGTCGAGGCGGCGGCCCGGGAGATCGGCCGCGACCCGAAGGAGATCCTGCGCTCGGTGGCGCTGGTCGTCGGCGTCGGCCGTGACGACGCCGAGGTCGAGCGCCGGGCGTCGGCGATCGGCCGGGACGTCGAGGGGCTTCGGGAGAGCGGCTTGGCCGGCACGCCCGCCGAGGTCGTCGACCGGATCGGGCAGTGGCGCGAGCGGACCGGGATCACCCGCGTCTACCTGCAGCTGCTGGACCTGTCCGACCTGGACCAGATCGACCTCATCGCGTCCGAGGTCGCCCCCCAGCTGGACTGAGGTTCAAAGCCGTGAATGGCACATTGAGGGACTTAGAGTCCCTCAATGTGCCATTCACGGCTTTTCAGTTCTGAAGGGCGAAGGTGACGCCCGCGGCCTGCGGGGCCTCGGGACGCGGCAGCCAGCGGTCGTCGCTGACCGGGAGTTCGCCTTCGAGGGCCGCGAGGACGGCGTCGCGCGCCAGCGGCAGGACCGCCTCCACGCTGACGTCCTTTTGTAGTTCGTAGGACAAGGAAGTCACGCCCGCGTCGCGGATGCCACACGGCACGATGGTGTCGAACGCGGCCAGGTCGGCGTTGCAGTTCAGCTCGAAGCCGTGCATCGTCACGCCGCGCTGGACGCGGATGCCGATCGCGGCGATCTTGCGTTCGATGCCCCGCTCGTCGGCCGGGATCCAGACGCCGCTGCGGCCTTCGACGCGCCCGCTGCGCACACCCAGCTGGTCGCACACGTGGATCAGCGCCTCCTCGAGCCGGCGCACGTAGTGCACGACGTCGATCGGGTCGGCGAGCTTGACGATGGGGTAGCCGACCAGCTGGCCGGGGCCGTGCCAGGTGATCTTGCCGCCGCGGTCGACGTCGATCACCGGGGTGCCGTCGGTGGGCCGGTCTTCGGGCTCGGTGCGCTTGCCGGCGGTGTACACCGAAGGGTGCTGCAGCAGGAGCATCGTGTCCGGTGCGGTGCCGTCGGCCCGGGCGGTGAGGCTGCTCCGCTGGAGCTCCCAGGCCTCGGTGTAGTCGATCGTGCCGAGCTCCCGGACGTCGACGGGCTCGGTGCTGGCGCGGCAGGAAGTGCGGGAAGAACTCACCCGTCGAGGCTACGCCCGTCACCCGCCGGAAGCAGGCGCAAGGCACAGGCTGAGAGCAGCCCGACACCGGTCACCGCCAGCACCGCGCCGATCGTGTCGGTGACCCAGTGCACGCCCAGCACGACGCGGAAGACGGCGATCAGCACGGTCGCCACGACGACGGCCACCGCGACGCGCCGCACCAGCCGCGGCCACAGCCACGCGCACAGCAGGAGCAGGACGAACCCGGTGCTCGCCACCGACGTCACGTGCCCGCTCGGGTAGCTCAGGTCCGGGTAGTCGCGGGGGCGTTCGCGCAGGAAGATCGGCTTGAACACCAGGCTGGTCAGCCGGCAGAGCACCAGCACGACCGCCAGCCGGACGCACAGGCCCACGTGCTCGCGGCGGCGCAACGCCAGCGCGACCAGGGCCGTGCCGAGGACGAAGGGCAGCACCGGCCCGAGGACGTCGCTGCCGGCCTGGGCGATCCGGCCGAGCGGCTGGGCGTAGACACCGTGGAGGGCGTCGGCGACCGCGACGTCCAGGGCGAGCGGCTGCCGCGCGACGCTCAGCCCGAGCAGGACGAACGCGGCCGACAGCACTACGCCGACGACGAGCCAGCGCCGTACCTGGACGGTCATGCCGCCGCGAGCGCGCTGTCCAGCGTGGGGTGCCGGAAGGCGTAACCGGAGCCTTCCAGCGCCGCCGGGACGGCGCGCTGCCCGAACAGCGCCATCTCCTCGCCGGCCTGGCCGAGCACCGCCTTGAGGGCGAACCCGGGCACGAACCACGGCGCGGGCCGGTGCACGGCGCGGCCGACCGCGCGGGTGAACTCGGCGTTGGTCACCGGCGCCGGCCCGGTCAGGTTCACCGGGCCGGACAGCGAGTCGTGCGTGAGGGCGTGGACGATCGCGCCGACCTCGTCCTCGAGGGCGATCCACGGCATGTACTGGCGGCCGTCGCCGAGACGCGCGCCCAGGCAGAACCGGAAGAGCGGGCGCAGCAAGCCGTAAAGGCCACCCTTCGCCGACAGCACCAGCCCGGTCCGGATGTTCACGACACGCGCGTTCGAAGCTCCCGCCGTCGCGGATTCCCACGCTTCGCACAGCTCGGCCAGGAAACCCTGCCCGCGCTTCGCCGACTCGTCCACAGTGGACGATCCGGGATTGCCGTAGTAACCCACGGCGGAGGCGTTGACCAGGACGCCGACGCCGTGTTCGGCGACGGCTTCGGCGAGCACCTCGGTCGGCTCGACCCGGCTGTCGATGAGCTCCTGCTTGCGCATCGCGCTCCACCGGCCGGGGAACAGCGGCTTGCCACCGAGGTTGACGACGGCGTCCACACCGTCGAACGCGCCGTCGGTGATGGTGCCGGCCGGCGGGTCCCAGCGGTGTTCGTCCGCCGCCCGGGTTTCGCGCCGCACCAGCTTGCGGACGTCGTGGCCCTCGCGCCGCAGGCGTTCGCTCAGCGCCGACCCGATCAACCCGCTCGCCCCGGCGATCAGTACTCGCATGGGTCGATCGTGGCCCATCGGAGCCCGCGCCGCACCCCAGCGCGCCGGGCCCGGCCATCGGGTCCGGCTCTGCCGCGTCCGGAAACGGCGAAGGCTGCCACGGGAGTTCCGCCGCACGCGGACGACTCACACCCGCGACCGACGTGGCGGCGGAAGGCGGCGTTGCCCAGGCACGGCTCCCGGGTCCCACTGGATCGGGCGTAACGGGGCGGCCAGACAGCGGCTGATCGGTGAGCGCCGGGCCCGGATGTGCCGAAGGCCACCACGGGAGTCCCGTGGTGGCCTTCGGTGCTCGGTCGGTCAGAGGCCGAGCTCGTCCTCGAAGTTGCCCTCTTCCAGACGCTGCTTGATCGTCATCAGGAAGCGGCCCGCGTCGGCTCCGTCCACCAGGCGGTGGTCATACGTCAGCGGGAGGTACGCCATCGAGCGGATGGCGATGGTGTCGTTGCCGTCGGCGTCGGTCGCGACGATCGGGCGCTTGACGACCGCGCCCGTGCCGAGGATGCCGGACTGCGGCTGCACGATGATCGGCGTGTCGAACAGGGCGCCGACGCTGCCGATGTTCGTGATGGAGAACGTGCCACCGGACAGCTCGTCGGGCTTGATCTGGTTGGCCCGCGCCCGGCCCGCCAGGTCGGCGATGCGGTGCGCGAGACCGGCCAGGCTCAGCTCGCCGGCGTCGTGGATCACGACCGAGAGCAGGCCGCGCTCGGTGTCCACCGCGATGCCCAGGTGCACGGCGCCGTGGTAGGTGATCTCCTTCGTGTCCTCGTTGTAGGACGCGTTGACGTTCGCGTGCTGCTTCAGGGCCTCGACGGTCGCCTTCGCGAAGAACGGCAGGAACGTCAGGTTGACGCCCTCGCGCTCCTTGAAGGCGGCCTTCGCCCGCTGGCGCAGCTTGGCGATCTTCGTCACGTCCACTTCCTGGACCTGCGTGAGCTGCGCGGCGATCTGCAGCGACTCGCGGGTCTTGGTGGCCGTGATCTGCCGGATCCGGCTGGCCTTCTGCACCGTGCCGCGCAGCGCCTGGATCTCCGGGGAGACCGAGACGGCCGTCGGGCGCGGAGCGGCCGGGGCCGACGCGGCCGCGGGAGCCGACGCCGCCGGGGCAGCGGCAGCCGGGGCCGGAGCGGCCGCCTTCTGCTTCTCCTCGGCCGCGGCCAGGACGTCCTGCTTGCGGATCCGGCCGCCAACCCCGCTGCCGGTCAGGCTCGACAGGTCGATGCCGTGCTCCGACGCGAGCTTGCGCACCAGCGGCGTGACGTACGGGCCGTCCGCCGAGCTCTCCTTCGGCGCGGCCGCGGCGGGCTCGGCCTTCGGCTCGGGCTTCGGTTCCGGCTTGGACTCCTGGACCGGCTCGGGCTTCGGCTCCGGCTTGGGTTCCGGCTTCGGCTCGGGCTTGGACTCCTGGACCGGCTCCGGCTTGGACTCCGGCTTGGACTCGGCCTTGGGTGCGGCGTTCGCGTCGCCGATCACGGCCAGGACGCCGCCGACCTCGACGGTCTCGTCCTCGCCCGCGCGGATCTCCAGCACCGTGCCGGCGACCGGCGACGGCACCTCGGTGTCCACCTTGTCGGTGGAGATCTCGAGCAGCGGCTCGTCGACCTCGACCGAGTCGCCGACCTGCTTGAGCCACCGCGTGACGGTGCCCTCGGTGACGCTCTCGCCCAGCTCGGGCAGCTTCACCTCGGTGCCTTCGCCACCCGCGGCCGGCGCGGTGTCCGGCTTGCTCGGCGCGCTGTCCTGGGCGCTTTCCGAAGGCTCGGACTTGGTCTCCGGCTCGGGCGAGGGCTCCGGCTCGGACTTCGGCTCTTCCTGCGCGGGGGCGGAAGACTCGGGCGCGCCGCCGGACCCGTCGTCGATGACGGCGAGCTCGGCGCCGACCTCGACGGTCTCGTCTTCGGCGGCGCTGATCTTCACGACCGTGCCCGCCACCGGGGAGGGCACCTCGGTGTCGACCTTGTCGGTCGAGATCTCGAGCAACGGCTCGTCGACCTCGACGGTGTCGCCCTCCTGCTTAAGCCACCGGGTGACGGTGCCTTCGGTGACGCTCTCCCCGAGCTCCGGCAGTGTGACGGAGTAGGCCATCGTTCGCTGACTCCTCTTTCAAGATTCTGCGTGGTCTGGATTCTGCTGGTGAGACGTCAGCTGTGCACGTGCAGCGGCTTGCCCGCGAGGGCGAGGAACGCTTCACCGAGGGCCTCGGTCTGGGTGGGGTGCGCGTGGATGAGCGGGGCGACGTCCTCGGGGAAGGCCTCCCAGCTGTAGATCAGCTGCGCTTCGCCGATCAGCTCGCCGACGCGGTCGCCCACCATGTGTACACCCACGACGGGCCCGTCGGGCGCCTTGACCAGCTTGACCCCACCGGAGGTCTTGAGGATCTGGCTCTTGCCGTTGCCGCCGAGGTCGTAGGTGAACGTGGTGACGTCCGAACCGTACTTCTCCTTGGCCTGCGACTCGGTCAGCCCGACCGACGCGACCTCCGGGTGCGAGTAGGTGACCCGCGGGATGCCGCTCTCGTCGATCACGCGCGGGGCGAGCCCGGCGATCTCCTCGGCGACGAAGATGCCCTGCTGGAAGCCGCGGTGGGCGAGCTGCAGGCCCGGGACGATGTCGCCGACGGCGTAGACGTTCGGCAGGTTGGTGCGCAGCCGGTCGTCGGTGAGCACGAAGCCGCGCTCGATCTTGACGCCGGCCTCCTCGTACCCGTGGCCCGCCGAGTTCGGCCCGCGGCCCACGGCGACCAGGAGCAGGTCGGCCTCGAGGGTCTCGCCGGACTCCAGCGAGACGCTCACGCCGTTGTCGTCCTGCTTCGCGCCGGTGAACCGCACGCCGGTCTTGAAGGCGATCTTGCGGCGGCGGAAGGCCCGCTCGAGCTGCTTGGAGGCGAACTCGTCCTCGTTCGGGACCAGCCGGGGCAGCGCCTCGACGATGGTGACGTCCACGCCGAAGGAGGCCCAGACGCTGGCGAACTCGACACCGATCACGCCGCCGCCGAGGACCACGACCTTCTTGGGGACGTAGTCCAGGGCGAGGGCCTGCTCGCTGGCGATGACCCGGCCGCCCAGCTCCAGGCCCGGCAGCGTGCGCGAGTAGGAGCCGGTGGCGAGGATGACGTTCTTGCCGGTGTAGCGGGTGCCGTCCACCTCGACGGTCGTGCCGCCGACGAACGTGCCGCTGCCCTCGACGAGGTTCACCTTGTGCGCCTTGGCCAGGCCCTGGAGGCCCTTGTACAGCCGGGAGACGATCCCGTCCTTGTACTTGTTGACCCCGGCGATGTCGATGCCCTCGAAGACGGCCTTGACGCCGACCGCCTCGGCTTCGCGGGTTTCGTCGGCGACCTCGGCTGCGTGCAGCAGGGCCTTGGTCGGGATGCAGCCCCGGTGGAGGCACGTCCCGCCGAGCTTGTCCTTCTCGATCAACGTGACGGAAAGGCCCAGCTCGGCCGCGCGGAACGCCGCGGCGTAGCCGCCCGATCCGCCTCCCAGGATCACGAGGTCGGCGGAGGTGTCGGTCACTTCAATAACTCCTCGGCAAGCAGTGGGGTGATGCTCTGTCGTCGCCCGTTCCCGGTATAACCGCGCGCGCGACTCCGCCATCTTGTCACTACGCCGGACGGGGCTGCGACCTAGCCGGGTGTGCGACACCGACCACACGGGGAGTCCGGGATAATGAGCAGGCAAAGTACCTGGAGGAGAGGTGGTCGTGGTGGGGCTCTTCGACTCGCTGCGCAGGCGCGCCAAGGGCGGTCAGCGGGCCGGTACGCTGCGGAAAGCCAATTCGGACGACACCCGGCACCTCGAGGAGTGGGCGGCCACGCGGCGCGGGGTGGAGGCGTTCGTCGAGCCCAAGACCAACGTCACGGAGACCACAGTGGTCTTGGTCGCTCACGACGGCGAGTGGACCCGGCGGCGGATCGGCAGCCTGGAGTCGGCGCAGTCGTTCGGCCAGCGCCGCTCGATCCCGGTCTACGAGGTCGCGCGGATCGGCTACCCGAAGCGGATGCGCGAGTACACCGAGCGGAAGAAGCGCGGGCAGGTCTAGAGCTCGATCCGGCCGACGACCTCGCCGTTGAAGGTCTGGCCGGTCGGCCGGAAGCCCAGCCGCAGGTAGAAGTCCTCCGGGCCGCCCTCGGCCGGGAGCCACAGCACCGTGGCGGCCTTTTCGCCGCGCCGCCGGGCTTCGCCGAGCACGGCTTCGACGGCGAACCGGCCGTAGCCGCGGCCCTGGACGCCGGCGCCGACGTTGAGCCGCCAGATCCCGCAGCGGAAGAAGTCGAGTTCCGCGCCGGGGTCGAACGCCCCCATCACGAAGGCGGCCGGCTCGCCGTCGGCGCGGATCAGCCGCGGCCAGGCGACCTCCGGCCGGGTGTAGGCCTCGGCGAGCGACACGGCGACGGGCGCGACGAAGTCCTTCTGGTGCTCTTCGACCGCCAGCTGGCAAGTGGCCGCGACGTTCTCGGGAGTGATCTTCTCCACGGTGAGGGTGGTCACTGCGCCGACGCTAACAGGGTGGCGTGGTGTTCGAGGACCGCGCGGAACGACGGGTGCACGGTCGTGCCGAGCACCGGGTCGATCTCCACGACGTGCGACGCGGACAGCAGCAGCACCGCCGGTTCGGCCAGGACGACCACGCCGTTCTCGGCGCGCAGGTCCGCGGTGCCGAGCAGACGCGGGAAGACGACGTCGGCGGGCAGGCCGTCGCAGGTGCGCAGGAACTCGCGCAGGTCATCGGGCAGATCGACGCCGAGCCGTTGCTCCGCCGAGCGGATCGCCGCGGCCGAGGCCGGGGGAGGTGCGGTGGCGCCGCCGCGCAGGCGCAGGATCTCCGTGATCAGCTCCGGCCAGGTGCCCAGGTCCGGCGGGTAGCGCTCGTTCAGGGCCGCGACCAGCGCGCCCGCGCAGGCTTCGGCCCGGTCGCGCAGGCCGAGCGGGTCCGCGCCGGCCACCAAAGCCGGCGCCAGCGAACGGGTCGCCGCCAGGGTCGCGACGTCGGGACGCGGCCCGGCCAGCTCGGCCCAGCGGGCGAGGTCGCCGTCGGCGAGCGCGGTGCGGACCTTGTCCGGCCGGGAGGGCGCGACGTGCTTGAGGACCTCGGCGATCGCTCCGGGCGGGAGGACGCCGTCGAGGTCGGAGACCGGACGGCGCAGTGACGCCGTGTGCGCGCGCTCCTCGGCGTCGAGGTCCAGCGGCGGCAGGCCTTCGGCCCACTCGGGACGTCCGCCGCGGGCTTCGAAGAGCACTTCCCAGGCACGGGCCCGGATCGGGTCGCCGGCCAGCGCGCTCACCGGCCGTTCCGTGCGGGCCTGCCAGTGCGTCACCAGCCGGTCGGCCTCGTCGAGGGCGCCGGTGGTGGCGAGCAGCAGGGCCGCGTACCCGACCTGGCTGTCCACAGTGGACGAAGCGGCGGTCAGGATGTCCCTGACCGCCGCTTCGAGGTACTCGCCTGCGTCCACTCAGCCGTTGGCGGCGATGTCCGCCAGCACCGCGGCGATGGTGCGGACCGGGACGCCGGTGCCGCCCTTGCCGGTGTAGCCCCACGGCGCGCTGGAGTTGAACGACGGGCCGGCGATGTCGATGTGCACCCAGTCGAGGCCGTCGGCGACGAACTCGCGCAGGAAGATCCCGGCCGCGAGCATGCCGCCCCAGCGGTGCCCGGTGACGTTGGCCAGGTCGGCCAGCCGCGAGTCGAGGTCGGCGCGCAGTTCCTCGGGCAGCGGCATCGCCCAGCCGTTCTCGCCGGTGGCCTGCATGATCGCGGCGACGCGGTCGCGGAAGTCGTCCGAGCCCATGACGCCGGCGGTGCGGTTGCCGAGCGCGACGACCTGGGCGCCGGTCAGCGTCGAGGTCTCGATCAGGTAGTCCGGGTTCTCCTCGGCGGCGCGCACCATGGCGTCGACCAGCACGAGGCGGCCTTCGGCGTCGGTGTTGAGCACCTCGACGGTCTTGCCGCCGTACATGGTGAGGACGTCACCCGGGCGGTACGACGTCCCGGACGGCAGGTTCTCCGCCAGCGGGATGTGCGCGACGACTTCCAGCGGGTACTTCAGCTTCGCGGCCAAGACGACCGACGCGAGCACGCCGGCGGCGCCGGACATGTCCGAGGTCATGTGGTCCATGTTGGCGGCGGGCTTGAGCGAGATGCCGCCCGAGTCGAACGTGATGCCCTTGCCGACCAGCGCGACCTTCTTGGCGGCCTTGGCCGGCTTGTAGGCGATGCGCACGAGCCGCGGCTGGCGCGAGGAGCCGCCGCCGACGCCGAGGATGCCGCCGAAGCCCTTGCGCTTGAGGGCCTTCTCGTCGAGCACCTCGAACTCGAGGCCGTTGTCCTCGGCGAGCTTCTTGGCGCGCTCGGCGAAGGACGCCGGGTAGAGGTCGTTCGGCGGGGTGTTGATCAGGTCGCGGGCGGTGAGCACGGCCTCGGCGATGCTGCCGGCCGCCTTCAGCGTCGCCTTGTGGTCGCGGGACGTGCCGTCCGCGGGGCTCGCGAAGTCGACCTTGGCGACCGGCGCGTCACCCTTTTCGGAGCGGTAGTCGGTGAAGACGTACGAGCCGAGGATCGTGCCCTCGACGGCGGCCTGCAGGTCGAGCTCCGAGAGCGTGACGAACGCACGGTCGGTGCCGGCGAGCGCGCGGCCGGCGGCACCGGCGGCGCGGCGGACCTGCTCCGGGGTGACGCCGGCACCCACCTTGCCCAGGCCGACGGCCAAGACCACACCGGCACCGAGCTTGCCCAGCGTCGGCACCTTGACGACCTCTTCGGCCTTGCCGCTCGCGCCGAGCGTGGCGAGCAGGCCGGCGAGCCGGCCGTCGAAGGCGGCGTCCACGGCCGCGGCGCCCGCGGCGAGCACGGGCCCGTCCTCGCCGGCCACGGTGCCGATCACGACCACGTCGGCGCGCGTCTTGGCCAGTGCCTCCCCGGTGTTGTCGGACAGGGCGAGCTTGGGCACGGTCACTTCTGGCTCCTCGCGCGTTCACGTGGTACCGGGCACCGGCCCGGTCGGGATCGTGAGCCATGCTAATGACAGGCGGACCAGGGGTGAACAGAGGGAGAGGGAGGGCGGCGTGCGACTGGGTGGCGGGCTGCTGGTCGCGCTGGCGGCCGGCGCGGCGGGGGCGGGCTGGTGGCTGCTGGCCGGCCTGGTGCTGGCGGCGGCCGTCGCCGGTGGCACGGCGCGGGTGCCGGAACCGGGGGACACCCTGGTGGACCGGGTCGTCGTGGCCGCCGCGCGGCTGGCCGAGATCGCCGTCTACGCGATCGCCTTCGGGGCGTACGTCTTCCCGCCGCACCGCGAACTCGCCGCGGTGGTGTTCGTCGTCGTGGTCGCCGGGGCCGGGTTCGCCGGGATCGAGATCCCTACGTTCGTCGGACGGGCCGCGGGCGTGGTGCTCCTGGCGGCCGGTCTGGTCCTGGTCGCGCTCTGCGTGGCGGTGACGCCGGTGTCGACCGTCGGCGGCGGGCTGCAGCCGCCCGACTTCGCCGGGGTGCTCGTCGCGGCGGTGCTCACGCTCCCGTTCCTGCGGCCTCGCGGTCGCGAACACGCGGGGCTGCGGGTCCTGTTGCTCGGCGGGATCGCGGTGCTGGCCGCCTTCGCCGCGTTGTACCAGCTCGGTGCGGTCCGGCTCGGGCTGTCGCTGACGTCGCTGCGCGACCTGCTGTCCGCCGCCGACGCGGACTCGCTGCAGCCGGTGCTCACCGCGTTCGCCGTGCTCGCGACCGTGGTCCCGGCGCTCGCCGCAGGGGCGGAGGTCCGGACGCGGGCGGGTGTGCCCGGCCTCGCGGGCCTGGCCGTCGCGGCGGTGGCCGCGTACTTCCTGCCGGCGCTCCCGGTGCTCGTCGTCGCGGGGCTGGCGACGGTGATCGAACTGCTACTGGGCGTGCGCGCCCGCCGGTACAGTGGGGCACGTGAGTGATCGACGCCGGCGGCCCGGGCAGACCGTGCTCGAGCGGTTCCACCGGCCGGACGGCTCGATCGGGCAGGTCCACCCGCTGCGCGTCCTCGAAGACGACGGCCGGGTCCTGCTCGGCTGGATCCCGGCGGGCACCCCGATCGTCGGCAGCCGGCTCGCCGACGGGCGGCACATGGCGGACGCGCCCCTGGAGCAGCGGTTCCGCATCCCGCGCGTCGTGGTCCCGGACTTCTGGCACCGCACGTCGAACCTGCGCCGGATCGCCGACGACGAATGGTCGTCGGTCTGGTGGTTCTTCGACGCCGCGGGCCGGTTCACGAACTGGTACGTCAACCTCGAGGTGCCGCTCGGCCGCAGCCCGGGCGCGGTCGACCGGATCGACGGCGTGCTGGACGTCGTCGTGGAGCGGGACGGCACCTGGCGCTGGGACGACGAGGACGAGGCCGAGGTGGCGATCGACGCCGGGCGGCTCACCCCGGAGCAGCTCGGCCGGCTGCGCGCCGAGGGCGAGCGGATCGGCGCGCTGGCCGAGCGCGGCGCCTACCCGTTCGACGGGACGGGCACCGACTTCCGCCCGGACCCGGGCTGGCCGGCGCCGGAGCTGCCCGCGGGGCTGCTGGAGACGCTCAGCCCGCCGTCAGGATCAGGATCAGCGCCAGCACGGCGTTGACGACCGCGAGGATCACGACGGACTTCGTCGGGATCACCTGCGGGAACACCGTCTTGTCGTGGATGCTCCGCCACCACACGACGCCGAAGACGCCCGCGACGAGGCCGAGGAAGCCGCCGAAGCCGCTGCTGAGCACGGCCCAGCCGACCATGCCGAGCAGGCCGACGCCGAAGGTCAGCAGCACCGCGGTGACGAACGTCTTGACGCCGGCCCCGGCACCCGAGGCGCGGGGGACCGGCTCAGTGGAGTGAAAGGTCACGGCGTCATCCTAGAGTCATAACGGGCGGGACGCGGGAGGCCAGGCCGGTCGGGAAAACAGATGGACATCCGACTAACGCGCTTCCGACCACCGGGTATTCTCTGGCCATGACCATCACGACGCAGTTCACCACTGTCCCGCACTCGAGCCCTGCGAGCCAGGAACGCGTCGCGGAGGTACTCGCCGCCCCCGGTTTCGGGCTGTACTTCACCGATCACATGGTGACCGTGAAGTGGTCCAAGAGCGAAGGCTGGCACGACGCGCAGGTCGGCCCCTACGCCCCGTTCACGCTCGACCCGGCGACGTCGGTGCTGCACTACGGCCAGGCCATCTTCGAGGGTCTCAAGGCCTACCGCCAGCCGGGCGGTGAGATCGCGTCGTTCCGCCCGGACGCCAACGCCGTGCGCTTCCGGCAGTCGGCCGAGCGGCTCGCCATGCCGCAGCTGCCCGAGGAGCTGTTCCTCGAGTCGCTGCGCGAGCTGATCGCCGTCGACAACCGGTGGGTTCCCACCCGCCAGGGTGACGCGCTCTACCTGCGGCCGTTCATGATCTCGACGTCCACCGGCCTCGGCGTCAACAGCCCGGCCGCCGACTACCTGTACACCGTCATCGCGTCCCCGGCCGGGTCGTACTTCTCCGGCGGCATCAAGCCGGTGAGCGTCTGGCTGTCCACCGAGTACGTGCGCGCGGCGCCCGGCGGCACCGGCGCGGCCAAGTGCGCCGGCAACTACGCGGCGTCGTTCGTGGCGCAGGCGCAGGCCGTCGAGAAGGGCTGTGACCAGGTGGTCTGGCTCGACGCGGTGGAGCGGCGCTGGGTCGAGGAGATGGGCGGGATGAACCTGTTCTTCGTCTTCGGCTCCGGCGAGAACGCCCGGCTCGTCACGCCCGAGCTGACCGGCTCGCTGCTGCCCGGTGTCACCCGCAAGTCGCTGCTGCAGCTCGCGGAGCGCCTCGGCCACAAGGTCGAGGAGCGCCGGATCTCCACCGAGGAGTGGGAGAAGGCGGCGGCTTCGGGTGAGCTGACGGAGACGTTCGCCTGCGGCACGGCGGCGGTCATCACGCCGGTCGGGCACGTCAAGCACGCGAACGGAGAGTTCACCATCGGCGACGGGCAGCCGGGCACCCTGACGATGAAGCTGCGCGAAGAGCTGACCGGCATCCAGGAGGGCACCCGCCCGGACCCGGACAACTGGATGGTCGACCTCGGCTGAGTTCCGCCAAGTGCCGTGAAGGCCTCCTTACCGGCCATAAGCGCCGGTAAGGAGGCCTTCACGGCTTTCGGGGTCAGGTGGCGGTGGCGGGGATGAGCGGGCCGGAGACGCCGGCCTGCTCGTGCGTCGCCGTCTCGGCCAGGACGCGCGCGGCCATCGCCAGCAGCGGCAACGCCGTCACCGCGCCGGTGCCTTCGCCGAGCCGGACGTCCAGCTCCAGCAGCGGGCCCAGGTCCAGGTGCTCCAGGGCGAGCACGTGCGCCGGCTCGGCCGTGCGCTGCCCGGCCACCCACCAGCGGCGGGCGCCCGGGGCGAGGTCCTCGGCGACCAGGGCCGCCGCGCAGGCGACGAGACCGTCCAGCACCACCGGCGTCCGCCGGACCGCGGCCTGGGCCAGGAACCCGGCCATCGCGGCGATGTCGGCGCCCGCGGCGGTGCGCAGCAGGGCGATCGGGTCGGCGAGCACGACGCGGGCCCGGCGCAGGGCGTCGCGCACGGCGGTGGCCTTGCGCATCCAGGCGTCGTCGTCGATGCCGGACCCGCGCCCGACCACGGCCACCGGCTCGGTGCCGGTCAACGCCGCGACGAGCACCGACGCCGGCGTGCTGTTGCCGATCCCGAGGTCACCGGGGATGAGCAGGTCCGCGCCGCCGTCGACCTCGGCGTCGGCGATCGTGATCCCGGCGCGCAGGGCGGCCTTGACCTCGTCGGCGCTCAGGGCGTCTTCGACGTCGATCGAGCCGGAGCCGCGGCGGACCTTGAACTCGCCGATCGAGCGGGTCGCCGGGGCCTCGGCGTCCACGGCCATGTCGACCACGCGGACGCTCGCGCCCGCGGCGGCGGCCAGCACGTTGATCACGGCGCCGCCGGTCAGCATCGTGCCCAGCAGCTGCGAGGTGACCTCGGCGGGATAGGCCGAGACGCCCTTGGCGGCGATGCCGTGGTCCCCGGCGAAGACGACGACGCGCGGCCGGGTGAACGGCCGCGGCGGCGACTGGCCCTGGCAGGCCGCGATCCAGACGCCCAGCTCTTCGAGCCTGCCGAGCGAACCGGCGGGCTTGACCAGCTTGTCGTGGAGCGCGATCGCCGCGGAGCGGGCGTGCTCGTCGGGCGGGGTGATCTCGGGGAACTCGATGTCGTCCGGCTCCACACCAGGCCCTTCCTCTTGCGTGGCAACGCTGGAGCCCAACCTACCGGGCCGGGGGCCGTGCCCGGTCGCCGCGTGGGCCGGGATCCGCCACTCCCAGTAGTCTCGCCGCTCGTGGAGAAGACTGCGGCCGCGGTGGTGCTGGCCAGCGGCGCGGGCACCCGCGTCGGCGCGAAGGTGAACAAGGTCTACCTGCCGCTCGCCGGGCGGCGGGTGCTCGCCTGGTCGCTCGACGCCTTCGCCCGCGTCCCCGGGATCGGCGTGCTGGTGCTCGTGATCCGGCCGCAGGACACGGAACTGGCCCAAGAGGTCTTGGCCGGCCTCGACGACGAAGTCGAGGTCGTGCACGGCGGGGACACCCGGCAGGCGTCCGAGCTGAACGCGCTGCGCCACCTCGCCCCGCGCATAACAGGCGGCCGGGTCGACGCCGTGCTGCTGCACGACGCGGCCCGGCCGCTGGTCCACCCCGAACTGGTCGGTGCGGTGCTGGCCCGGACACGCGAGGACGGGGGGGCTGTGCCGGGCCTCGCCGCGGACGACGTCGTCGAGGTGGATGCCGGGCACCTGGTCGCCCAGGTGCCCGGCGCGATCCGCGTCCAGACGCCTCAGGGCTTCCGGGCCGGACCGCTGCTCGAGGCCTACGAACAGGCCGAACGGGAAGGTTTCGTGGGTACGGACACTTCGTCCTGCATGGAGCGGTTCTCCTCCCTGCCGATCCGGTGGGTCCCCGGGGCGCCCGAGAACCTGAAGATCACCTACCCCCACGACCTGGTCGTCGCGGAGCGGCTGCTCGCCCGCTAGGCACACGCCGGCGGCCCGCCGTCGTCCCCTTTCTCCTCGTCGAAGCCGCAGCCCGTGCCGGTCGGCCGGATCGTCACGTCCGCGCGGAGCTCCATCGGGATGTGGCACCCCGGCTGTGGCCGGAGTGCCTGCAGCGGCGCGCCGGGGGTGCCCGGCTCCGCCAGCGTCAGTGCCGCCCGCAGCGTCCAGACCGGGGTGGCGTGGTACTGCCACGTCACCACCCGCGGGCTGAACACGTCGGTACCCGGGAAGGTCGGCACCCGGTAGGCGCTGGCCCGGTGTTCGTCCCGGATGACGACCACGTCCGCGCAGGTCTGCCACTGGAAGACCGCCGCGTAGATCTCCGGCGCCTCACGGCCGCCGAACAGGTGCAGCACCCATTTGCGGCGCCGGAGCTCCTCGAGCAGTTCCTCGAGGTCCGGGCCGCCTGATCCGGTGTGGGATGTGGGCGGGGACACACTTTCGAGGGTAACTTGCGTACTAGAGCGCAGTCCAGCGCGTGTACTAGTACACCTGGGTGGTTCTGAGCAGGGCTTTGAGGGAGACCCCCTGGCGTGCTAGAACACTTGTGCGTAGTCCTCGTGAGGAGCCGCCTTGCCCACCCTCGACCGTCCTGAGCCGCCGTACCTGCAGATCGCGGGCCGGATCCGTGACGACATCCTGTCCGGCCGGTTGCAGGAGGGCGACACGGTGCCGTCCGCCCGCGAGATAGCGCGTACCTGGACCGTCGCGATGGCGACGGCCACCAAGGTGCTGGCCACCCTCCGCTCGCAGGGCCTCGTGCGCCCGGTGCGCGGGGTCGGCACGGTCGTCGACCGCGGCGGGCTGCACCGCAGTGCGCTCGACCGCACCGTCGCGTCGTCGCGGACCGGCAAGATCTATCCGCCCGGCCACTACGCCGTGATCCGGTCGGCCGGCCTCGAACCCGTCACCGAGCGGGCGGCGGGCGCGCTGGGCCTGGAGGCGGGCGCCCCGGCCATCCGGCGGCGGCGCACCACCTACGGGCCGGACTCGCGGCCGCTGTCGACGTCGACCTCGTGGTTCGACGGCGCGCTGTCGGCCAAGGCGCCGGCGCTGCTGGTGCCCGAGCGGATCCTCGAGGGCACGTCGGTCTACGCGGCCGTGCGGCTCGGCACGAGGATCGCGGTCACGCAGGAACGGCACGCGGCGGGCCTGGCGGACGAGGTGGAGGCGGCCGAGCTGGGGCTGCCCGCCGGGTCGCCGGTGCTGTTCGGCCGGAGCACCTTCCTCGCGGCCGACGGGACGGTCGTGGAATACGGTGAGTCCGCCGCGCTGCCCGACCACTGGGTTTTCCACGAGTACACGACTGAGGACGGCGAATGAAGCACATCCACGCGGGCAAGGTCCGTGACCTGTACGAGCTCGACGGCGACCTCCTGCTGGTCGCCACCGATCGCGTGTCGGTCTACGACGTCTCGCTCCCGACGCCGATCCCGGACAAGGGCAAGCTGCTCAACCAGCTGTCCGCGTGGTGGTTCGACCGGATGTCCGACGTCGTCCCGAACCACGTCGTCTCCGCGACCGACGTCCCGGCGGAGTTCGCCGGCCGGGCGATGCGCTGCAAGCCGCTGAAGATGGTCCAGGTCGAGTGCATCGCACGTGGCTACCTCGCCGGGCTGGGCCTGCGGGAGTACCAGCGTGACGGCAAGATCTCCGGCGTCCCGCTGCCGCCGGGGCTGGTCGAGGGCGACAAGCTGCCCGAGCCGATCTTCACGCCGACGACGAAGATCTCCGACACCGGTCACGACGAGTTCATGACCTTCGACGAGGTGCTGAACGAGATCGGCGAAGACACCGCGAAGCGGCTTCGCGAGCTGACGCTGGAGATCTACACGAAGGGCGCGGAACACGCCGCGAAGCAGGGCGTCATCATCGCCGACACCAAGCTGGAGTTCGGGTTCGACGCCGAGGGCACGCTGACCCTGGGCGACGAGGTCCTGACGTCGGACTCGTCGCGCTTCTGGCCCGCCGACGAGTGGGAGCCGGGCCGCCCGCAGCACGCCTTCGACAAGCAGTTCGTGCGCGACTGGTCGCGCAGCACCGGCTGGGACCAGACCCCGCCCGGCCCGGAGATCCCGGCGGACATCGTGGAGCAGACGCGGCAGCGCTACACCGAGGTCTACGAGCGGATCACCGGGAAGACCTGGCCCCGTGGGTGAGCCGCGCGGCTACGACCCGTACCGGCTGATCGACGACGTCGAGAGCCTGCTGGCCGAGCGCGGGTTCACCCCCGAGCGGCTCCCGGGCCGCGGCGGCGACCGGCTGGCCGGAGCGAGCCGCTTGTTGCGCGGCTTCGGCGTCGAACCGCGCGTCTCCCCGGAGGACGGCCTGGACCTGGACGGTCACGTGCCCTACCAGGCCCGGATCAACCAGGACTGAAGTCCGTGAATGTCGCATTGAGGGACTCAGAGTCCCTCAATGCGACATTCACGGCTTTGGACGTCAGGGGCTCTTGGTGAGGCTCGCGTCGCGCTCGACGACGTCGCCGAGGACGTCGTCGATGGCGGTGAGCAGGTCGGCGTCGAGCTTCTTGCCCGCGGCCTGGACGTTGTCCACGACCTGCTCCGGGCGCGAGGCGCCGATGATCGCCGAGGCGACGTTCGGGTTCTGCAGCACCCACGCGACGGCCAGCTGCGCCATCGACAAGCCAGCCTGCTTGGCCAGCGGCTCGAGCTCGGCGACGCGCTTGAGGACCTCGTCGTCGAGGAAGCGGCGGACCATGTTGGCGCCGCCCTTCTCGTCGGTGGCGCGCGAGCCCTCGGGGAACGCCGCCCCCGGCTTGTACTTGCCGGTCAGCACGCCCTGCGCGATCGGCGACCAGACGATCTGGCTGAGGCCCTCGCGCTCGGAGGCGGGGATGACCTGGTCCTCGATGACGCGCCAGAGCATGTTGTACTGCGGCTGGTTCGACACGAACGGCACCTTCAGTTCGCGGGCCAGCGCCGCGCCCCGGCTGATCTGCTCGCCGGTCCACTCCGAGACGCCGACGTAGAGCACCTTGCCCTGGCGGACCAGGTCGGCGAAGGCGAGCATGGTCTCTTCCAGCGGCACGCTCCGGTCGAACCGGTGCGCCTGGTAGAGGTCGACGTAGTCGGTGCCGAGCCGCTGCAGCGACGCGTTCGCCGACTCCATGATGTGCTTGCGGGACAAGCCCTTGTCGTTGGGGCCCTTGGGGCCGGTCGGCCAGAAGACCTTGGTGAAGATCTCCAGGCTCTCCCGCCGCTGCCCCCTCAGACCGCGCCCGAGCACCGACTCCGCGGCGGTGTTCGCGTAGACGTCGGCGGTGTCGAAGGTGGTGATGCCGGCGTCGAGCGCGGCTTTGATGCAGGCGTGGGCCTGGTCCTCCTCGACCTGGGAACCGTGGGTGAGCCAGTTCCCGTACGAGATCTCACTGACGTTGAGGCCGCTGCGGCCGAGACGACGAAACTCCATGCGCCCACCCTAGGCGGTAATCGTTTGCTTTGCTAACGACCTGGAGTGACTCCGGCTCACGCCGGCCTTGGTGCTGTGGTGTCCCGGCCCCGGATGACCTGCACCACCCCGTGTGAGCGCGACGGCCAGGCGGAACACCTCGTGTCATGGCCGACGACCACAACGCGTCTCCACCCAAACCAACGAGTGAGCGCGACGTGCCGAGGGCAGCAAAAAGCCGGGTGAGACGCGTCTCACCCGGCTTCTCGAAAACCGCTCAGTTCGGGATCGGGTCGCCCGGCTTCAGCCGGGGCTTGGGGACCCGCAGGCGCCGGATCTGGGAGGCGCGGACGAAGGCGTACCAGCCCACCGAACGGCCGTTCACCGTCTCCTTCGGGTAGCGCTCGCGCACCAGCCGGGCGATCTTGCGGCCGTTCACGAAGCCCTCGATGGCCATCACCAGCAGCAGCGCCGTGCACAGCAGCGTGATGTACGACTGGACCTGGGGCAGCGGCACCAGCAGCGCGAGGAACACCAGGATCGCCAGCGGCATGAACAGGCCGAGCAGGTTGCGCCGGCTGTCGACCAGGTCGCGGACGTACGCCTTGACCGGCCCGCGGTCGCGCGGCAGCAGGTACTTGTCGTCGCCCGCCATCATGCGCTCGCGGCGGACCTTCGCCTCGGAGCGGCGGTCCTCCTTGCTCTGCGGGTTCGCCTTGCGCAGCTCCTTGTTGCGCTTCATCGCCTCACGCATCGTGGTCGGCGGTGGCGCGACCGGACCGCGGCGCTTCGCCTCCGCCTCCCGCCGCTTCGGCGTGGCCTTGCCCTTACCGGGCGTGAACGACTTGCCGCCGACGTCGACGGCTTCGGTCGTGGCCGGCTCGTCGGCGGCGGTGTCTGTGGTGCTTCGGCGCAGGAACCTCACCTCACCAGGGTATTGCAGGCGTCACGCCGCCGTTCACCAGGTCGATCGATGTGCGACCATGGAGGGGGAACAGATCGGACGCGCCGGGTGTTGGACGTAGGGCACCAGGAGTATCCGCAGTGAGTTCGAACCTATGAGGAGTGCCATGACGACCGCTGAGCACGCCGGCGCGACGCAGGCCGAGACCGCCGAGGAGACCCACGGCGTCACGCTGACCGACACCGCGGCTGCCAAGGCGAAGGCCCTGCTCGACCAGGAGGGCCGCGACGACATGCACCTGCGCATCGCCGTCCAGCCCGGTGGCTGCGCGGGCCTGCGCTACCAGCTGTTCTTCGACGAGCGCACGCTCGACGGCGACCTCTTCCGGGACTTCGACGGCCTCAAGGTCGCCGTGGACCGGATGAGCGCGCCGTACGTTTCGGAAGCCGTCATCGACTTCGTGGACACGATCGAGAAGCAGGGCTTCACGATCGACAACCCGAACGCGACCGGCTCCTGCGCCTGCGGCGACTCGTTCCACTGAGTCCCGCGCGCCGAGCCTGAGCACGACGCGAGAAGGCCCCGCCTCCGAACGGAGGACGGGGCCTTCTTCGTTGCTGCCGGGTTTCGGGGCTGCCGCGCCGGGCGGGTCAGACGTACGCGTCGAGCTCCGCGACCTGGGCGTGGCACGCCTCGTCGACCTGCCACGGCGGCGCGGTCACGCGCGGCAACGGAACGTTGTCGGCGCGGAGCGTCGTCGGGATGAGGGCGCAGTCGGCGATCAGCTCGGACAGGGTCTCGGGTTCGGTGACGGCGTTCACGATTCGTAACGCTATTGATCGCGGCTCGACTGGTGAAGGAGTACCAGCCGGTAGTGTCGGGTGGTGCGCGCGAACAACCCGGATGGGGCATGACCCGGGGGTAACTTCGCGCCGTTTGCCGTGAGGTCGACCACAAAGGAGCAGCCGGTGGCAGACAGGGCCAGGATCGCAGTGTCCGGCAGTATCGCAACCGACCACCTCATGCACTTCCCGGGAAGGTTCGCCGAACAGCTGGTCGCCGAGCAACTCCACCGGGTGTCGCTGAGCTTCCTCGCCGACGACCTCGTGGTGCGGCGCGGCGGGATCGGCGCGAACATCGCGTTCGGCCTCGGCGTGCTGGGCGTCGAGCCGGTGCTGGTGGGCGCGGTCGGCGCCGACTTCGCCGACTACCGCTCCTGGCTGGAGCGCCACGGCGTCGACACCTCGGGGGTGCACGTCTCCGAGACCGCGCACACCGCGCGGTTCGTCTGCACGACGGACCAGGATCTCTGCCAGATCGCGACGTTCTACGCGGGCGCGATGGCCGAGTCCCGCAACATCGAGCTGGCCCCGATCGCCGAGCGTGCCGGCGAGCTGAGCCTGGTGCTCATCAGCCCGGACGACCCGGAGGGCATGGTCCGCCACGCGGAGGAGTGCCGCCAGCGCGGCTACACCTTCGCCGTCGACCCGTCGCAGCAGCTGGCCCGGATGACCGGGGAGCAGGCGCGGACGTTCGTCGCCGGCGCGAAGTACCTGTTCAGCAACGACTACGAGTGGGAGCTGCTGCTCCAGAAGACCGGCTGGACCGAGGCCGACGTTCTCGACCAGGTCGGCGTCCGCATCACGACGCTGGGGGAGAAGGGCGTCGAGATCGTCGGCAAGGACGGCGTCGCCCTGCAGATCGGCGCGGTGCCCGAGCGCGCCAAGGCCGACCCGACGGGCGTCGGCGACGGCTTCCGCGCGGGTTTCCTGGCCGGTCTCGACGGCGGCCTCGGCGTCGAGCGCGCCGCCCAGCTCGGCTCGCTCATCGCGGTGCTGGTGCTGGAGACCGTGGGCACCCAGGAGTGGACGTTCGACCGCGCCGACGCGCTCGCCCGCATCGGCGAGGCCTTCGGGCCGGACGCCGCCGAGGAGATCTCGGTGGTCCTGCCGGCCTGACCCGGGACGTCGTGACGTGCGAAGGCCCCCTCACCGGCCGGGGGGTGGTGGGGGGGGCCGTGGGGGCGTCCCGGGTCGGGTTGTGTGGGGCGCCGCCCGCGGGCGCGGGGGGTGGGGGGCCCCCCCCACGGCGGGCGGAGTGTCCCGCGCGCGGGACACTCACTGTCTACAATGGACGGTCAGAGCTTGACCGGGTACACCGGCTCGGGGATCTCCGGCTTGATGCGGTGCTCCACGAAGATGCCGTGCCACAGCATGAACACGATCAGCGCCCACAGCTGGCGGCTGCGGTCCAGCTGGCCCGCCTTGTGCTCCTCGAGCAGCGCCAGGATGGCCTTCTTGTCCAGCAGCTCCTCGGTCTTCGAGTCGCTGATGATGCCCTTGGCCCAGTCGTACATCTCGTTGCGCAGCCACAGCCGGATCGGCACCGGGAAGCCGAGCTTGCGGCGGTTCAGCACGTGCGCCGGGATGATCTTCGCCAGGGCCTGGCGCAGCGCGTACTTCGTCGTGTTGTGGGCGAGTTTCTGGTCCAGCGGAATGGACGCGGCGACCTTGAACACCTCGGCGTCCAGGAACGGCACCCGCAGCTCGAGAGAGTTCGCCATGGTCACCTTGTCCGCCTTGACGAGGATGTCGCCGCGCAGCCAGGTGTAGAGGTCGACGTGCTGCATCCGGGCCACCGGGTCCCAGCCGCGCGAGACGTCGTACCAGGGCGCCGTGACGTCCTTGAAGCCGACGCCCTCCTGGTAGGTCTTCAGCACCTGGCGCAGCTGGTCGTCGCGGAAGTTGCGGGCGTTGCCGTAGTAGCGGTCCTCCAGCGGCAGCGCGCCGCGGCGCAGCAGGTCCTTGCCGCGGGTGCCTTCGGGGATCTTCGTGGAGACCTTGCCGATCAGCTTCCGCATGCCGCCCGGGATCCTCTCGAACGGCGCCAGCGAGATCGGCTCGTTGTAGATCGTGTAGCCGCCGAACAGCTCGTCGGCGCCTTCACCCGAAAGGACCGCCTTGACGTGCTTGCGGGCCTCGCGCGCGATGAACCACAGCGGCACGAGCGCCGGGTCGGCCACCGGGTCGTCGAGGTACCAGACGATGAGCGGCAGGGCCTCCATCATCTCGTCCGCCGACACCGTGCGGACCACGTGCTTCACGCCGATCGCGGCGGCCGACTCGGCGGCGACGTCGACCTCGGAGTACCCCTCGCGCTCGAACCCGGTGGTGAAGGCGATCAGGTTCGGGTTGTGCTCCTTGGCCAGGGTGGCGGTGGCCGTGGAGTCGATGCCGCCGGAGAGGAACGCGCCGACCGTGACGTCCGGGTCGGAGATCATGTGCTTGCCGACCGAGTCGCGCATCACGTCGGCGATGCGCTCGTACAGCGCCTCGGCCTCGGCGGGGCCGTTGACCGGCTTCGTGGCGAACTGCGGGTGGAAGTAGCGGGTGAACTTCACCTCACCGCCGGGGACCACCTCGAACGACGTCCCGGACTCGACGCGGCGGATCGCGGTGTGCAGCGACTCGGGCTCGGGCACGTACTGCAGGACCAGGTAGTGCTGCAGGGCCTTGCGGTCCAGCTCCTGCGGGACACCGAGGGTGTCCGACAGCTCCAGGAGGCTCTTCTTCTCGCTGGAGAACGCCACGCCGCCGGGGCCGGCCGAGTAGAACAGCGGCTTGATCCCGAACGGGTCGCGCGCGCCGAAGACCCGCTTCTCCTGCGAGTCCCAGATCATGAAGGCGAACATCCCGCGCAGCCGCTCGACCCACTCGGCGCCCAGGTAGTGGTAGCCGGCGACGATCGCCTCGCCGTCACCCTCGGTCTCGAACTTCGCCCCGAACTTCTCGGCCAGCTCGGCCCGCAGCTCGAGGTAGTTGTAGATCTCGCCGTTGAAGTTCATCGTGTACCGGCCGGGCGCCTCCGGCGGCCCCCAGACCAGGGGCTGGTGGGAGTGCTCGACGTCGATGAAGGCGAGCCGGTTGAAGCCGTAGACGACCTCGGCGTCGGCCCACGTGTCCTGCTCGTCGGGGCCGCGGTGGCGCTGGCAGCGCATGGCCGCGCCGACGGCGTCACGCGCGTTCGCCGCACCGGTCTCGGTCGCGCAGATCAGTCCAAGCAGGCCGCACACGGGTACTCACACACCTTCAGGGGTCTTCGCGGGGCTGGGGAGCGCCCAGTATGCCGGGCGCGCCGTGGCGCGTACCACGCGCGTCGATGGTTACCCCTTGGTCAGCGGACCACGCCAACTCGGCTAGGCTCCGCCCTGTCACAAAGATCGGTCGTAGGAGGCTCTGGGTGAAAGGGCGAGGCGCAGTGGGAAAACCCGAGCGCACCCCGGGTAGGCGGACCGTGCGCGTTGCCGCGCTGGCCGTGCTGGTCGCGCTGACCGCGACGGGCTGCTCCGGCGACGAGATCCTCCGGTTCGGCTGGCCGGTGGGCGTCACGCAGCAGGCCGACCAGATGCGCAACCTCTGGACCTGGACCGTGGTCGCGGCGCTGGTCGTCGGCGCCATCGTGTGGGCCCTGATCTTCTGGACCGCGACGTTCCACCGCAAGAAGAAGACCGTCGACGGCGAGCCGGAGGAGCTGCCCCGGCAGTTCCAGTACAACATCCCGCTCGAGCTGTTCACGGTCGTCGTCCCGACGATCATGGTCGTCGTCCTGTTCTTCTTCACCGCGACGACGGAGTCGAAGGTCCTGGACAAGATCCCGAACCCGGACGTCAAGGTCCAGGTCGTCGCCTTCCAGTGGAACTGGGAGTTCCGGTACGAGAACGACACCGCGAAGAAGCCCGACGGCCAGCAGGTCAGCACGGTCGGCTCTTCGGGTGAGATCCCGCTGCTGGTGCTCCCGGTCGGCAAGGTCATCCAGTACGACCTGCTCTCCACGGACGTCATCCACTCGTTCTGGGTCCCGGAGTTCCACTTCAAGCGGGACGTCATGCCGAACCCGGACAAGAACAACCAGGACAGCTCCTTCCAGAACACCATCGACCGCGAAGGCTCCTTCGTCGGCCGATGCGCGGAGCTGTGCGGCACCTACCACTCGGTGATGAACTTCGAGGTCCGCGCCCTGTCGGCGGACAAGTTCGACCAGTACATCGCGCTGCGCAAGCAGGTGAACCCGGCGACCGGCCAGTCGTTCACCGCGTCCGAGGCGCTGGCGAAGATGAACTGCGGCGTGCTGTGCACCCCGCACGCGGTGACCACGCAGCCGTTCAACACCGACCGCACGGCGCGAACCGCGTCGAACTGACTCTGAGCGACAACAGGAGTAGGAAAGACCCATGAAGGTCGAAGCGCGGATTTTCTTCATCGTGGCGATCTTCGCCGTGGTCATGGCGGCCGTGTACTGGGTGATGACCGCGTTGCTGACGTTCGACAAGCACGCGGAGCCGGTCGGCATCGTGGCGTTGTTCCTCACCGGCGGCCTCGCGTTCCTGGCGGGCAGCTACATGCAGTTCGTCGCCCGCCGCATCGAACCGCGCCCGGAGGACCGCGAGGACGCCGAGATCAGCGACGGTGCCGGTGAGCTGGGCTTCTTCAGCCCGGGCAGCTACTGGCCGGTCAGCATGGCGGCCACCGCCGCCCTCGCCGCCCTCGCACTGGCGTTCTTCCACATCTGGCTCCTGGTGATCGCGCTGGTCGCGCTGCTCATCACGATCGGCGGGCTGGTGTTCGAGTACCACACGGGTCCGTCCCACGACTGACCTCGGGCTCTGCTGACCGGCCGTCACGCTGCTCGACAGCGGGGCGGCCGGTTTTCGCACGCCGGGGTGCCATCGCGGCGGCCAGCACCGCGAGCATGCCCACGGCCTCCGGCCAGGTCGGGCGGTGGCCGTAGAAGGCGATGTCGACCAGCACGGCGACCACCGGGTAGACGTAGGACAGCAGCGCCACCGTCGTCGTGGGCAGCTTGCCGATGCTGGCGTAGATCAGCACGTACATCAGCGCGGTGTGCACCGTGCCGAGCAGCACCAGCCAGAGCAGCCCCGACGTCGTCGACGGCAACGGTGTGACCAGCAGCACGGGCGCCAGCACCAGCGCGCCCACCGTGGTCTGCACGGCCGCGAGCAGGTGCGGGCGGATGTGCTTCAGCTGCTTCGCGACGAAGGACGCGCCGGCGTAGAGCACGGCCGCGCCGAGCGCGAGGCCGATCCCCGCGAGCTGCACCGGCTTGCCGTCCTCGCCGTGGGCGGACAGCGAGATGAGCGCCACACCGCCGAACGCGATCCCGGCCCGGACCAGCGTGCTCTTCGCGAACTTCTCCCCGAGGAACGCCGCCGCCAGGCCGACCAGGATCAGCGGCTGGGTGTGGTAGACGACCGTGCTGACCGAGATCGACGACAGCGCGTAGGAAGCGAACAGCAGCACCCAGTTCCCGACCAGGAAGAGCCCGCCCAGCACGGCGAGGCCGAGGTCGCGGTGCGTCGGCCGCCAGGCCTGCAGCCAGCCGCGCGCGAGGCACCAGAGCACGAGCAGCGTCCCGCCGACGAAGCAGCGGGCGAAGGCCACGGCCGGCGCGGCGGCCCCGCTTTCGAGGACGACCGCGCCGATCGTCCCGGACATCGCCATCGCCGCGGACCACTGGAGCAGCGGGCGGGTTTCCGAATTCATCATGCGGACCAGGTTCGTCCCGGATGTCACCCACGACCAGTGTCAGAGATGACAACGGCCGCAAAACTTGTGACACACTCGGCCGATGGACGTCAACCGGGTCGCGGTGGTGCTCGCCGACCACGTTTCGCCGTTCGAGCTGGGGGTCGCGTGCGAGGTGTTCGGCACCGACCGCAGCGCCGACGGCATCGAGGGCTGGGACTTCGCCGTCTGCTCGCCGGGCGGCGCGCCGATCGCCAGCTGGTCGGGGTTCGGGCTGTCCGGGCTGGCCGACCTGGACTTCGCGGCGTCGGCGGACCTGCTGATCGTGCCCACGTGCGCGCCTCGGACGGCGCCGCCACCTTCGCCGGTGCTGGACGTCCTGCGCGACGCGGCCGCGCGGGGCGCGTGGGTGGCGGGGTTCTGCGCGGGCGTGTTCACGCTGGGGTACGCGGGCCTGCTCGACGGCCGCCGCTGCACCGTCCACTGGGTGTACGAAGCGGAGTTCCGGCAGAAGTTCCCGACGGCGCTCGTGGATCCGCAGGCGTTGTACGCCGACGACGACGGCATCCTGACCAGCGCGGGCACGGTCGCGGCGGTGGACCTGTGCCTGCACCTGGTCCGCAGGCTGCGCGGTGTCACGGCGGCGACGACGCTGGCCCGCCGCATGGTGGCGGCGCCCTTCCGGGCGGGCGGCCAGGCCCAGTTCGTCCAGGCGCCGGTCCCGTCCCTGCCGGACGACTCGGTGGTGGCCGAAGCGCTGGAGTGGGTGGAGCGGCGGCTGGACCAGCCGTTCACGGTGGCGGAGCTGGCCCGCCGCAGCGGCCTGGGGGAGCGGACGTTCCTGCGGCGGTTTTCGGCCGCGACGGGCACGACACCGCACCGCTGGCTGACGGAGCGCCGCCTGGACCGCGCCCAGGCCCTGCTGGAGGAGGGCCGGCTGTCGGTGGAGGACATCGCGGTGGCGTGCGGCTACGCCTCGGCGGCGGCCCTGCGGCACCAGTTCACCCGGTTGCGGGGCACAAGCCCGTCCTCGTACCGCACGACCTTCCGCGGCTGACGCCGGCCTCGGGCGCTCCGGCGAGGTTTCCGGTAGCCGCCTCGACCTCTCCGGCTGGTGGTCGTCGGGACCGTCCAACGTCCCGAAAACTCCATCGAAGGCAGCCCGACCTCACTCGAGAATCCGCGGCGGCTGTCAAGCCCGCGGCCGCCGCAAGCGCGGAGTTGTCCACATCGGATCCGGTTGTCCACAGATTCCGCGACCGGCGGTTTCGCGCGCCCACCACCGATAGACTGGACAAGGGCACGCCCCCCTGAGGAGGGTGGGGGCGCGCCCGGCGAGGGTCCCGCCGGCTACTGGAACGCGATCCAGCGGTCCAGCAGGGCCGCTGCCGCCCCCGAATCGATCGCCTCGGCCGCTCGCACCAGGCCCGCTCGCAGGTCGTCTTCCAGGGACGCTGAGAAGCCCGTGAAGGCCGCCAGGGCCGCGGCCGCGTTGATCAGGACCGCGTCGCGGACCGGGCCCGGCTTGCCGCCCACCAGTTCGCGGACCACTTCCGCGTTCGCCGCCGCGTCGCCGCCGCGCAGGTCCTCCGCCGTCGCCCGGGGGATGCCCACCGCGGCCGGGTCGAAGGTGCGCTCGGTGACCTCGCCGTCGGCGACCACCCAGACCGTCGACGTCGTCGTGGTGGTGATCTCGTCGAGGCCGTCGTCGCCGCGGACCACCAGGGCCCTCGTGCCGCGCCGGGCGAAGACCTCGGCCAGCACCCGGGTCTTGTCCTGGTAGGCGCAGCCGATCAGGGCGCTGCCCGGCTGGGCCGGGTTGGTCAGCGGACCCAGCAGGTTGAACGTCGTCGGCACGCCCAGCTCGGACCGCACCGGGCCCGCGTGGCGCAGCGCCGGGTGGAACGCCGACGCCAGGAAGAACCCGACGCCGACCTCGGTGAGGCTGCGCTGGACGTCCTCCGGCGGCAGGCTGATCCGCACGCCGAGGGTCTCCAGCACGTCGGCCGCCCCGGACTTCGACGACGCGCTGCGGTTGCCGTGCTTGGCCACCGGCGCGCCCGCCGCCGCGGTGACGATCGTCGCCATCGTCGAGATGTTCACCGAGTTCGAGCCGTCACCGCCGGTGCCGACGATGTCGACGGCCGGCCGGTCCAGCTCGACGCGGCGCGCGTGCGCCAGCATCGTCGCGGCCATGCCCGCGATCTCCGCGGGCGTCTCGCCCTTGGCGCGCAACGCCACCGCGAACCCGGCGATCCGGGCCGGGCTCGCCGCGCCGCTCATGATCTGGTCCATCGCCCACGCCGTGTCGTCCTCGGACAGGTCGACCCGCGCGATGAGCTGCTTGAGCAGGGGTGGCCAGGTGCGGGGGACCGGAGTGGTCACCGGGCTCAGCCGTTCACGACGGGGACCCGTCGCGCGCGCAGCACGTCGGCGACGGTCTCCGCGGCGGTCAGCGGGTCCAGCGGGTGCACCAGCACGGCGTCCGCCTGCGACCAGGTGGCCAGCCACCGGTCGTCCCGCCGCCGCACGGCCACCACGATGGGCGGGCAGGCGGTGATCTCCGCCTTCAGCTGGCGGCACAGCCCGATGCCGCCGGTGGGCTGCGCCTCGCCGTCGAGGATCGCCAGGTCGACGTGCCCGGCGTCCACCTCGGACAGCACGTCCGCGATGCCGGCCGCCTCGACGTACTCCACGCGGCCCACGTCGGCGGCGGGCCGCCGGCCGACCGCGTTCACGATCGCCTCGCGCACCTCCGCCTTGTGGCTGAACACCAGGACCCGCATCGCCCGCTCGGCCATATTGAGCACGCCTCCGTCGTTGTCAAAGCTCTACCCGGCTCTACTCGCACCGATCGTATCGGCCGAGACCGACATCACGCGGGCACCTCCGGCTGGAGCGCGTCCCAGCCCAGCGCGTCACCGCCCAGCCGCTGCGCCAGGCCCGCCATCCGGGACCGTTCCTGGGCGCAGTGGAGCGCGTCGAGCACCTGGACGCGGACCGCGAGCACCCGCGTCCGGCCCCCGTCGGGTGACTCCTCTCGCAGCTCGTAGCCGTCCTGGGCGAGGACCAACCCCGCCTCGGCCAGCCGGCCCGGCGGGAGCAGCAGGTGGTGCCGCAGAACGGCCGGTGCCGTACTGACCCAGGCGGGTGAACCGGCGAGCACGGCGGAGTCCGCGACGGCCGGGTCGAAGGCCTCGGCGACGATCTTCAACCCGGGCGTATCAGGCGTCAGAACAGCGGTTTCGCCCTTCTTGACCAGGTCACGCAGCCGGTCGAGTAAACCCATGAGTAGCTCTCACCTTTCCGCGGCAGGGGTGTGATCGGTTCCGCACGCGACTTGCCGTGGACCCACCCGGCGGGACGGCGGTGCGGGAGGACATAATGCGATGCGTGACAACGGCAGCTCCCACCATCAGTCAGCGGGTTCACTCGCTGAACCGGCCGAACATGGTCAGTGTCGGCACCATCGTGTGGCTGTCCAGCGAACTGATGTTCTTCGCCGGACTCTTCGCGATGTTCTTCACCGTCAAGGCGCAGAACTCCACCGGCGCGTGGCCACCACCGCTGCACGACGAACCGTTCCATCTCAACGTGGCGTACGCGATCCCGTTCACGGTGATCCTGGTGCTGTCCTCGCTGACCTGCCAGTTCGGCGTGTTCGCCGCCGAGCGCGGTGACGTCTACGGGCTGCGCCGCTGGTACATCATCACGTTGATCATGGGCGCGATCTTCGTCGGCGGCCAGGCCAACGAGTACCACAACCTGGTGGAAGAGGGGATGACGATCCCGTCCGGCCCGTTCGGCACGGTCTTCTACCTCGCCACCGGGTTCCACGGCCTGCACGTCATCGGCGGGCTCATCGCCTTCGTGTACCTGCTCATCCGCACCAAGCTGAGCAAGTTCACGCCCGCCCAGGCCACGTCGGCGATCGTCGTGTCCTACTACTGGCACTTCGTCGACATCGTGTGGGTCGGCCTGTTCGGTGTGATCTACCTCCTGCCGTGAGGCCCGCACCGCCAGCCGCCACCACCTTCTCCATCGGCCTGAACTGACAGCAAGGGTTGCCGCAAGATGACCACCAGCACCAAGTCCTCGGAGCGCCGCTACCGCGCGCGGTCGAAGCTGCGGAGGCGGTTCGCCGGCCTGCTCGCGCTCGGTATCGCGCTGGTGGGCGCCGGCGCCCTGTACGCCGTGTTCGCCCCCGAGCCGCAGACCGCGCAGGCCCAGGGCACGCCGGCGCAGCTGCGCCTCGGCGAGCAGGTCTACAACAACACCTGCATCGCGTGCCACGGCGCGAACCTCGAGGGCGTGCAGGACCGCGGCCCGAGCCTCATCGGCATCGGTGACGCCGCCGTGTACTTCCAGACCTCTTCGGGCCGCATGCCCGCCGCGCGCCAGGAGGCGCAGGTCGAGCGCAAGCCGCCGAAGCTGAGCGAGGCCGAGATCGACGCGGTCGGCGCCTTCATCCAGGCGCACGGCGGCGGCGCGCAGCGTCCCGCCGAGAAGGGCGCGGCCCTGCGCGGCAGCGACCCGGCCCGCGGTGGCGAGCTGTTCCGCCTGAACTGCGCCTCGTGCCACAACTTCACCGGCCGCGGCGGCGCGCTGTCGGCGGGCAAGTACGCGCCGAACCTGGACCCGGCCAGCGAAGAGCAGATCTACACCGCGATGCTCACCGGCCCCCAGAACATGCCGAAGTTCTCCGACCGGCAGCTTTCGCCCGAGGAGAAGAAGGACATCGTCGCCTACGTGAAGTCGGTGTCCGACGGCAACAATGACCCGGGTGGTAACGGCCTCGGCGGGGTCGGCCCCGCTTCCGAGGGCGTCATCGCCTTCATCGTCGGGATCGCCGCGCTGATCGGCGTGACGTTGTGGATTGGATCGAAGGCATGAGTGCCGAGGGGCCTAAGCCGCCGACGGAGGCGGAGCTGGCGGAGATGGACCGCGACCAGCTGCTCAAGCTGGGCGGTCAGCTCGACGGTGTCGAGATCGCCGAGTACCCGACCCCGTGGCCCGTGGAGGGCACCCGGGCGGAGAAGCGCGCCGAGCGCCTGGTCGCGTTCTGGTTCGCGCTGTCCGCGGTGGCCGGGCTGGCGTTCGTCGTCTCCCTGATCTGGTGGCCGTGGCAGTACGAGGCGCCGGACAACGAGAGCGGCCACTTCTGGTACAGCCTGTACACCCCGATGCTGGGGCTCACGCTCGGCCTGGCCATCCTCGGCCTGGGCATCGGCGTGATCCTGTACACGAAGAAGTTCGTGCCCGCCGAGGTCTCGGTGCAGGAGCGCCACGACGGTGACGGCAAGGGGTCGGCCGAGGTCGACCGCGCCACGATCCTCGCGCACCTGGCCGACGCCGGGAGCCGCAGCACCATCGCCCGCCGCTCGCTGATCAAGCGCTCGGCCATCGCGGGTGCCGGCACGCTGGGCCTCGCGGCCGCCGCGCTGCCGCTCGCGTCCTTCATCAAGAACCCGTGGAAGGACACCGAGGGCCGCGACTCCCTCTGGCACACCGGCTGGCAGCCGAACTTCCCCGGCGAGAAGGTCTACCTGCGCCGCAACACCGGCAAGCCGCTGGAAGAGGGCCAGGAGGTCAGCCTGGTCAAGGCCGAGGACCTCGACGCCGGCGCGATGGAGACGGTCTTCCCGTACCGCGACTCCGAGAAGGACAAGCCGGAGCTGCTGGCCGCCGCCCTGACCCGGGTCGACAACCCGGTCATGCTGATCCGCCTGCGCCCGACCGACGCCGCCAAGGTGGTCAAGCGGTCCGGCCAGGAGGACTTCAACTTCGGCGACCTGTACGCGTACACGAAGATCTGCAGCCACGTCGGCTGCCCGACCTCCCTGTACGAGCAGCGGACCAACCGCATCCTGTGCCCGTGCCACCAGTCGCAGTTCGACGCCCTCCACTACGCCAAGCCGATTTTCGGCCCGGCAACCCGTCCGCTGGCCCAACTACCGATCACAGTGGACGAAGAGGGATACTTGATCGCGCGAGGCGACTTCATCGAGGCCATCGGTCCGGCCTTTTGGGAGCGTAAGTCATGAGTTCACTCACCACGCCGACCAAGGGGTCGAGCGCGATCGAGCGGGCGGTGGGCGACGCCGCGGACAACGCCGATCAGCGGTATCGCCTGGCCAAGGGC
>NZ_JBICSQ010000083.1:0-34694 GCF_043197175.1 Amycolatopsis sp. NPDC049252
GACCGCGCCGTCGCGGGTCCGGACCGTCGCGCCGGCGGCCGAAATCGCCTCGTTCAGCGCGGCCGCCTTCGCCTGCATGTCCCGGACCTGCCGGTCGAGCAGCAGCTGGAAGTCTTCACCTGGCCCCAGGTTCGGTTGCACGAATTCGACTCCTCGCCGTCCGGGGAGGCCGCCCACCTGCGGCGACCTGGATTCGGGCAGATTAGCGCACACCGGACGTTCACCCACTGATAGTCGGGGGTATGCCTGCTTTTCTCCTCGTTCTTGCCCGGTTGTGCATCACCCGATGGGGTTGACCCGGAGCGCGGTCCGGGTTGCAGGCTCGGACGCATGACCGAACTGGACTGCTACCGGCCGCTGGGCCGCTCCGGGTTGCGGGTCTCGCCGCTGGCCCTGGGCGCGATGACCTTCGGCACCGGTGCCTTCTGCGCCGGCGACGACACGGCCCGCAAGCTCTTCCGCACCCACGTCGAGCGCGGCGGCAACTTCGTCGACACCGCCGACAACTACGGCGACGGCCGCAGCGAGGAGCTCGTCGGCGAGTTCCTGCGCGACACCGCACGCGACGACCTCGTGCTCGCCACCAAGTACTCCGGGCCCGGATTCCGCGACGGCGGCCCGGTGTCGGATCCCCGGCACCGCAGCAACGGGCGCAAGAACACGGTCGCCTCCCTGGAAGCGTCCCTGCGCCGGCTCGGCGTCGACCACGTCGACCTCTACTGGCTGCACATCTGGGACGGCAGCACGCCGGCCGAAGAGGTGATGGCCGCGTTCGACGAGCTGGTGCGCGCCGGCAAGGTCCGCGCCGTCGGGCTCAGCGACGTCCCGGCCTGGTACGCGACGAAGGCGGCCATGCTGGGCGGCCCGCCGGTGACGGCCCTGCAGCTGGCGTACTCCCTGGTCGAGCGCGCGATCGAGGCGGAGTACGTGCCCCTGGCCCAGGAGTTCGGCACGGCGATCCAGCCGTGGGGTGCCGTCGCCGGCGGTTTCCTCTCGGGCAAGTACACCCGCGACGGCGCGGGCACCGGCCGCCTGGCCGGAGCCGACGTACCGGAGCACCGCTGGGCGATTCTGGACGCCGTCCGCGAGCTCGCGGCCGAGGTGGGCGCGACCCCGGCGCAGGTGGCCCTGCACTGGGTGACCCGCCGGCCGGCGATGCCCGCCCCGCTGATCGGCGCGAGGTCACCGGAGCAGCTGACGGAGAGCCTGGGCGCGCTCGCCCTCGACCTGACGGCCGCTCAGGTGGACCGGCTGACCGAGGTGAGCGAGGTGCCCCTGCCGTTCCCGCACGACGTCTTGAGGCGGCTCAACGCGGGCCTGCCTCGCTAGTGGGTGTGTCAGGCGGCCGGAATCCTCCATCAGACTGCCCGAGTGTGCATGGTGGGGGCGGCTCGGCGACCAGGGCCGCGGCGACGTGGGACGACTGGGTTCGCCTGGAATCGCCGGACACTCCGGCACCGGCCGGAAGCCGCGGGAACGGCCGACACGGCGCCGGAGCCGGCCGGCCCCGCGGAAAACCTGTCCACCGTGGACCGAAAGTGTCCACAGTGGACCGGTCGGGTATCACTCCGCGGGCGCGCCCGCGGTCACCGGGCCGACGGTCAGGGTGTGCGCCTCGGCGGAGTCGTCCACCGGGCCCTGGTTCCAGGGCAGGGTGATCGCCGGGTCGAAGTCGTCGCCGCGCGGGGTGGACGTCGCCGGGGCGGTCACCGTCACGCTCACCGGCGACACCTGGTTCTCCGGGGCCTCGATGCCGGTCCAGTGCAGGAGCATCGACGCGGGCGCGCCGTCGGCGACGGTCACCGGCGGGGCGTCCGCGGCGGCCGGGTCGATGGTCACGGTGACGCCGTCGGCGCCGGTCAGCGTCACCGGGAGCGAGCCGGGGAGGGTGCACGACTCGCCCGGCTTCGCGGTGAACACCACCGAGGCGTAGCGCTGGCCCGCACCGGGTTCGCCGGCGACGAGGGTGGTGTCGACCTGGCTGGAGGCGCAGTTGAAGTCGGTCGGCATCGCGGAGGCGGCCCCGGCCCCGGCGACGGCGGCGGACGCGGCGGCGGCGGTCACGGCGAGGACGGTCACGGTACGGCGGACGCTCGGACGAATGGTCATGAGCTGACCCCTTCCTGTGTCAGGCGGTTCCGGTGAGTCCTTCACCGAACTCCGCGCTCACTAGGAAAGATGCCCCCGACCCGTTCGGGTTAGCTCCGAAGTGGGGTTGCCCGCACAAAAGCAACCCTGGGTGATCTTGAACGTCTTACCTGACGTGGCCCTCAGCCCACCGGCACCCCGCGCACCGCAACCGGTCCCCGGGTCGGGTCCAGCTCGGCGGCCTGGTCCACCCCCGCCGGGGTCAGGACGTCCAAGGCCTTCGGCGCCGTGGCCGGGTCCGCGGTGCACACCGGGGACGTTCCCCCCGCCGCGCACAGGCCGAACGTGTACTGGCCCGCCGTCGGGGTGAAGGGCCGGGCCTGGTCGGGGGAGTTGCCGTCCTGGCCGGTGAGGACCACCGCGAACGTCCAGCCCGCGGCCGGTGTCCCGAACGCCGACTTCGCGACGCTGACCGTGATGTACCGCGTCGCCTGCGAAGCCTGGACCGACGGCGTGGCCAGCGCGGCTCCCGAGGCGTCCACCAGTGACGGGTCGGCGAAGCCCTGGACTTCCAGGCGCCGGCTCCACGCGTCCGCCGGGGCGATCGTGTACGCCCGGGTCGGGAACGGCGGGGCGGTCGACGTCGCCGTCGCGGCCGGGTCGTGCGCGTAGATGGTCAGCAGCTGGGCGCCCAGCGGGGAACCGAACGTCGGGGACAGGTCGCGGACCTGGGCGCGGAACACGAGATTGTTGCCCGAGTCGATGACCTGGAACCGCTGCAGGTCGAACGCGCCGGCGTGGAAGTCGGTCGCGGTCGGGTAGGTGTACGTGCCCGGGCCGTTGTCGTCGCCGTCCGGGTCGGTCCGGTCGAGCAGGACCGTGCCGGTGACGTAGTCCGAGCTGATCGTCCGCTGCGCGTAGCCCGTGCCCGCACCCGTGGCCGTGGCGGTGACGACGTTCGCGCCCAGGGGCGTCGGGACCGTCGCGGTGAACGTTCCCGACGCCGAAGCACGTACCGAAAGGACCGTGGTCGTGCCGGCGTCGGTGGCCGACACGGCCAGGTCGACCTGGCTCCCGGCGGGCGCGGTGCCCGAAACCGCCGCCGTCGCGGTGGACACCGACGCGGGCGCGTCCAGGGTGACCGCCAGCGCGGCGGGCGGGGCGTGGGTGACGTAGCGGGCGCGGACGTCGGCGGGCTGCTCGGGCAGCCTGCCGTCCGCGACGGCCCGGGCCAGGCGGACCGACTGGGACTGCGCCCAGCTCAGCGGCGCGACCGAACCGACCGACTGGCCCGGCGTGAAGCCGATGGAGGCGGTACGCGGGTCCGTGCCGTAGGGCGAGGCCGGCACCGCCGGGTTCTCCCAGATCTGCTCGGGGATCAGCCCGGTCCCGCCGGTCTGCGCCCGCATCGCGCGCAGCAACGCCGCGGCGCCCGCCCGGTCGCCGGTCTGCACGGCCTGCTCACCGCGTTCACCGGCGAGCACCGGCCAGAGGTGCCCGGACCCGGTGTTGGTCGTCGGCCACGGGGTGCCGGTCGGGGCGCAGTTCGTCGGGTCGGGCTCGTAGCAGTCGCCGTAGCCGTCTTCGCTGCCCGGCGCCGACGTGCCGTAGCGGTACCAGCCCGGCCCGGCCGGGGTGTCCCGCTTGATCACGCGGTCGACGACGGCCAGCGACGCGGTGACGTCCGGGTCGTTCGCCGGCAGCACGCCCAGGCGGGTCAGCTCGAGGAACCCGGCGTCGACGACGGCGCGCTGGTCGGCGTCCACCGAGCCGTTGCCCAGGTTGTAGAAGTACTCCGAGTCCGGGTCGCCGTTCTTCGTCAGCCGCAGGAAGTACCGGCCGCCGTAGGGACCGGTGGACGTCACCGTCCAGCCCTTGATGCCGCGCTGGAACCGGTCGGCGGTGGCCCGGTAGACCCGGGCGCGCGCCGGATCGCCGTTGCGGTCGGCGATGACGCCCGCGGCGACGAGCCCGGCGATCTCCGCGGCGATCGTCGAAGGGGAGTAACCGCCCTGTTCTTCCCAGCGTTCCGAGCCGAACGACGGCCCGTGCGCCACCACGAAGTCCGCGGCCGCCCGGATGTGCTCGGTGTAGAGCGTCCGGTCACGGTCCAGGCCGGCCTGCAACGCCATCAGGATCGGGTACGCGCTTTCGTCGAGCTGGTCACCGCCGGAGTCGGGTGCCTTCTTGCCGTTGAGCAGCGAGTTGCGCGGGAACCGGCCGTCCGGCTGCTGCTGGCGCGAGAACAGCCACCGCACACTCGCCCGCGCCGTGTCCCGGTCGCCGGCGGCCAGCAGGCCGGAGAAGCTTTCGTAGAGGTCGCGGGCGAAGATCTCGCGGTAGGAGCCGAAGTAGACCGGCTTGCCGCCCGGCGCGTCGCCCGCGGACACCGCCTGGCCCCACGGGCTGCCGAGGGAGGCGACCACCGCACCGGGGAACGTCTTGTCCTCACTGGCCTTCAGGACGTTGGCCGACTGGTAGTACGCGTCGGAATCCTTGCCCCGCAACGGGTTCAAGCCCTTGTCGTAGTCCTGCCAGCCGCGCGCGTAGTCGCGGTAGCTCTGGTCGAACGGCGTGCGCAGGCTCGCCCCGGCCGTCGCGACGGCCGCCCGCGCGTCGGCGCCGAAACCCAGCGCGAGCACGGCGGGGCGGCGCGGTGCCAGGTCCAGCTGCGCGGTCTGCACCACGTTGCCGTTCACCGCCGACGGTGTCGTGTCGGTGAGGCGGTGGTCGCGGTCCAGCTGGGCCAGCCCGTCACCCGCAGTGCCGGCGAACCCGCTCGAGGTACCGAGGAACCGGTGGTCGGCGCGCAGCGCGGCGGCCAGGGGCGTGCCGTAGTCGCGGGCGGGCGCGCTGGAGACGGTGTTCGTGTCCGCGCTGACCAGCGCGGACGTCGAAGCGTCCACCGTGGCCGTGTCGCCGCCGCCGTTGGCCGCGCCGCCACCGCCGTTGCCGTTGACGCTCGCGTCGAACCGCACGTAGACCTTGAGGTCCCGGCCGGAGTCGCGCAGCGGCTCGAGGCGGGTCCGGATCAGCACGCCGGTGCGCGCCGGGTCGGCCAGGTACTCGGTGACCAGGCGGTACCGGCCGCTGTGCGGGGTCGAGGTCACCTCGCAGGCCATCCCGCCCGCGCTGGTCCGGACCGTGTAGGTCATGTCGCGCGCCTGCAGGTCGGTGAAGCTGCGGCCGTCGGTGACGGCGAACTGCAGCGTTTCGACGTTCGTGTTGTCGATCACCGGCGCGTAGACGTCCGAGAGGACGCCGTTCGCCACGGTGAACCACGCCTTGCTGGTCGTGTTCCGCGCCGTGCCCAGGCAGTCCTTGCGGGCCAGGCCGAAGTGCGAGACGGCGCCCGGCCCGGGGTCGGCGGCGGCCGAGGCCACCGGGGCGGGCAGGAGGGTGGCGGCGGCCAGCACCGCGCACAGCACCACGGACGACGTCGACCGAGTCATCAGGACATCCGATCACGCCCGCGAGCCGCGCACCAGGTCCGAACGCACCAGGCTCGCGGTGAACCGCTGATTGAGAACCCCGGCACGTGGGTAGCAATCCCACAGTCCCCCGAGGAGGTGAATGTGGAAGAGCACGGATCGGACGGGTGGCGCTACCGCGGCACCATCACCCCACGCACGCTGCCGGGTCTGCGCCGCCATCTCATGTCGTGGCTGCGCCGGAGGGCCGGCGACGAAGTGAGCAGGCAGGCCGAAGACGTCGTGCTGGCCTCCTGGGAGGCCATGGCGAACGTGCTGGACCACGCCTACGAAGGCCGGCCGGGACAGATCGACGTCCGGGCCCGGATCGACGACCAGGTGCTGATCATCACGATCGCCGACGAGGGCAGCTGGCAGGCACTGGAGGAGAAGGGCGGCCGCGGTCGTGGCCTGCGCCTGATCCAGGCGCTGGTGGACGGCCTCGACCTGCGCTCGACCGACGACGGCACGGTCATGACGCTCACCTGGCCGTTCCCGGTCCGGCGGAGCGCGTAAGACCGGGTCAGCCCGGCGAGCCCCCGGCGGACAGCTCCGCGACGAACCGGGTCGCGACGTCCCGCAGCTTCACGTTGCTGCGCTGGGACTCGGTGATGAGGCGTTGCATGGCTTCGTCGGCGGTGATCCGGTGCACGGCCATCAGGATGCCCTTGGCCTGCTCGATCACCGCCCGCGATCTCATCGCCGCCTCGAGCTCGACGGCCCGCTGCCGGGCGTTGCGGTAGCGGCGGGTCGTGCGCAGCCCGAACGTCACGATCGTGGTGTAGAGCTTCAACAGCTGGGAGTCGGTTTCGGCGAACCCGTGGTCGCCGTGGCCGAACAGGTTCAGGGCGCCGCCGAGGTGCTCGTCGACGCGCAACGGCGCGGCGAGGTAGCTGCCCACCCCGATGCTCGTGGCGTACTCGGTGAACTCCGGCCACACGCGCCCGGCCGTGGCGAGCGGTACCCGGACGATCTCGCCGGTCGCCGCCGCCTGCAGGCACGGGCCCTCACCCGCCGTGTACTGGATGCCGTCGATCTTGACGGCGCGGTCGTCGGTGGCGGCCGCGGTCTCGGGCTCGCCGTCGCGGATCGCGGTGATGCTCGCCATGTCGGCGCCGGGAACGGCGCGGACGGCTTCCGCGCAGACGACTTCGAGGATCTCTTCGGCGGGTTCGGTCTCCAGGGCGCCGGTGAGATTCGCCATGGCGTCGGTCAGCTCGTCGAGGTCCTCGGCCGGGATCGGCGCACCGGTCATGCTCATCTCCGTCCGGGCGGCTGCGGTCAGTGTCGAACCGCTGCTGCTTCAACGGATCCGGCGAAACCCTACCCGCGCCGGTCGCGTCTTCCGCAACACCGGGCCCGGTACGACGGTGGCACCGGCCCGGGCTCGCTGCTGAACACCGTGGGTTGGTTGCCGGGAAGCCACCTCGCGACCGCCGGCAGTGCAACCCACCCTCCAGCCGTCGCTGCCCTTCGCGTACCCAGGCGGGGTGGGTCCCAACCCCCGCGGGCTCAGCGGATCGTGACCTTCGCGACCCGGGTGAGGCCCGAGACCTGCAGGACGCGGGTGAGCAGCCGCGCCGCCACCAGGCGCAGGTCGTGCGCGTCCGCGCGGTCGAACAGCACCGCGACCCCCGCGCTGTCGAGGTAGGTCACCGCGGTGAGGTCGACCGTGACGGCGGTACCCGCCGCCAGCTCGCGGTCGATCGCGGAGCCGAACTCCGCGGCGTTGCTCATGTCGATCTCGCCGGTCACGGTCAGGATCCGGTCACCTTCGTCGCCCGGACCGGGGACCAGCGTGAGTGCCGTCGTCACGAACCGATTCTCCATTCCAGGGTGACGGTGGTGCCCTCGGTGTCGTGCCGGATGGTGACCGCGTCGGCCAGCGCCTCCATCATCGGCATGCCGCGCCCGCGCAGCACGTGGTTGTCCGGCGGCGGCTGCTTCCAACGGCCGTGGTCGGCGACCGTGACGACCAGGTGCGCGCCCGTGAGCCGCACGGACAGCTGCGCGTTCGGCCCGGTCCCGCCGGTGTAGGCGTGCTCGACGGCGTTGGCGCAGGCTTCACCCGCGGCGACGAGCACGTCCTGCTCGAGGTCCTCGCCGAGGCCGGCGTTGGCCAGCCAGGCCCGCAGCCAGTGCCGGGTCGAGGCGAGGCTCTCCGGGTGCGCCTCGAACTCCATGGTCAGCGGCGGCACGGTCCGGCGGTAGAGCAGCAGCGCGACGTCGTCCTCGTAGCCGTCGGCCGGCCGCAGCGAGCTCATCAGCGTGCTCGCCAGGTCGGAGAGCTCGGCGTCGTGCGCGTCGTGGGCGACCCCGGTCGCGCGGTCGATGCCGTCGTCGAGCGGCTCACGGCGGCGTTCGACCAGCCCGTCGGTGTAGAGCATCAGCAGCGAGCCGATGGGGACGATCGCGGTGGCCTCCGGCCGGGCCTCGGGGACCCGCACCGCGAGCGGGACGCTGCCGCCCGCGTCGAGCGACTCGGCCGTGCCGTCCGGGTGGATCAGGGTCGCGGGCGGGTGCCCGGCGCTGCTGTAGGTGAGGGTGCCGGTGGCCGGGTCGAGAACCCCGCAGAAGACGGTGGTGCACAGGGCGTCCGGCACCTGGCGGGCGAAGCGGTCCAGCGCGGTCAGGGTGTGCGACGGGCTGCCGGCCTCGAGCAGCAGCGCCCGGCAGGCGCTGCGCAGCTGGCCCATCACCACCGCCGCGGACAGGCCCCGGCCGACGCAGTCGCCGACCACGATGCCGATGCGGTCGTCGTCGAGGGGGATCACGTCGTACCAGTCACCGCCGACCTCCAGCGGCGGCGTCGCCGGTTCGTAGCGCACCGCGAACCCGTCCGGCAGCCCGGCGGGGCCGAGGATCGAGCGCTGCAGGGCGAGGGCGACCTCGCGCTGCCGGTCGTCGCGGTGGGCGCGGCGCAGGGCGTGCGCGAGCGTGCCGGCCAGCAGGGCCAGCAGCGTCTGGTCCTCGGTGCCGAGCGGCCGCCCGGCCGCGGGCTCCACCCAGAGCGTCAGCTGCCCGTCGGGGTGGTCGAGGGTGGTGCCGACGGCCGGCCCCGCCGGTGCCGCGTGCAACGCGGGCAGCGAGCGGATCCGGTCGAGCGTCGCGCGCACCGGCGCGGCGAGCCCGGTCCACCGCCGGTCGGCGGGGTCGGTGGAGACCAGCTCGGGTTCGCCGGTGCGGGGCCAGGTCACGGCGAGCACCCGCTCGGCCCGCCACAGGTCGCGCAGCAGCGCCAGCGCGGCGTCGAGGACGTCCGGGACGCCGCTCAGTCCGGCGAGACGCTGGTTCATGGCCGCGAGCGCGCTTTCCCGCTGCACCGCGTAGCGCTCCGCGGTGACGTCGCGGAGCGTGCCGACGAGCCGTCGGCGGCCTTCGTCGTCGTGCAGCTCGCTGTACGACGTCGCCACCCAGACCCGGTGCCCGTCGCGGTGGCGCATCGGCAGCACGAAACCGCCGGCCGGCTCCGCCCGGGCCCGGGCGATGGCGTCCAGCACCTGCTGGTGCCCCTGGGGATCGGCGTCCGCGGTCGGCAGCCAGGGGAACGGCTGGGTGTAGGGCAGGCCGTCCGCGCCGTACCCCAGCAGCTCGGTGAACGCGGTGTTGATCTCGACGATCCGCCCGTCGGCGTCACCGACGAAGAACCCCTCCTGCAGCGAGTCGATCATCGCCGCGCGCCACCGCGTGTGCTGCGTGCGCAACCGGGCGAGCTGGATCGTGGTGCGGACCCTGGCGAGCAGTTCCCGCGCGGAGAACGGCTTCACGAGGTAGTCGTCGGCGCCGGCGGCCAGCCCGTCGACCGCGGCCTCCTGACCGGCCCGCGCCGAGAGCAGCAGCACGGGGACGGCGGCCGTGCGCGAGTCGCCGCGCAGGTGCGCCAGCAGCTCCAGGCCGTCCATCCGGGGCATCATCACGTCGCTGACGATCAGGTCCGGCGGGTCGGCGGCCGCGGCGGCCAGCGCCTCGACGCCGTCGCGCACGGACGTCACGGCGTACTCGTCGCGCAGCAGCCGGGTGAGGTAACCGCGCATGTCGGCGTTGTCGTCGGCGACCAGCACCCGCGCGCCCGCCGGCCCGGCCGGGACGGCCTCGCCGGCCGGCTCGTCGTCCGGTCCGGGCAGCCAGCGCAGGGCTTCGGCGACGAACGGTTCCACGGTCTCCGCGGCGATCCCGGCGCGCGCGGGCCCGGGGGCGAGCTGGTCGGCGGGCAGGTGCCGGGTACCCAGCGGCAGCCGGATGCGGAACGTCGTGCCGGCGCCGGGGGAGCTTTCCGCGGTGATGTCGCCGCCGTGCATCCCGACCAGCTCGCGCACCAGCGCCAGGCCGATCCCGCTGCCCTCGTTCGAGCGCGCCCGCGCCGAGGGGATCCGGTGGAACCGCTCGAACAGCCGGGGGATCTCCTCGGCGGCGACGCCGATCCCGGTGTCGGACACGGTCACCACGGCGTGGCCGCCGTCGCGGCCGGTGTGCACCCGGATGGTGCCGTCGAAGGTGTACTTGACCGCGTTGGACAGCAGGTTGAGGACGACCTTCTCCCACATCCCGCGATCGACGTGCACCGGCTCGCCCAGGGACTCGCCGCCGACCTCGAACGCCAGCCCGGCCCGCTCGACGGCCGCGCGGAACACGCTCGCCAGCTCCGCGGTGAACTCCGGGAGGTCGACCGGCTCGAACCGGGCCTGCATCCGGCCCGCCTCGATCCGGGAGAAGTCGAGCAGGTTGTTCACCAGCCGCCCGAGGCGCACGGCGTTGCGGTGGATGACTTCGATTTCCTCACGCACCACCGGATCCGCGTCGCCGAGCGCGTCCCGCAGCTCGGCCGCGGGCCCCATGATCAGCGTGAGCGGCGTCCGGAACTCGTGGCTGACGTTGGAGAAGAACGTCGTCTTCGCCACGTCCAGCGCGGCCAGCTCCTCGGCGCGCTCCTGCTGGACCTGGTAGGCGACGGCGCCGTTGACCAGCGCCGTGGTCTGCTGGGCGACCAGCCCGAGGAACGTCCGGTAGGACTCGTCGACGGCGTGCCCGGCGCTCGCGGCGAGCACGATCACCCCGGTGGCCGGGCCGCCCGCGTCCCCTGGCAGCGGCAGGACCATCGCTTCGGCGGGTGGTTCGGACCACTCGCCCGACGGCAGCTCGCCGAACTTCCCGGTCAGGCCGGACACGGTCCGCGGGACGCCGTCGGCGAGCACCTCCGCCAGCGGCCAGCCGTCCGCGTCCCCGGAACCGCCGGGGGTGACGGCGGCGAGGGCGAGGTCGTCGGTGCCCGGGCGGCGGACGTGGATCGCGGCGTACGGGACGTCGGCCCCGGCGCGGCCCAGCACGTCGGCCACCAGCTCGCACGCTTCGGCGACGGTGCGGGCGATCCCGGCCCGCGCGCCCAGCTCGCGCAGCGCGGCGAGCCGGCGTTCGCCGATCACGCGCTCGGTGGTGTCGGTGACTGCGGTGAACACGGCCCGGACCGCCCCGCTGTCGTCGTGGACCGGGCTGTAGGAGTACGTCCAGTACGTCTCTTCCCAGTAGCCGTGCCGGTTCATCGGCAGCAGCATGTCCTCCGACCACGTCGCCTCGCCGGTGGCCAGCACGCCGTGCAGCATCGGGCCGACGATGTGCCAGATGTCGCCCCAGACCTGCTCACCCGGCTTGACGAGCGCCGGGTGCTTGGTGCCGAGCAGCGGCAGGTAGGCGTCGTTGTAGAGGAGCCGCAGATCGGGTCCCCACCAGACGATCATCGGGAAGCGGGACGTCAGGCAGATCCGCACCGCCGTCCTCAGGCTCGACGGCCAGTCCTCCGGGCGGCCCAGTGGTGACGAAGCCCAGTCGAACTCCCGCATCCGCGCCGCCATCCGGCTGGTTCCGGGGAACATGCCGGGAAACGCGGGACGGTGGGATTCCTCGGCGACGGTCATCACTCTCCCGGATCGGGGCCCCGGGGAAGCCTACCCGGGCGCCGCCGGGCGCGCCGGTCGCCGTCACCCCGGCGTGACGCCGCCGGACCAGCTCATGGTGATCGTCGTGCCGTCTTCGCGGTGCACCTGGGCGCACTGGTCGGCGAGGCTGTCGATGAGCAGGAGCCCGCGGCCCCGCAGGCCGTTCGTCGGCACGGGGGCCTGCCAGCTCCCGTAGTCGGTGACGGTGACGGTCAGCCGTCCCGCCAGCGATTCGGCCCGCACGTCGACGTAGCCGGCTTCCCGGTCGCGGTAGGCGTGTTCGGCGGAGTTGGCCATCGCTTCGTAGCCGGCGAGGACGACGTCCTCCGCGCGTTCGTCGCCCAGGCCGAGGGTGCGCACCCAGTCGGCCAGCGCCTCGCGCAGCTCCGGCAGCCGGTCGGCGAGCGCGACCGTGCGCCGGTGGAACGAAGCCGGGGAGGTGGGGGCGTCCGGGGGGAGGGGGTCTGTCATGTGCCGTCCTCTCCGCGGTGACGCACGTGGATCAGCGCGATGTCGTCGTCGTGTCGCCCGTGCGTGAGTTCCTCGACGAGGGCGTCCCACGCCGCGTCGAGGTCGGTCGCGGCCAGCAGTCCCGGGATGCCCGCCAGCAGCCACTCGATGCCCAGGGTGAGGTCGCGGGTGCGGCTCTCGACCAGGCCGTCGGTGTAGAGCACCAGGTCGGCGCCCGGCGGGAAGGTGGTGCTGCGCTGGGGGAACACCGAGCCGACGCCCAGCGGCTGCGCCAGCGCCTCCCCGAGCTGCTCCACCTCGGCGCCGGGCCGGATCAGGATCGCCGGCAGGTGCCCGGCGTTCGCGTAGGTCAGCGTGCCGTCCGGGTGGTGGACGGCGTAGAAGCAGGTGACGAAGCTCGCGCCGAACAGCCCGCCGGTCAGCTCCGAGACGTTCCGCAGCACCTCCGACGGCGTCAGCTCCAGCAGGGCGTAACACCGGATCGCCGTGCGGACCTGCGCCATCACGGTCGCGGCGGTGACACCGTGGCCGACGACGTCGCCGATCACGAACGCGGTCGCGCCGGAGGGGAGCCGGATCACGTCGAACCAGTCGCCGCCGATCTTCGTGCCGGTGGCCGCGGGCAGGTACCGGGTGAGCACGCGGAGGCCGGGGATCTCCGGCGCGACCGGCAGCATGCTGCGGGACAGCTCGCTGACGAGGGTGCGTTCCCGCTCGTAGAGGCGGGCGTTGTCCAGCGCGATGGCGGTGTACCCGGCGATGCCCTCGGCGAGGTACTCGTGCCGTTCGGTGAACCGGCCGGTTTCGGGGTGGCCGAAGAAGAAGCCGCCCAGCACCTCCCCGGTGGTCGGGCTGATCGCCGACACCGCCAGGTAGCTGCGGACCGGCAGGTGCCCCTCGGGCATCCCGCGGTAGGGCGCGTTCTTCCCGAACCGCGGGTCCGCGGTGATGTCGGGGCTGCGGACGGTACCGGTGCCGTCGAAGGTCGGGCCGAACACCGCGGTGTTGCGCGGCATCGGGAACCGCTCGAACGCCTCCCGCGGCACCCCCGAGAGCGTGTAGAGCGTGTACGACTCGCCGACATCGTTGACGAGGTTGTAGAAGAACGCGCCGAAGCCCGCGCCGGTCGCCTTGGTCGCGGCGTCGGTCGCGTCCTGCACGATCCGGCCGAGGTCCAGCTGGGCGGTCAGCTGACGGCCGACCGAGTGCAGCGCGTCGATCACCGCGGCGTCACCCTGCAGCCGCAGCACGGTGTCCGCGAGGTCGGCGGTGGCGGCCTGGACGGCGGCGGCGACGGCCTCGGGCAGGCCGCCGACCTCGGCGCCGGTGTAGACCAGCGTGCCGCCGTCGTGACCGCCGGTGACGGCGACCGCGGCGGTGACCGCCCGGCCCGGCAGCAGGCCCGCCAGCACCGCGGGTTCGGTCACGGCCGCCGTGACGCCGTCGCCGAGCAGGGCACGGGCCTCGGCCGGGCCCAGCGGCCTCAGCTCGGTGCCCACCGGCTTGCCCGCCCCGTCGACGAAGGCCCGGCGCACGGCGTCGAGTACGGCGTCGAAGTGGGGCGGGGGCGGCATCAGGGACCCAGCGCGTCGGTCAACGACGGGAAGATGGCGAGCTCGTCGGTCAGCCGCGTCAGCTCCAGCGGGCGCAACGTGATCCGGTCGTTCGCCACCACCCGCAGCGGCGCCGTCCCGGAGTCGCCGCGGTGCGCCCGCACGAGCTCGGCCATCCCGGCCGAGGCCAGGAAGGTGACGTCGGTCAGGTCGATGACCAGCACGGCCGGTTGCTGCCGGGAAGCGCGGTCGGCGAACTGCCGCAGCTTCGGCGCGAGGGCGAGGTCGAGGGCGCCACTCACCCGGAGCACCGCCGCGCCGTCGCGGTGCTCCAGGACGACGGTGCCCGCAGCACTCGCGTCCGTTTCGGCCATGGTCACCATCCTGCCTGTTCGCGGGCGCGACGCAAACCCGGAGGGTGCTGACGCGGCGGGAGCGCGGTGCTACGGGCATGATTGGTCCTGGTTGAGCAGACAGCCTTCGTGATCAAGCGCGCCCGCCGGAGGTTCCGGCGGCGTCGCCGAGGGCGGGAGAGACACCATGACCGAGAACACCCACACTGCGGGCTCTCCGGCTGCTGTGCCATTCGGGGCGTTCAGGATCGCCCGAACGGAGCAGGACGGCGCGGTCGTCCTCGACGTCTCCGGGGACGTCGACACCACCACCGCGCCCGCCGTGGTCCAAGCCGCGGACGAAGTACTGGCCGCGGCGCCGAGACTGCTCGTCCTCGACCTGAGCAACGTCGAGTTCCTGGCGTCGCCGGGGCTGACCGCGCTGCTGATGATCCACCGCAACGCCGGGCCGGGCACCGCGGTGCGGATCGTCGCGACCGGCCGGGCGACCCTGCGGCCGATCCAGCTGACCGGTCTCGAGGACAGCCTTTCGCTGTTCCCGACGCGGGAGGCGGCGCTGACGGCGCCGTGACCGCGGCTTCAGCGGGCGTGGCGGTGGACCACGAGCAGGGCGACGTCGTCCTGCGCCGGCCGGGAGCCGATCATCGTGGCCATCACCCGGGCGCAGACGCGCTCGGGTTCCCCGGCCCGGATCGTGGCCGCGAGCTCGGTCATGCCGTCGTCCACCGGCCGGTCCCGGCGTTCGACGAGACCGTCGGTGTAGAAGGCGAGCGCCCCGTCGAGCGGCAGCTCGACGACGGTGGTGCGCCGCTCGGGCCGGCCGAGGGACAGCCCGATCGGCGGGTCGACGGGCGCCGTCACGAGTTCGCCCGGCTCACCCGGGCGCGCCAGCACCGGCGGCAGGTGCCCGGCCAGCGACAGCCGCAATGAATCCCGCCCCGGGTCGATGATCGCGTAGGCGACGGTGGCCATCGCGCCGTGCTCGAAGTGGTTGGCCTTGCGGTCGAGCTTGCCGAGCGTCTCGGCCGGGTCGTCGCAGTCGAGGGCGTAGGCGCGCAGGGCGCTGCGCAGCCGTCCCATGATCACGGCCGCCTCGAGGCCGTGCCCGGAGACGTCGCCCATCACGACGCCGACGCGGTCGCCCGGCAGCGCGAAGAGGTCGTACCAGTCGCCGCCGAGGCCCGTCTCCGCGCCGGGCACGTACCGGGCGGCGAAGGCGAGGCCGGGCAGGTCGGGCAGGACGTCCGGCAGCAGGCTGCGCTGCAACGCCATCGTCGCGGCGCGGTTCTCCTCGAGTGCCTCCACCTGGATCGCCATGGCGAGCCGGTCGGCGAGCAGCTGCAGGGTGCCGGTCTCGGCCTCGGTGAACCGCCGTTCCCGGACCGACCCGACGTGCAGCACGCCGACCAGGTCGGCGCCGACGACCATCGGCACGCCGAGCATGGCGCGCAGGCCGCGTTCCCACAGCAGGGAGTTCACGACGGTGGTCTCGTCGACGTGGTCGAGCACGACGGGTTCGCGGTCGAGGGCGACCCGGCCGGCGAACCCGGTGCCGACCGGCACGCGCACCCCCTGGTGGACCTCTTCTTCGATGCCCGCGGCCGCGATCGCCACGAGCTGCTGCCCACCCGCCTGGTACCGCAGCACGGTCGCGGTGTCGACCTGCAGCACCTCGCGGACGCGGTCCAGCGTCTCGGTCAGCACGGCGGCGAGCGCGAGGTGGCCGGAGGGGGCGCCGATGATCTCCTCCAGCAGCTGCAGCCGGTCCTGGCCGTCGAGGCTCCGCGACATGGACCGACCCTAGCCGGACGTCCTGGGCGGGCCCAACCATCCCGCGTTTCGGTGGCGGGGGTCCGGGGGTACCAGCCGCGCGTGAAGGTCGACCTGGCGTGGGTGGGGTTGCTTCGGCACGGTGAAAGCACGGGCAACGTGGCCCGGGAGGAGGCGGAGGCGGCGGGCGCCGACGTGATCGGCATCGCCGAACGTGACGCCGACGTGCCGCTGACCGCCCTGGGCCGGGACCAGGCCGAGGCGGCGGGGGAGCTGCTCGCCGGGCACCCGCCGGACCTCGTGGTCACCTCGACCTACCGCCGCGCCTGGGACACCGCCCGGCTGGCCGCGCCCGCCGGGGTGGCGATCGTGCCCGACGAGCGGCTGCGCGACCGCGAGCTCGGCGTCCTGGACCTGCTGACCACGCGCGGCGTCCGCGAGCGCTGGCCCGAGGAAGCCCGGCGCAAGCGGCGGCTCGGCCGGTTCTACTACCGGCCGCCGGGCGGCGAGTCCTGGGCCGACGTCGTGCTGCGGGTGCGGCCCCTGCTCGCCGAGCTGAGCGCCGAGCGGCCGGGCGCGCGCGTCCTGTTCTGCGCGCACGAGATGACGGTGTTCGCCCTCCGGTACCTGTTGGAGGGCGTGCCGGAACCCGACCTCATGCGCGCGGCCGCCGCCACGCCGGTCCCCAACGCCTCGCTGACGACCTGGGAACGTGACCGCGACGGCGGCTTCACCATGGTCGTCGCCGGGGTCACCGCTGGGCGGTCGGCCGGACCACGAGCTCGTTGACGTCGACGCCGTCCGGCTGTCCGATCGCGTACGAGATCGCCCCGGCGATGGCGTCCGGCGGCATCGCGTGCGCGCGGTAGGCGACCATCGCCTCCTTCGCGCCCGGCTCGGTGATCGTGTCCGCCAGCTCGGACTCCACGACGCCCGGCGAGATCGTCGTGACGCGCAAGCTCGGGTCGGACTCCAGGCGCAGGCCCTCGGTGATCGCCCGGGCCGCGTACTTCGTGGCGCAGTAGACCGCCGCCGTCGGCACCACCTCGTACGCGCCGGTGGAGGCGATGGTGACGAAGTGGCCGCCGCCTTGGCGTCGGAAGTGCGGCAGGGTCGCGGCGATCCCGTTGAGCAGCCCGCGGACGTTCACGTCGAGCATCCGGTCCCACTCGCCGGTGTGCAGGGAATCCAGGCGGGACAACGGCATCACGCCCGCGTTGGCGACGAACACGTCGATCCGGCCGTGGTCGCGCACCGCCGCTTCGGCGAAGGCGGCGACGTCGGCGCGGTCGGTGACGTCCAGGCGGTGCACGTCGGCCCGGCCGCCCGCCGCCCGGATCTGTTCGGCGAGCGCGTCGAGGCGATCCTCGCGCCGGGCGCCGAGCACGACGTGGTGGCCTTCGGCGGCCAGCCGCACCGCGGTGGCGTGGCCGATGCCGCTGCTGGCACCGGTGATGAGGACGACCTTCACGGATCTTTCCTTTCAAAGGGTTTTTCGGGCAGCACGAAACAAACTGTCCATTGTGGAATCAGCTCAGCGGTTGACGTTCTGCGGAGCGCTTTCGGCGGTGAGGCTGCCCAGCAGCGTCAACGCCGCTTCCGACGGGCTGCCCGGCTCCGCCTGGTAGACGACCAGCTGCTGCCCGGGCGCGCTGTTCACCGTCAATGCCTCGTAGCTCAGGGTCAGGTCGCCGACCAGCCGGTGGTGGAACCGTTTGGTCTCCCGGGTTTTCTGCCGGATGTCGTGGCGCGCCCACAGCGTGCGGAACGCCTCGCTCTTGACCGACAGCTCGCCGACGGTCTCGATCAGCCGGGGGTCGTCGGGGTCGATCCCGGCCGCCGCCCGCAGGCCGCCGACGGTGTTGACCGCGACGCGTTCCCAGTCCGGGTAGAACTCGCGCGCGTCCGGGTCGAGGAACACCAGGCGGACCAGGTCGCCGCTGTGGGTGTGCCCGTCGAACAGCGCCTTGCCCAGCGCGTTGTGCGCCAGCACGGTCAGGCACCGGCCGAGGACGACAGCGGGCGTGCCCGGCCAGCCGTCCATCAGCCGCAGCAGGTTCGGGCCGACCTGCTCACGCCGTCGCGGCCGGCGCCGGGGTGCCGTGGCCGGGCGGCCCAGCCGGTGCAGGTGGTCGGTGGCCTCGCCGTCCAGGTCCAGCGCGCGCGCCAGCGCGTCGAGCACCTGCGCCGACGGGTGCCGTTCGCGGCCCTGCTCCAGCCGCACGTAGTAGTCGGTGCTGACGCCCGCCAGCAGCGCGACCTCCTCCCGGCGCAGGCCCGCGACCCGGCGTCCGCTCCCGGCGGGCAGGCCGAGATCGGCCGGGCGCACCTGCGCGCGGCGGGCCCGGAGAAACTCCCCGAGCACGTTTTCCCTGGTCATGATCCGAGGCTAACCCGGAATCCGCGGGGGAGGGTGGCCGCGCCGCACCCACCCTCAGGTGAGCCGGATCGTCGCCCCGTCGGCGAGCTCGTCGCCGTGGGGCTGCTGCAGCGTGGCCCACGCGGTGCGCCCGTCGACGTCCAGCGTCATTACGGCATTGCCGAAGTGCGGCCCCGACACGCAGCTCCACGTCAGGTCCGTGGGCGGCACGCCGGCGCGGCGCGCGAACCACCCGGTCAGCCGGGTCAGCCACCGGGCCCAGCCGAGCCGGAACACGCGGTTCATGTACCAGGGCACGGTGTTGTGCATCGGCGAGCAGGTGAGCTGGTGCACCGGCGCGGCGTGCCCGGCCGGGAACTCGGCCCGCGCGACGTAGGCGTGGTGGACGTCGCCGGAGAGCACGTTGACCGAAGCCGCGCCGTCGTCGGCGACCCGGGCCAGCAGCTTCCCCAGCCGGTCGAACGACGTGCGGAACGCCGGCCAGTGCTCGAGGTCGGCGAACTGCCGGAACCACTCGGCCGCCCGGCCGACCGGCCCCGGCCGCTCGCAGAGACGTTCGTTGACCGACTGGGCGTAGGACAGCGCGGTCGGCAGCAGCCACGGCAGGGACGTGCCGACCAGCAGGTGGTCGAAATCGCCGGCGGCCTGCTCCTCGATCCAGGCGAACTCGTCGTCGCCGATCATCGCGCGCACGCCGCCCTCGAGGATCCGCCCGGCCCGCGAGTCGATCACGAGCAGCCGGACCGGGCCGAAGTCGCGCCGGTAGGACCAGCGGGTGCCCTTGGCGCCGTCGGCCTCCCGGTCGGCGTGGTCGGCGAACTCGCGCAGCAGCTCCGCGTTGTCCGTCCCGGACGTGCTGACCTGCTGGAAGACCTTGTCCGACGCGAGCTCGCCCGGGCCGAGGTTGCCCAGGTGCTGGTAGATCCAGTACGACACCAGCGCGCCGCGGATGCGTTCTTGCCACCACGACGTCCGGGCCATCTCGGCGCGCCAGGCCCGCGAGGTGTTCCAGTCGTCGCGCACGTCGTGGTCGTCGAAGATCATCGACGTCGGCAGCGTGGACAGCAGCCAGCGCACCGCCGGGTCGGACCAGGCCTCGGAGTAGAGGTGGCAGTACTCCTCGAAGTCGCCGACCTCGGTGCCGGGTGGTTTCGTCGTGTCACGCCGGCTCGCGAGCCACTTCTGCGTGTCTTCGGTGGTCTCGTCGGCGTAGACCTGGTCACCGAGCAGCACCAGCGACTCCGGCCACTCCTCCTCGTCGAGCCGGGCCATGCGGCGGGCGTACGCGGCGAGCGCGTCCTTCCCCAGGGCGTCCTGCTCGCGCGGCTTGCGGCAGGAGCCGAACACCAGCCGGAAGCGGGAGTCGCCGGGGGAGAGGGTGCGGATCCGGCTCGGCGGCAGCTCGCCGCCGGGCTCGGGCCAGACGACGTCGCCGTCGAGCCGGACCTCGTACGGCGTGCTCCGCGCCGGCTCGAGGCCGGTGAGCACGACCAGGGCGTAGTGGTGGCCGGAGACCTCGAACGTGCGGGCCGAGGCGTCGCCCACGCCGACCTCGCACGGTCCGTCCGTCTCGACCCAGATCGTCGCCGACGTGGCGTCGACGTGCCGGAGGAGCGGGCCCAGCAGCAGCGCGGTCATCGGCTGATCCTGTCAGAACCGCGGCGGCCCGGCTGATCGGTTCCGGAGCGCGGTCGAAAGGTTCCGAAACGTGGCGAAACTCGTTGACCGGCCCGCCGGTGGCGGCCAACGATCGTCGTTGCTGCGCGCCCTGCTCCCCGGAAGGAAACCCGAGTGAGAAGACTGCTCACGGTGCTGCTGGCCGCCGTCGTGCCGGTGGTCGCCGCGGTCGTGCTGCTTGCCGCGCAGCCCGCGTCCGCGGCGTCATTGACCCGCGTGACCGATTTCGGCACCAACCCCAGCAACCTCAACATGTACACCTACGTCCCGGACCGGGTGGCGACCCGGCCGGCCCTGCTGGTCGCGCTGCACTACTGCACCGGTTCGGCCTCGGCGGTCTTCAACGGCTACGCCCGCGACTACGTCACCGCGGCCGACCAGTACGGGTACGTCATCGTGTTCCCGGAGGCCACCCGCAGCGGCAGCTGCTTCGACGTCTCGTCGCCGCAGGCCCTGACCCGCGGCGGCGGCAGCGACCCGGTCGGCATCCTGTCGATGGTCGACTACGCGAAGCAGCACTACAACGTCGATCCGTCCCGGGTCTACGTCACCGGGTTCTCCTCGGGCGCGATGATGACGAACGTGCTCGCGGCGGAGTACCCGGACGTGTTCACCGCCGGCTCGGCGTTCATGGGCGTGCCCGCCGGCTGCTTCGGCACCACCGACGGGTCGAGCTGGAACTCCCAGTGCGCCAACGGCCAGATCACGAAGACCGCGCAGCAGTGGGGCGACCAGGCCCGCCAGATGAGCGGCGGCCGCAGCGGCCCGTTCCCGCGGATGCAGCTGTGGCACGGCACCGCCGACGACACCCTGCGCTACCCGAACTTCGGCGAAGAGGTCAAGCAGTGGACCAACCTCGCCGGGGTGAGCCAGACGGCGTCGACGATCGACCAGCCGCAGTCCGGCTGGACCCGCGCCCGCTACGGCGGTACCGGCGTCCAGGCGCCGGTCGAGGCGATCAGCGTCCAGGGTGCCGGGCACACGCTGCCGCAGAGCGGCATGGTCGGCTACGCGATCTCGTTCCTGGGCCTGAACAGCGGTGGCACGACCACGACCACGCCGACGACCCCGACCACGACGACGTCGACCCCGCCCGCCTCGGGCACCACGCTCGGCAGCGCGGCGGCGCGGACCGGCCGGTACTTCGGCACGGCCGTCTCGGCGAGCAAGCTCTCGGACAGCGTCTACACCGGCATCCTGAGCCGTGAGTTCAGCATGATCACGCCGGAGAACGAGATGAAGATCGACGCGACCGAGCCGAACCAGGGCCAGTTCTCCTACACCAACGCCGACCGGATCGTGGCGCAGGCTCGCAGCCAGGGCGCCCAGGTCCGCGGGCACACGCTGGCCTGGTACTCACAGCAGCCCGGCTGGATGCAGGGCATGGAGGGCTCGGCGCTGCGCACGGCGATGCTCAACCACATCACGCAGGTCGCGACCCACTACCGAGGCCAGCTCTACTCGTGGGACGTGGTGAACGAGGCGTTCGCCGACGGCGGTTCCGGCGCCCGCCGCGACTCCAACCTGCAGCGCACCGGCGACGACTGGATCGAGGCGGCGTTCCGCGCCGCGCGGGCGGCCGACGCGAACGCGAAGCTCTGCTACAACGACTACAACACCGACGACTGGGGCCAGGCGAAGACCCAGGCCGTGTACCGCATGGTGCAGGACTTCAAGAGCCGCGGTGTGCCGATCGACTGCGTCGGCTTCCAGTCGCACTTCAACAGCAACAGCCCGGTGCCGTCGAACTACCAGACCACGCTGCAGAACTTCGCGAGCCTCGGCGTGGACGTGCAGATCACCGAGCTGGACATCGAGGGGTCGGGCACCACGCAGGCGAACAGCTACCGCACGGTCACCCAGGCCTGTCTCGCCGTGGCGCGCTGCAACGGCATGACGGTGTGGGGCATCCGGGACACCGACTCCTGGCGCGCGTCGGCCACGCCGCTGCTGTTCGACGGCAGCGGGAACAAGAAGGCCGCCTACACCGCGGTCCTCGACGCGCTGAACGGCGGCACCACCACGCCGCCGCCGACCACGACGACCACACCGCCGCCGACGACCACGACCCCGCCGCCGGGCGGGTGCACCGGGACCTACACCAAGACCGCGGAGTGGAACGTCGGCTTCAACGGCCAGGTTTCGGTGTCCGGCTCGAACAACTGGGTGCTCACGATCACCTTCCACGCGCCACAGAAGGTCATCGGCAGCTGGAACTACACCGGCACCTGGGACAGCACCGGGTACGTGCTGACCGCGCGGCCCAACGGGAGCGGCAACGTCATCGGGTTCACCGTCGAGCACGGCGGGAACCTGACGGCGCCCACCGTGACCTGCGCGGCGAGCTAGAACAACCGGCCGACCTCGTCCGCGGGCGGTTCCTCGAGGCCCAGGAGGAACCGTTTGCGGGCGAGGCCGCCGGCGTACCCGGTCAGGCCGCCGCTCGTGCCGACCACCCGGTGGCACGGCACGATCACGCTGATCGGGTTCCAGCCGTTGGCGTTCCCGACCGCCTGTGCGGCGCCGGGATCGCCCAGCTCGGCGGCCAGCTGCCCGTAGGTGCGGGTTTCGCCGTACGGGATCTTCGTCAGCAACGCCCAGACCTGCTTCTCGAACGCGGAGCCGCGCGGCGCGAGCTCGAGGTCGAACTCGCGCCGCGTGCCCGCGAAGTACTCGGCGAGCTGCGCTCGGGCGGCTTCGAAACCGTCGTCGGTCCGGGGCCCGTGGTCGGCGAGGCGCGGGGTGCGCAGGTGGCCGTCGAAGTAGAGGCCGAGCAGCGCGGCACCCTCGCCGATGAGGGTCAGCGGTCCCACGGGTGAGTCGATGACGGTGTGCCGGACGCTCATCGCGCCAGCCTAGCGTCAGCTGGTGCTGACCTTGACCGAGAGCGAGTCGATGCTCATTTCGGCGCCCGGGGTGATGTCGGCGGACGGGCTCGTGCAGCCGCAGACCTTGTTCGGGTACGAGCCGCCGATGGCGACGTCGAAGATGACGAAGAACCCGTGGTCGACCGCGGCCTTCCAGGTCGCGTCGGACACCTGGTTCTGCTTCACGGAGTAGGTCTGGTTGCCGTCGAGGTAGAAGCGCAGCTCCTCCGCGGCGGCGTCGCGGCGGTCCACCACGACCGAGTAGGAGTGGTAGCCGTCCTGGCAGCCCGGGCAGTCCTGCAGGTCGCTCGTGATCCCGTCCGGGTCGTGGCACTCGCCCTGCCACTGTCCACAGTGGAACGTCGTGGAGTGCTTGCCGAGCGCGTTGACGTCCTCCATGATGTCGAGCTCGCCGATGCTCGGCCAGTTCGTCGCGCCGACCGGCCGCGCGTCGGCGCCCATCGCCCAGAACGCCGGCCAGTAGCCGAGCCCGCTCGCGGGGGAGGGCTGCTTGAGCGTCGCGCTGATCTCCGCCTGCCCGCCGGCCGGGGCGCCGAAGTCGGTCCGCTGCGTCTCGATCCGCCCGGACGTCCAGTTGCCCGCGGCGTCGCGCACCGGCTTGATGGCCAGGTGGCCCGCGCCGTCGTGGTAGACGTTCTCGGTCGAGTCCGTCGCCGTCTCGATCTCGCCGGTGCCCCAGGCGCCCGCGCCGCCCGGGTAGCCGGTTCCCTTGTCGTAGAGCCAGTCCTGGGTGTTCAGGCCGGTACCGGCGGCGCCGTCGAAGTCGTCCTGGAACACGGTGGTCCAGGTCTCCGCGGCGGACGTCGTCGCGGGCGCGATGAAGGGCAGTGACAACGTTGCCACCACGGCGGTCAGGCGCAGGAAACGCTTGCTGGGCTGCATGGGGTCCGCTTTCTCTGTCTCTGGGCCGGAAAAGGGGAGGCGTCCACCTGCGAGGCCGTCCACTGTCACCCCTGGTTTCCGGGGAAGTCAAGGCCCCTGCCCGGAATTACCCGTGACCCGGTACCCGGGGGCAGGCCCGCACCGGGATTGTTTGAAAAATTTCCGTGCGGGGCACCGCGCGCCCCGGATGCGACGGTGGTCTAGACCTGCCTGAGAGGGGTTGCCAGGCCCCGCCGGTGGCGTTCATAGTTTGTTGGCGTCCACAACGAACTGCGAGCGCGGCCGGTGCGTCCATTATGGAGCACGCCGCGTGTTCTGGTCATCCTCGAAGTGGAGGAATCATGATTTCGCGCCGCTCGTTCCTGAGCCTCTCGGCGGCCACGCTCGCCACCGCCACCGTGCTGCCCCTGGCACGCACCGCCGCCGCGGCCACACCCGCGACCTTCGGTCTCAAGCTGGTGAACAACTCCGGTTCCGGAACCGTGTACGCCTATGTCACCGGCACGACCCCCGACGGGCGGCTGGTCCTGCTGCGCGCCGACGGTTCGCCGTACTACCCGGACTCGCCCGGCGCCGCGCACACGCCGCTGCCGGAGGACTGCGCCATCCCCGTCGGTTCCGGGGCCCAGGTCTCCGTGCCCAAGATGGGCGGCGCGCGCGTGTACGTCGTCACGGACGCGAAGCTGGACTTCTTCCTCGACCCGGGCCCGGCCCTGGTGCACCCGAGCTTCCTGAACCCCGACGACCCGAACTTCCAGAAGAACTGGTCGTTCAGCGAGTTCACGTTCAACGACGAGCAGCTGTTCGCCAACATCAGCTACGTCGACTTCGTCGGCATCCCGATGGGGCTGTCACTCACGACGTCCGGCTCGGGCACGAAGACCGTCAACGGGCTGCCTTCGGGTTCGCTGGACGCGATTTCTTCGGAGCTGTCGGCGTTGGGCGGGAACTGGCCGGGGCTGGTGCAGACCGGCGGCGGCGGGAACCTGCGCGCGCTGTCCCCGCACCACCACGCCGACCAGTTCGGTGGGTACCTCGACGGCTACATCGATCAGGTCTGGCAGAAGTACGAGGGCACGGACCTCGTGGTGGACTCGCAGAACCCGGGGCTGGGCACGTTCACCGGGCGCGTCAGCGGCGGGCAGCTGGTGTTCGGGGCCGAGGCGTTCGCGAAGCCGGCCACGGCCGACGTCTGGAGCTGCGACAGCGGCCCGTTCGCCATCCCGCAGGGGGCGAGCGACGCGCGCAAGAGCATCGTCCCGCGCCTGGCGGCGGCGCTGAACCGCACGACGCTGCTGGACAACCCGAATCAGCCGACGGCGGAGGACCCGGCGAAGTTCTACCAGGGCGACGTGACCAACCACTACGCCCGCATCGTGCACTCGAAACTGCCCGACAACCGGGGCTACGCGTTCCCGTACGACGACGTCAGCCCGGGCCCGGACTTCAGCGGTGCGGTGTTCGCGGGCGACCCGGACGTGCTGACGATCACGGTGGGTGCCACCCATGGCTGATGTGGATGGCCGGGCCGTGCGAAAACTGTCGGTGGTGACGGTTAGCCTCATGACATGAAAACGGACGACGCGACGGTCCCGGCGGACCAGCTGACCAAGGGCCAGTGGTTCTGGCACGAGCCCGCGCCGGGGCTGCCCGCGTGGCAGCTACAGGTGACTTCGGCGGACATCCTGGAGGATTCCGTCGAAATCTTCACCACGGACGAGGAGCGCGAACTGGTTTCGTACCCGCGCAACCGCCTGGTCCGGCTGGCCGGCGCGGCCTGAGATTCCCTTGAAGCGCGGTGGGCCGAGGTCCGGCTCACCGCGCTTCGCCGCTTTACGGGCTTGGTCACGCACCGCGACGCTCTCGGTGGGCGATGGTGCGGTGACTGACCGTATCGGCCCGGTTCAGGCCCGCTGGTTTGTGTGGCCGCGGCGTTCTCTTGTCTTGCTCAATTCCCCAGTTTCCGCTGTCGCCCAGGGCGTGCCGGGGCGTGCGTCTCAGGCTGCTCCCGCGTCCCGCAGGGCGGCCGGGCGCCAGGTCATGCGGACTCGGGTGCCCTGTTCGCCGGTGTCGATCTCGGACTGGTCCGTGACCTTGTCGATCAGCAGCAGGCCGCGGCCGCCGGAGGTGCGCAGGGCCGCTGAGCGGGGGCGGGTCGCCGGGATGCCGCAGCCCGTGTCGGTGACCGTCACCGTCACCGCGTCACCCACTCGGGTCGCCTGCAGGCGGGCCCAGCCGCGGCCGTCCGGGTACGCGTGGGCCGCCACGTTCGCCAGCGCCTCGTAGGTCGCCAGTGTGATGTCGTGCGTGCTCTCCGGGTCGAGCGGCAGCTCGGACAGCCAGCGGACCAGCTTGCGCCGCAGGTCGGCCACGTCGTTCGGCAGGGCCGGCGAGAGCTCCTCGAAGGTCGACGTGGCCACGGTCCCGGCACCCGGGGGAAGGCGGCCGGGGAGAGTGGTCCCGGCGTCGGCGGTCTCGGCGGTGTCCACCTCCGGCTCGGGGGTATGTCGGTGCACGATGTGCTCCCATCCGTCGGCGACGTTCGGCGTGTTCTTCTGGAGACCTACCCACCGCCACGGATTCTCACGCGTTGTGCTCCGCGGAAACTCCGGCTACAGTGAAGGTGCTCCTCGCGGATGTCGGCCCTCTGGCCGCCCGGAGGAAGCTCCCGGATCCAGGCCGATCGGCCTCTTTCCTTTCGTTCACGGCCCGTCCCGGCCGTACCCTCATTCAGGAGAAAACCATGCCTTTTCACGGAATCCTTGACGTACAAGGAAAATCCGCCTTCGTCCGCGCCGGCTACCGGCGGGCCGACGGCGATGTCACCCTCCCGCTTTCCGTCGTCCGCAAGCACAAGCTGCGCACCGGCGACGAAATCACCGGCACCGCCGAGGAAATCATCAGCGTCGACGGCGCCAACCCGGCCGCCCCGCGCCCGCACTTCGACGACCTCGTCCCGGTGCACCCCGACGAGCGCCTGCTGCTCGAAACCACGCCGGCGCGGGTGCTGACCCGCGTCATCGACCTCGTCACCCCGATCGGCAAGGGCCAGCGCGCGCTGGTCGTCTCACCGCCGAAGGCGGGGAAAACCACGGTGCTGCGCGAAATCGCGCACGGCATCGCCACCAACCACCCCGAGTGCCGGCTGATGGTGCTCCTCGCCGACGAGCGCCCGGAGGAGGTCACCGAACTGAGCCGGACCGTGCGCGGGGAGGTGATCGCGTCCACGTTCGACCGGCCGCCGGCCGAGCACGTCGCGGTCGCGGAACTCGCGGTCGAGCGAGCCAAACGCCTGGTGGAGCGCGGAGAAGACGTGGTGCTGCTGCTCGACTCCCTGACCCGCCTCGGCCGCGCGTACAACCTTTCGGCCCGCCCGTCCGGCCGCACGCTCTCGGGCGGCGTCGACGCGGCCGCGCTGCAGCCGATGAAGCGCATCCTCGGCGCCGCAAGGAATCTGGAGGGCGGCGGCTCCCTCACGATCATCGCGACGGCCCTGGTGGAAACCGGTTCCCTGGCCGACACGGTGTTCTTCGAGGAGCTGAAGAGCACCGGCAACGCCGAACTCAAGCTGGACCGCCGCACGGCGGAACGCCGGGTCTTCCCGGCCGTCGACCTGGCCGCCTCCGGCACCCGCCGCGAGGAACTATTGGTCACCCCGGGCGAACTCACGGCCATGCGCGACGTCCGCCGCGCACTACAGGGCCCGCACGCGGTCGAGCAGCTGCTGGACCAGCTCCGCAAGACGGGCTCGAACGCCGAGTTCCTGCTCCGCGTAACGGGCGCCGCAGCACTGCCCGAGGCCGCCTGAGCCCGCTCGCCCACCGCGCCCTTGTTTGCCGCGCTGAGTTGCCCATGTGCTTGCTTGGCCGCTGTGCTCAATTCGGTTGGAGCGCACAAGTCGCTGCGTGCACTCGGCGCTGTAGCCACTCGAAGGCTGTGCGCTCGCCGATCCAAGCCAGGACCGCCCGCGGCCGAGAAAGCCCAGCCAGCCGGGCAAAACCGCGAGTCACCCCGCTATTCCCCTCAGGTGCCGAACGCTTCAGCCGCTGCAAGGCCGCCAAACGGCTCACCCGGCCTCTGCTGGCTCGGTCGGTCCGCCGCGAGCCGCGAGCCGGGCAACCGGGTTTCGTGCTGAGCCCGCGGCGTCTGCCGCACCGGCAAGCCCGCTCGAGTCTGCTCAGGCGCGACATCGCCGCCACCGCTGCATTGCTCGGTCCGCCGCGAGCCGTTCCCGCCGGGGCCTCCGCTCAGCCTGCTTCAGGCCCGCTCAGGTTCCGCGCGGCCGCAGCAGCTGTGCGGCTCAGTCCGCCGCGAGCCCGGCTGCGAGCCCGCAGCGCCCGCTCAGCCTGCCTCGGGCCAGCTCGGGCGCGACATCGCCGCCACCGCTGCATTGCTCGGTCCGCCGCGAGCCGTTCCCGCCGGGGCCTCCGCTCAGCTTGCTTCAGGCCCGCTCAGGTTCCGCGTGGCCGCAGCAGCTGTGCGGGCTCAGTCCGTCGCGAGTCCGGCTGCGAGCCCGCAGCGCCCGCTCAACCCGCCTCGGGCCAGCTCGGGCGCGACATCGCCGCAAAGGTTGCATCGCTGGGTCCGCCGCGAGCCCGTTCCCACTGCGGCCTCAGCTCAGCCTGCTCCAGGCCCGCTCGGGTTCCGCGTGGCCGCAACAGCCGTGCGGGCTCAGTGCGTCGCGAGTCCGGCTCCGAGCCCGCAGCGCCCGCTCAGCCCGCCTCGGGCCGGCTCGGGTTGCCGCGGCAGCATCGCTTGGTCCGCCGCGAGCCCGCTCGACCGCGGCGCTCGCTCAGCCCACCTCGAGCCCGCTCAGGCGCCGCGGCCAGTCGTCTGCTGCAGCTCGTCGATCCGCTTGGACGCCTCCGCCTTGGTCAAGTCGTCGGGCACCTCTTCGCCCGCTTCCTGGGCGAGGGTCTGCAGGTAGGACTTCTGCGGCCCGGTCATCGGCTCGTCGCCGGTGGTCCACTCGCTCGGGTCCTTCTCCGGGTTGGGTTCCGGCTGCTCGGTCATCACCACTCCATTCGAACGTTCGAACGTCTGTTCGCTTGAGATCGACTCTAACCCACGGGTCCGACAGTTTCAGAAGACACCTCCGGCGGAGGGGTGCTCGGCGGGCCGGCTTCGTGGCCGGCGCGGCCGCGGGTGCGGCGGGCGTCCTTCATCTGCTGCTCCTGCAGGTGACGGCGTCCTCCGGTGAACTCGGCCAGCACCTCGCGCTCCAGGTCGCGGGACGTCTTGTAATAACCGTCGTCGTACTCCTCGACCACCTGGAACGTCCACCGGTCGGCCAGCACGTTGAGGCCGACCAGCTCTTCGCGGATCCGCGAAGCCCATGCCGGGTGGCCGGCTTTCTCGAGCCGGTCCGCCGCGTCGCCGAAGAGGAGGTCCGCCCAGCCCGTCTGCTGGTGGAACGCGTAGAGGTGGCCCCGCGCGCGCTCGATCGTCTCGAGGGCTTCGGTCAGCTTGCCCACCGCGTCGAGGGTGGCTTCGTCGGGTACGGGGTTCTCGGCCATTGCGGGATGATTCCCCGGAAACCTCGCCCGGAAACGCGAAAATCCGTCCACCGCGGCGGATTCACCACTGTGGACGGATTCGCGTGAGGCACTCAGGCCGTCGGGCGGGTCGCTCCCGCGTACTCGCTCATCAGCGGGGAAATCTTGACCACGTCGCCGCTGGTGGGGGCGTGGACCATCTTGCCGTCGCCGATGTACATCCCGATGTGGGACACGGGGGAGTAGTAGGCGACCAGGTCGCCCGGCTGCAGCTGGTCGCGCGACACCGGCGTGCCGAAGCCCGCCTGTGCCGCCGAGTTCCGCGGCAGCGAGATGCCGGCCTGCTTGTAGGCCCACTGCATCAGGCCCGAGCAGTCGAACGTGCTCGGCCCGGTCGCGCCCCAGACGTAGGCGCTGCCGAGCTTGCTCAGCGCCGCGTTGACCGCGGTCTGCGCCGCCCCGGTCGCCGCCTTGACGGTCGGGGCCTTGCCGCCGGTGTCCTTCTGCGCGGCCTTGTCGGCGGTGCTGAGGTTCTTGCTCTGCGCCTCGATCTGGTCGATCTGGGTCTGCAGGTTCTTCTTCTTGCCCTCGATGTCCGAGGTCAGCTTGGCCGCCGCGTCGCGGGCGTCGGTCGCCTTCTTCGCGGCGTCCGTCGCCGTCTTCTCGGCGGTCTTGGCCTTTTCGGCCGCACCGCTGAGGTTGTCCATCGCGCCGTTCTTCTCGGTCGCGATGACCTCGAGCGCCGACGACCGGTCCAGGAAGTCCTGAGTGGACGTCCCGGCCAGCAGCGCGGACAGCTTGTTCAGCTGGACGCCGCTGGTGAACGACGCGCCGGCGAACTTGTCCACCTGGGACTGGTACTTCTGCTTCGCGTCGGCGGCTTCGGCACCGGCGGCCTTCGCCGCGTTGACGTCGTTGGTGGCCTTGTCGAGCTCACCCTGCTTGGCCTTCAGGTCGTCCTGGGCCTTGAGCAGGTCTTCGTTGAGCTTTTCGGCCTGTGCCGCGAGGTCGCGGTACTTGGCCAGGGCTTCCGACCCGGTGGGCGGAGCCTGGAGGACGGGGATGGGGGCGGCGGTGGCCACGGGGTCCGCGACGGTGATCACAGCGATCACCGCGGCGGCCGCTAGGGCACCTGACACCACGCGCTTGACGGGATGCGAATGCACGGTCGCGCGGGTCTCCTTTGCTGATCGGCCGCCGGTCGGGGGACCGGGGCGGCGAGTCGGGGGCCTCGTCCGCGCTGCCCCGCCACGAGTGCGTGCTCGACCGCAACAGGTGAGCCACGCGGGGGTGGGGGTCCGGTACCCGGCAGGGGGTATCGACGGCGATCTCGCGTCGCCACCTGTCGGCAGCCGGGGCCGCGAGATCTCGAACAGGTTACGAAAAGAACACGGGCGAGTCCAGTGGTACCCCGAAAACACTCTCCGTGACGCCCTGAAACACGGCTGGACCAGCGGCGCCGTGGCTGCCTGTGTCCGGGGTTACACCTCGTCACGGGTTGGCTTACCCTACCCCCCTAGGGTATATCTGAGGCATGAGCGACAGCACCTACACCGTCACGGGCATGACCTGCGGCCACTGCGCCCGGTCGGTCGAAGAGGAGATCCGCGGGATCGACGGCGTCACCGGCGTCGCGGTCGACCTGGCCACCGGGGCCGTGACCGTCCGCAGCGCCGCCGCGCTCGCCGTCGAGGACGTGCGCGGCGCCGTCGAGGAAGCGGGGTACCGGCTGACATGAACACCGCAGGGAAGCTCTCCGCCTACGCGGCGGCCCTCGTGCTGATCGCCGGGGGTGCCTGGGCGCTCGGGACCGCCGTCGGCCCGTTCCCCGGCCAGGCCGAGGCCCACGGCGACGAAGACGCCATGCACGGCGAAACCATGGAGCACCCGCCCGGCGGGCTGGCGTCGTCCGAGGACGGCTACACCCTCACCCCGGCGAGCACGACCCTGACGCCGGGAGCGGCGACCCGCTTCACCTTCCGGATCACCGGACCCGGCGGCGCGCCGGTGACCGCGTTCGACGTCGAGCACGAGAAGCGGCTGCACTTCATCGTCGTCCGGCGGGACACCGCCGGCTACCGGCACCTGCATCCCGACCTCGGCGCCGACGGCACCTGGAGCGTGCCCCTCACCGTCGCCGACGCGGGCAGCTACCGCGCCTTCGCCGACTTCAAGCCCACGGGCGGGAACCCGCTGACGCTCGGCGTCGACCTCCAAGCACCGGGGATGTTCCGGCCGGTCGAGCACCCGGAGTCGCGCGTCGCCGACGTCGACGGCTACCGCGTCCGGCTCGACGGCGACCTCGTCCCGGGCCGGTCGTCCCGGCTGGTGGCCACCGTGACCAAGGACGGCCGCCAGGTGACCACGCAGCCCTACCTCGGCGCGACCGGGCACCTGGTCGCGCTGCGCGGTGGCGACCTCGCCTACCTGCACGTCCACCCGGCCGGGCCGGGGCTCACCTTCCTGGCCGAGGTGCCGTCGGCCGGGTCGTACCGGCTGTTCCTGGACTTCCGCCACGGCGACGTCGTCCGCACCGCCGAGTTCACCACCGGAACGGGGGAGCCGCGATGACCGTCGAACTCGCGATCACCGGCATGACCTGCGCGTCCTGCGCGATGCGGATCGAGCGCAAGCTCAACAAGCTGGACGGCGTCACGGCGACCGTCAACTACGCCACCGAGAAGGCGAAGGTCGATTTCACCGGCGACGTCGAACCGTCGGACCTCGTGGCCGAGGTCGAAGCGGCGGGTTACGGCGCCCACCTGCCCGCCGACGAACCGCCGGAAGCCCGCGAAACCGAAGAAGACGACGGCACGCGCGCACTGCGGCAGCGGCTCGTCACCTCGGCCGTGCTCGCGCTGCCGGTGATCCTGCTGGCGATGGTGCCGGCGTGGCAGTTCACCTACTGGCAGTGGATTTCCCTGACCCTCGCCGCGCCGGTGCTGGTCTGGGGCGCGTGGCCGTTCCACCGCGCCGCCTTCGCCACCCTGCGCCACGGCGCCGCCACGATGGACACGCTCATTTCCCTCGGCACCCTCGCCGCGTTCGGCTGGTCGCTGTACGCGCTGCTGTTCGGCACCGCGGGCACCCCCGGACTGCGGCACCCGTTCGAGTTCACCGTCGAGCGGATGTCCGGTGACGGCGCCCTCTACCTCGAGGTCGCCGCGGGCGTGACGACGTTCATCCTGGCCGGGCGCTACTTCGAGGCCCGCTCGAAGCGCCGGGCCGGCGCCGCGTTGCGGGCGCTGCTGGACCTCGGGGCCAAGGACGTCGCCGTCCTGCGTGACGGGCGCGAGGTGCGGATCCCGGTCGGCGAGCTGGCCGTCGGCGACGAGTTCGTGGTGCGGCCGGGGGAGAAGGTGGCCGCCGACGGCGTCGTCGAGGACGGCGGCTCCGCGATCGACGCGAGCCTGCTGACCGGCGAGAGCGTGCCGGTCGAGGTCGGGCCGGGGGACGCCGTGGCCGGGGCGACGGTCAACGTCGGCGGCCGGCTCGTCGTCCGGGCCACGAGGGTCGGCGCCGACACGCAGCTGGCGCGGACCGCGCGGCTCGTCGAGGAGGCGCAGACCGGGAAAGCACAGGTCCAGCGGCTCGCGGACCGCGTCTCGGCGGTGTTCGTGCCGATCGTCATCGCGCTGGCCGTGGCGACGCTCGCCTTCTGGCTCGGCGCGGGCGGGACGCCGTCGGCCGCGTTCACCGCCGCCGTCGCCGTGCTGATCATCGCCTGCCCGTGCGCGCTCGGCCTCGCGACGCCGACGGCGCTGCTGGTCGGCACCGGCCGGGGCGCGCAGCTGGGCATCCTGATCAAGGGCCCGGAGGTGCTGGAGTCGACCCGGCGCGTGGACACCGTCGTGCTGGACAAGACCGGCACCGTCACCACCGGCCGGATGGCGCTGGTCGAAGGGGACGGCGAGGTGCTGCGGCTCGCGGGGGCCGTCGAGGCCGCCTCCGAACACCCGGTGGCCCATGCGATCGCGGACGCCGCTCGCGAGCGCTTCGGCGCGCTGCCCGCGGTTTCGGGCTTCCGCGGCACGCCGGGCCTGGGTGCCGAGGGCGTGGTCGAGGGGCATCGGGTCGCCGTCGGACGGGCGGAGTTCGCCGGCGGCGCGCCGTCGGAAGCCGCCGCGATCCACGTCGCCTGGGACGGCGAGGTCCGCGGGCGGCTGGTCGTCGCGGACACCGTCAAGCCGACGTCGGCCGAAGCGGTCCGGCGGCTGCGCGCGCTCGGCCTGACGCCGATCCTGCTGACCGGCGACAACGTGGCCACGGCCCGGGCGGTCGCCGACGAGGTCGGCATCGACCAGGTGATCGCCGAGGTGCTGCCGCAGGAAAAGGCCGACGTCGTCCGGCGCCTGCAGGCCGAGGGGCATGTCGTGGCGATGGCCGGGGACGGCGTCAACGACGCGGCCGCCCTCGCCCAGGCCGATCTGGGCCTGGCCATGGGCACCGGTACCGACGTCGCGATCGAGGCGGCGGACCTGACCCTGGCGCGCGGCGACCTGCGCGCCGCCGTCGACGCGATCCGGTTGTCACGGCGGACCCTGGCCACGATCAAGGGGAACCTGTTCTGGGCGTTCGCCTACAACGTCGCCGCGCTGCCGCTGGCCGCGGCGGGCCTGCTGAACCCGATGCTCGCCGGGGCGGCGATGGCGGTCAGCTCGGTCTTCGTCGTGACGAACAGCCTGCGACTGCGCGGTTTCAGGAGCACGACCGGGTGATGGGAGCCCGTTTGTACGTCCCTTGTATCCGGCCGGGTGATCGTGGTGGCGTAACCGATTCCGACCGATGGAGGACAGGGATGTTCACGAAGGCCGCCGTGTTGACGGCGCTCACCGCCGCGGCGTTCGCCGTGGCCGCACCGGCGCAGGCCGCGCCGGCGGTCACGACGGCGCTTCCGACGGCGAACATGGAGGCCGTGCTGAAGGCGGCCCAGATCGACCCGCGCCGGGCCGACAGCACCCAGACGCCGGGCGCGCACGACAGCGTCCTGCTGGTCGAGCAGGCGCTGCAGGCGAAGGGGCTGCTGGACAGCAAGTACGTCGACGGCTACTTCGGCACCACGACCATCACGGCGTACTCGCAGTACCAGAAGTCCCTGGGCTACACCGGAATCGACGCTTCGGGCCTGCCGGGCAAGACGTCGCTGGAGCAGCTGGGCGACGGCCGGTTCACCGTGACGAGCCCGGTTTCCGCGGGCAGCCGGGTGTCCTACCGCGGCGTCACGATCAACACCCGCACCAAGGCGATGCTGCTGGCCGCGGAGAACATCGCCGGCATCACGGTGAGCCTGACCCAGGGCTCGTACAACCCGGGCGGCGTCGACGCGTCGGCCGGGACGCACGACGGCGGCGGCGCGATGGACATCTCGGTGTCCGGCATGTCGGCGACGACCCGGACGAACCTGATCAAGGCGCTGCGCCAGGTCGGTTTCGCGGCCTGGTACCGCACGCCGGCGCAGGGTTTCGCCTACCACGTCCACGCGATGGCGATCTCCGACCCGGACCTGTCCTCGGGCGCGCAGCACCAGACGGGCGACTACTACCTGGGCCAGAACGGCCTGGCCGGCCGCGGCGCCGACGACGGCCCCTCGGTCCCGAAGGTCACCTGGGAGGAGTACCAGCGCGGCTGACGGCTCCCGAAGGCCGTGAAGGCCAGGCGGATTCATGCGGTGGTTGCAACACCTGGTGTCTGCTGATCTAACAGTAGCTTCGTGAGGACCTCGGTTGGTGTCCGCCAG
>NZ_JBICSQ010000084.1:0-34632 GCF_043197175.1 Amycolatopsis sp. NPDC049252
CACCGTCACGTTCACCGCTCTCGAGGGCGACCGCACGGTCGTTCACCTGCTGACCCAGACGACTTCGAAGGCCCTGCGCGACCTGATCCTCGAGTCCGGCATGGAAGCCGGGATGCAGGAGCAGATGAACCTCATCGAGGAGCTGGCGAACTCGCTGCGCTAGCGCGGAGGAACCGCTCACCCGTCTTCGCCAGCTCCCGGGCGAGCTCCGGCGCGTCGAGCACCTCGAAGTCCACTTCGAGCAGGCCCAGGTACAGCGCGAGCATCGGCGCGTGGTCGGAGCCGACCTCCGCGACGCACCGGTCCGGCCCTTCGGCCGTGACGTCGACGGCCAGCGGCAGCCGCGCCCGCACGTGCTCGGCCGAGGCGTGCAGGCGCACCTTCGCGTGGTAGCGCCAGGTCGCCGCGCCCGCACTGTGCTGCACGAACCGCACGACGTCACCCTCCGGCGGCTCGCGCGGGGCGAACCTCGGCCCGTTCGGCGTCCGCGGGGCCATCCGGTCGACGCGGAACGTGCGCCAGTCTTCGCGGCCGGTGTCCCACGCGACCAGGTACCAGCGCCGTCCCCAGCTGACCAGCCGGTGCGGCTCGACGTCGCGGTGGCTTTCGGTCCGCTCGTGGCTGGTGTAGCCGAACCGCAGCCGCTCGCCGGCCCGGATCGCCGACGCGATCACGCTCAGCACGTCGGCGTCGACGGCCGGGCCGGTGCCGGGCACCGAGACCGTCGCGGCCTGCAGCGTCTGCACCCGGTGCCGCAGCCGGGACGGCAGTACCTGCTCCAGCTTCGCCAGTGCACGCACCGACGTCTCCTCGATCCCGGCGACCCCGGCGGCGGTCCGCAGCCCGACCGCGACGGCCACCGCCTCGTCGTCGTCCAGCAGCAGCGGCGGCAGCTGCGCGCCCGCGCCGAGCCGGTAGCCGCCCTGGACGCCGGGGGAGGCCTCGACCGGGTAGCCGAGGTCGCGCAGCTTGCCGACGTCGGCGCGGACGGTGCGCGTGGTGACGCCGAGGCGGCCGGCCAGGTCGGCGCCGGTCCAGTCGCGCCGCGTTTCGAGCAGCGACAGCAACCGCAGGAGCCGCGCGGAGGTCTGCAACATCTTTCGAGAATGGCACAGATTGCGGAAGGAACCCTTCCGCAATGGTTTCTAGCGTCCTGCTCATGACGAACGACATCAGCCCCTTCCGCGTCGAGATCCCGCAGGCCGAGCTGGACGAGCTGCACCGGCGCCTGGCCACCGCCCGCTACCCCGAGCCGGCGCCCGGCGACGAGCCGGACTGGTCCCGCGGCATCCCGCCCGAGCGCGTCCGCGAGCTGGCCGGGTACTGGCGGACCGGCTACGACTGGCGGGCGCAGGAGGCCGCGCTCAACGCCTTCCCGCAGTTCACGACCGAGATCGACGGCCAGCGCATCCACTTCCTGCACGTCCGCTCGCCGGAACCGGACGCCCTCCCGCTGCTGCTGACCCACGGCTACCCGAGCTCCGTCGCCGAGTTCCTCGACGTGATCGGCCCGCTCGCCGACCCGGCCGCCCACGGCGGTGACGCGGCCGACGCCTTCCACGTCGTCGTTCCGTCGTTGCCGGGCTTCGGCTTCTCGACGCCGTTGAGCGGGCCCGGCTGGGAACTGGCGCGGACCACGGACGCCTTCGCCGTGCTGATGACGCGCCTGGGTTACGACCGCTTCGCCGCGCAGGGCGGCGACATCGGCGCGGGCGTCACCGGCCGGCTCGCGGCCCTGTACCCGGAGCGTGTCCTCGGCACGCACGTGAACAGCGACCGCGGGACCATCGCCCTCGCCGGGGAGCAGCTCCCGATGCCGGAAAACCTGACCGAGGCCGAACAGGCCGAACTGGACGCGGCCCGGGAGGCGTGGAAGGCCGGACGCGGCTACCTGGACCTCCAGTCGCACAAACCCGAGACGATCGCCGCCGGGCTCACCGACTCGCCGGTCGGGCAGCTGGCCTGGATCGCCGAGAAGTTCGCGGCCTGGACGAACGCCGACGGGGAAATCGGACGCGACCGGCTGCTGACGACGGTCAGCCTGTACTGGTTCACCCACAGCGGCGCGACCGCGGCCCGGTTCCTCTACGAAGCCGCCCACTCCGGCCACGGCTGGCTGGCGCCCTCCGACGTCCCGGCGGGCTGGGCCGTGTTCAACAGCTCGCCCGTGGTCCGGCGGATCATGGACCCCGACGAGAAGATCGAGCACTGGTCGGACTTCGCCGAGGGCGGCCACTTCGCGGCGATGGAGGCGGGGGAGCTGCTCGTGGCCGACGTCCGCGCGTTCTTCCGCAAGCTGCGCCCCTGAGTCGCCATACTCGGCGGCGTGCAGTTCGCCGCGTGATTTTCGGGCCGGACTCGTGGCCGCGGGATGTCGATGGAGGATTTGGGACGCTGGGTGGTGAACCGGGGCGTTCGCGGCGGTTCTCGGCGGTAAAGCACCCTCACGGCCGGCGTCGCTGGGACAGAATCAGCGCGTGCAGTTCGCCATCCTCGGGCCGGTCGAAGCCCACGGTCCGGACGGGACCCCCGTCGCCCTCGGTGGCCCGCAGTTGCGCGGGTTGCTCGCGTTGCTGGCCCTCGACGCCGGGCGCGTCGTCAGCGCCGAGCGGCTCATCGACGGCCTGCACGGCGAAAACCCGCCCGAGGGCGCCGCCGAGGCGCTGCAGTCCCAGGTGTCGCGGCTGCGGCGGCGGCTGCGGGACGGCGGGGCGCCCGACGGCCTGGTCGAGTTCACGCCCGCCGGGTACCGGCTGGCCGTCGACCCCCAGGACGTCGACGTCCACCGCTTCGAGGCGCTGACCGCGCGGGCGCGGGAAAGCGCGGACCCGGCGGCCAGGCTGGAGCTGTTCGGCGAGGCGCTCGCGCTGTGGCGCGGGCCGGCGCTCGACGGGCTCGCGGACCCGCCGCGCGCGGCCCGGCTGGCGGAGCTGCGGGTGGCCGCGGCCGAGGACCGGATCGAGGCCGGGCTGGCCCTCGGCCACCACGAGCGGCTCGTCGCGCAGCTGCGGGAGCTGACCGGCGAGCACCCGCTGCGCGAGCGGCTCGTGGCCCAGCTGATGCGCGCGCTGCACGGCAGCGGCCGGGCCGCCGAGGCCCTGGCCGTGTTCGCCGAGATCCGGGAACGCCTCGCCGATGAACTCGGTGCCGACCCGTCACCGGAGCTCGCGGGCGCGCACGTCGCCGTCCTGCGGGCCGCCGCGCCCGTCCCGGCGCGCCGGGTCCCGGTGCCGCTCAGCGGGTTCGTCGCCCGCGCCGAACTCGACCGGCTGAAGACGGCTTTGCGCGACGCCCGGCTCGTCACGCTCACCGGTCCGGGCGGTGCGGGCAAGACCCGGCTCGCGGTCGAAGCCGCGTCCCGCGAACCCGGCGAAGTGTGTTTTGCCGAACTGGCGACGACGACCGAGGTGCCGCAGGCGGTCCTGACCGCCCTGGGCCTGCGCGAACAGGGCGTGCTGTCGCCGGGCGCGGCGGCGGACCCGGCGGACCGGCTGGCCGCGGGGCTCGCCGACCGGCCGCTGCTGCTGGTCCTCGACAACTGCGAACACGTCGTCGCCGAAGCCGCGCGGCTGGTCCGGCGGCTGCTCGGCGAGTGTCCCGGCCTGCGGGTGCTGGCCACCAGCCGGGAGGCGCTCGGCCTCACCGGCGAGACGCTGGTGCCGGTCGGGGCGCTGTCCGCCGACGCGGCCGAGCGGCTGTTCACCGACCGCGCCACGGCCGTCGTCCCGGGCGTGGACCTCGATCCCGCGACCGTGTCCCGGATCTGCGTCGCGCTCGACGGCCTGCCCCTGGCGATCGAGCTGGCCGCCGCGCGGCTGCGGTCGATGGCCGCCGAAGACGTCGCGGCCCGGCTCGACGACCGTTTCCGGCTGCTGTCGCGCGGCGAGCGGACCGCCGAACCGCGGCACCGCACGCTGCGCGGGGTCGTCGAGTGGAGCTGGGACCTGCTCGACCCGGACGAGCAGCTGCTGGCCGGCCGGTTCGCGGTGTTCGCCGGCGGCGCGCGGCTCGACGCCGTCGAGCGGGTGTGTGCCGTCCCGGCTGCCGACGGCCTGCTCACCGGGCTCGTCGAGAAGTCCCTCGTCGAGTACGCGGGCGGCCGCTACCGGATGCTGGAGACGATCCGGGCGTTCTGCGCGGAGCAGGGCACCGCCGACCCCGCGGCGCACGCGAAGTACTTCCTGGACCTCGCCCGCGCGGCCGAGCCGGAACTGCGGGGCGCGGGCCAGCTCACCGTGCTCGCGCAGCTGACCGCCGAGCACGCCGACCTGCACGCGGCATTGCGCTGGAGTGCCGCCGAGGCCCCGGAAATCGCGTTGCGGCTGTTCGCGGCCCTGACGTGGTACTGGTGGCTGCGCGGCCTGCGGAGCGAAGCCCGGCCGTTCGCCGACGCCGTGCTCGCCGCCGTCGGCCCGGAGCCGCCGCCGGGCCTCGAAGAGGAGTACGTCGTCTGCCTGATCCACGCGTCGGCCACCGACGTCGGGATCGAGCCGATCCTGCAAGGGCTCGACGGGCCCCTGCGGCACCCGTACCTCTTCCTGCTGTGGGCGTTTTCCCCGCGCACCAAAGCGAAGGAGGGCGAACGGCTGGCCGCGCTGATCGGCCAGGACACCTGGTCGCGGGCGTTCGCGCGGATCGGCGACGGCCTCGGCGCGCAGTACCGCGGCCGGATCGACGACGCCGAGGCGCACTTTTCGGCGTCACTGCAGGGCTTCCGCGAGCTCGGCGACCGCTGGGGCGAGGCGACCACGCTGGAGAAGCTCGCGGAGTTCGCGGACTGGCGGGGTGACCACGCGCGGTTCCGTGAGCTGATGGACGAGTCCGTCCGGCTGGCCGGAGAACTCGGCGCCGCCGAGGACGCGGCCGACCTGCTCTGCCGCCGCGCCGACGGGGTGCTGCGGGCCGGGGACACCGAAGGGGCGCAAGCGGACTACGAAGCCGCGGCGGAGCTGGCGCGGGCGGCGGGTACGACGTTGACGCTCGCCCGGGCGCGCGGCGGGCTCGGTGAGATCGCGCGGCACGCGGGGGACCTGGCCGCGGCCCGGCGCTGGTACACCTCGGCGGTCGGCCTGGCCGCCGACCCGGTCACCGGCGGCGAGACGCGGATCGGGCTGTACACCGGTTTCGGCTGGACGGCCGCCGCCGAAGGCGACCTCGACGAGGCGACCGACCTGCACCAGGAGGCCCTGGCCACGGCGCTGGAGCACACGAACCTCCCGGGCGCGGCGCGGGCCGTCGAAGGGCTGGCCGGCGTGCTGGCCGCGCGGGCCGAGGACGAGCGCGCGGCGTTCCTGCTCGGCGTCGCCGTCGGGCTGCGCGGTACGGAGGTCACCGGGGACGCCGACGTCGCCGCGGTGACTGGCGCGGTCCGCGCCCGCATCGGCGGCGACGCGTACGTCAAGGCGTTCGAGCAGGGCCGGGAAATGCCGCCTGACCAGGCTCTTCAGGACTTCGGTCAGCGGCGGTTCGCGCTCGGTTCGTGAGCGGTCAGCGGCCGCGCCCACGCTGCGGAGCATGACGGACAACCGAGAAATCCTGATCTCCGGCGCCAGCGTCGCCGGCCCCGCCCTCGCCTGGTGGCTGCACCACCACGGCTTCCGCCCGACCGTCGTCGAACGCGCCCCGAGCCTGCGTGAAGGCGGCTACAAGGTCGACATCCGCGGCACCGCCGTCGACGTCGTCCGCCGGATGGGCCTGCTCGAAGAAGTGCACGCCGTCGCCACCGACATGCGCGGCGCCGGGTTCGTGAACAAGCGCGGCAAGCAGATCGCGAAGCTGGACGCCGACACGTTCGGCTTCCGTGACGGCGACGACACCGAGATCCTGCGCGGCGACCTGGCGAAGATCCTTTACGACCACACCCGCGACGACGTCGAGTACGTCTTCGGCGACTGGATCACCGGCCTCGACCAGCGCGCCGACGGCGTCCACGTCACCTTCGCCCACGGCGCGCCCCGCCGGTTCGACCTGGTCGTCGGCGCCGACGGCCTGCACTCCGGCGTCCGCGCCCTGGCGTTCGGCCCGGAGGAGCGGTTCCTGAAGCGGTTCGACGCCTACATCTCGATCTCGACCGTGCCCAACCGCTTCGACCTGGACCGCTGGGAGCTGCTGCACTCGGCGGCGCCGGGCAAGATGGTCAACGTCTACAGCACGGCCCGCGCCGACGACGCGAAGGCCGCGTTCTGGTTCACCGGCAAGGATCTGCCCTACGACCGCCGCGACGTCGACGGCCAGAAGAACCTCGTCGCGGACCAGTTCGCCGGCCTCGGCTGGCAGATCCCGCAGCTGCTGGACTCGATGCGCGAAGCCGGCGACTTCTACTTCGACCCGGTGTGCCAGATCCTGATGGACCGGGTGTCGTCGGGCCGCGTCACGCTGGTCGGCGACGCGGGTTACTGCCCGTCCCCGGCCTCGGGCCAGGGAACGAGCCTGGCCCTGGCGGGCGCGTACGTCCTGGCGGGCGAACTCGCCGCCGCGGCGGGGGATCACGAAGTGGCGTTCGAGCGGTACGAAGCGGCGATGCGGCCGTACATCGAGAAGAACCAGGCCCTGGCGAAGGCGGCCCTGCGCGGCATCATCCCGCAGTCCCGCGCGTTCGCGTGGTTCAACACCCGGATGATCAAGCTGATGCCCTACCTCCCGGGCCGCAACCGCATCCTGGAGCAGATCGCCGCCCCCGTCCGCGACGCGGCGAACGCCTTGGTGCTGAAGGACTACGCGGTCGCGACGCCGCCGGCCGCCGCGAAATGATCAGACCGTGGTCAGGTGCGAGCCGGCCCAGTCGGTGAACGACGTCAGCGGGATGCCGAGGTCGCGCGCGAACTTCGGGTCGGCGGGGTGGCCGATCTCGTTCTGCCACTCGTGCCGCACCGTGAACGCCGGTGCGCCGGCCGCCACGGCCTCTTCGGGGCTCAGGTCCGGTGCGGTGAGTTCGACGCCGAAGGCACGGGAGAGCACCTCGGCGACACCCGCCATCGTGTGGCGCTCGCTCGCCAGCTCCAGCTCGACGCCGTCGAAGCGGGCCGGATCGGCGAAGGCCGCCGCGGCCGCCGCGCCGATGTCGTCGACCGCGATCAGCGCGAGTTCGGTGTCCGGCTTGATGATCGTGACGATTCCGCCGCCGACGCCGTGGGGGAAGAGGAACGACGGCGGGATGAAGTTCTCCATGAAGAACCCCGGCTTCAGCACCGTCCAGTGCGCGAAACCGGCTTCGCGGACGCGGTCCTGGATCGCGGTCTTCGTCTCGAAGTAGTGCTCCATCGACTTCCAGCGGCCCTCGTCCCAGCCCGGCGCGGCGCGGTGCTGCCCGGCACCCGAGACCGACGTGTGCACGAACTGCGGCACCCCCGCGTCCCGGGCGGCGTCGACCAGGTTGCGGCCCTGGACCCATTCGGCGTCGCCTTCGAGATCGGTCAGGTCGGGCAGCTGCACGGAAAACACGCCGCGCACGCCCTCGAGCGCCGGACCGAGCGAACCGGGGTCGTACAGGTCGCCGGTGACGAGCTCGGCGCCGAGCGCCCGGACGGCGGCGGCGCGTTCGGTACCGGGGTCGCGGACCAGCGCACGGACTTCGACGCCTGCGGCGAGCAGGGCGCGGGCGGTGGCGCCGCCCTGCTTGCCGGTGGCTCCGGTGACGAGAACGGGGGACATGGGGACTCCTTCGGTAGCTAAGTGGCGGGGCCCGCCACTTCGTGTCCGCTACGATAGCCACTAAGTGGCGGCCCCCGCCACTTCCGTTTCCGGGAGGTGTCCGTGCCGCGTTCCGACGCCCAGCGCAACTACGCGCGGATCCTCGCCGTCGCCGAGCAGGAGGTCGCCGAGCACGGCGCGGACGCGTCGCTCGAGCAGATCGCCCGCACCGCCGGGGTGGGCTCCGCGACCGTGCGCCGCCACTTCCCGAGCCGCCGCGCGCTGCTGGACGCCGTCTTCCGCGAACGCGTCGAGGTCCTGAACGCCCGCGCTCGCGAGCTGACCGGCGCCGAAGACGCGCGGGGCGCGCTGCTCGGCTGGCTGGCCGCGCTGACGGAGTATGCCGCCTCGGCGCGGGGCATGGCCACGGCTCTGCAGCGCGACGAATCCACCGACGGGAACGAGGCGCGCGTGTGCGTCCGCCTCACCGACGCCGGGGAACCGTTGCTGCGGCGCGCGATCGAGGCGGGCGCGGTGCCGGGCGAGGTGACGCCGGCGGACCTGCTCGCCGTGGTGGCGGGTGTGGTGCTGGCGACCGAACACCACCGTGACCCGGCGGGGGAAGCCCTGCGGCTGCTGGGATTGGCGGTGCGGGGGATCAGCCCGTCATGAGAAGTCGTACGCGGCGGTCAGCCAGCCGCGCACCTCGTCGTCCACATCGGACACCTCGCGCAGGCTCACCCGGTGCCCGACCCGCGCCCCGCCGGTGCCCCACGCCGGCCGGATCCGGGCCGTCTCGACCGGGCCCGGCAGGAACAGGTACAGCAGGACGTCGCGGGAGCGCGGGCGCACCTCGGCGAGCTTGCTGTCGCGCTTGAGGAACACGCCGACCTTGACGGCGTCCTCGTGGAACTCGCCGAGGGTGCGCAGGTGCGCGGCGATCGCGTCGTACACCGCGCGCTGCGCCGGGGAGTGCCCGGCGAACGTGTCGTCGACCGTGCAGCCCGGCACGCAGGTGTGCCCCTGACCGGCGCGCGCGAACTCACGATCGCAGCGCGGGCACGTCCATCGGGTCGGCATGCCGTTCAGGATGGCACTCGCCCGGTGAGGACGGTCAACCCGCCGACGTGAGGTACCGCTGGATCGTCGGGGCGATCTCCTCGACGATTTCCGTTCGCGTCAGCGCGACCACCGGCGGCAACCGCAGGACGTACCGGGTCAGCGCCAGGCCGAACAGCTGGGTCACGACGAGCCCGGCGCGGCGGGGCGCGTCGGCCGGGGCGCCGAACCGCAGGACCGCCGGGGTCACCTGGCCGGCGAACACCTCGCGGATCTTCTCGACGACGGCGTCGTCGGCCACGGCCGAGCGCAGCAGCGTCAGCAGGATCTCGTCGGTCGGCGGCTGCTCCCAGAGCACGAGGAACTGCCGCGTCAGCAGCTCGCCGACCGTGGCCGGGTCGGCTTCGCCGAGGTCGGGCAGGTCGAGCGCGACGTCCACGGCCGCCGCGAACAAGCCGTCCTTGCTGCCGTAGTAGCGCATCACCATCGACGGGTCGATGCCCGCGTCGGCCGCGATCGAGCGGATGGTCGCGCGGCGGAAGCCGTCGGCGGCGAATCGGCGGCGAGCCGCGTCGAGGATGGCCGCGCGGGTGGCGTCCGACCGGCGGGGGGAGGGCTCGGCAGTCATGTCAACAAGTGTAGGCCAACACTTGTTGACAAGCCAGCGTGGCGGTGCTTACGTGGATGCCAACAGTTGTTGGCAAGCCCGAGGAGACCGCCATGAACCTGCCCGACCGCACCGACGTCCTGATCGCCGGAGCCGGCCCCGCCGGGCTCGCCGCCGCGATCGTGCTGGCCGAGGCCGGGATCGACTTCGTGCTGCTCGACCGCCAGGCCGAGGGCGCGAACACGTCCCGGGCCTGCGTGATCCACGCGCGGACGCTGGAGGTGCTCGCCGAGCTCGGCGTCACCGAACGGCTGCGGGAGCTGGGCGTCGTGGTCCCGACCTTCACGGTCCGCGACGGCGCCACGGTGCTGGCGCGGGTGCCGTTCGGCGGGCTGCCCACCGCGTACCCGTACACGCTGATGGTGCCGCAGGACCGGACCGAAGCGGTGCTGCTCGACCGGCTGCGCGAGGCCGGCGGCGACGTCCACCGGCCGCACGAGGTCACCGCGGTCGCGGGTGACGACACCGGAGTCACGGTCACGACGACCGGCGGCACGGTGCGCGCGAAGTACGTGATCGGCGCCGACGGCATGCACAGCACCGTGCGCGAGCAGGCCGGGATCGGCTTCACCGGCGCGTCGTACGGCGAGTCGTTCGTGCTCGCCGACGTCCGGATGAGCTGGCCGCTGGACCGCGAAGAGGTCAGCCTGCACCTGTCACCGGAAGGGGTGACGGTGGTCGCGCCGCTGCCCGGGGCGGACGACCGCTACCGGCTCGTCGCGACCGTCGCCTCGGCCGCCGAGAAGCCGGGCATCGGGGACATCCAGTCCATTGTGGACAAGCGGGGCCCGGAGGGGGCGCGGTCGCGGGTGACCGAGGTGCTGTGGAGCTCGCGGTTCCGGGTGCACCACCGGGTGGCCGACCACTACCGCGCGGGCCGCGTCCTGCTGGCCGGCGACGCCGCCCACGTGCACAGCCCGGCCGGCGGCCAGGGCATGAACACGGGCATCCAGGACGCGGTGGTGCTGGGCCGCCTGCTCGCCCGGGTGGTCGCCGGCGAGCCGGACACGCTGCTGGACACCTACGAGAAGACCCGCCGCCCGGTGGCGACGGGCGTGGTCGCCTTCACCGACCGCATGACCCGCCTGGCGACGCTCCGCCCCCGGCCCGCGCGCCTGCTGCGCAACACGGTGATGAAGCTGGCCTTCGGCCTCCCGCCGGTCCGCTCGAAGATGGCCTACCAGCTGGCGGAACTGGCGGCCCGCTGACCAGCTCGTGAGTGTTCAGCAGGGTTCTAACCCGGCTGAACACTCACGACCTGGGCGTCAGCGGGTCGGGGGAACGATCCCGTACTCGTGGATCTTCCGGTAGATCGTCGCCCGGGAAATCCCCAGCAGCTTCGCCGCGCGGACCTTGTTGCCGTCCGCGTCCTCCAGGCACCGGACGATCGCGTCGCGCTCGATCGACTCGAAGCGGTTCAACGGCCTCCGTGTCACCGCGTGGAACTCGGCCGGGAGGTCGCCCGGGCGGATGGTTCCCGCCCGGCGACGCTGGGCCACCTTGCGCAGTACCTGGTACAGCTGCCCGGTGTTGCCCGGCCACTCCGCCCGCATCAGCAGGTGCAGCGCCGCCGCCGAGCAGGTGAGCCGGCCGCCGTAGCCGAGCTTGCTCAGCACCAGCGGGACCAGCTCGGCCAGGTCGTCGACGTGGTGGCGCAGCGGGGGTACGCGCACCGTGCGGGGGAAGAACTTCAGCAGCTCCGCCAGTGCCGGCTTGGTCTCGGCTCCCGGCGCGAGCGTCGCGACGATCCACGGTGCGTCTTCGCGTTCACGGAGTTCGCGCAGCACCCCGGCCAGCGCCGTCGCGGCGGCGACCGTCAGGCGGTCGGCGTGGCGGATCACCAGGGTGCGGATCGGGGTCTCGATGTGCTCGCGCAGCAGGGCGGCCGTCCAGTCCGGACCGCTGGTGACCGCCGCGTCCACGGTGAGCAGGCGCGCGGCCGGGTGGTGGCGCTGGTGCAGGCCCTTGACCAGGACCAGCTTGCCGGTGCCCGGCTCGCCTTCCAGTGCGACCCACTCGCCGCGCTGGAGGCCGGCGTCGAGCTCGTGCCCGCAGCGCAGCCACAGCGGCGCCGAGCCGACGACGCCCGGCAGGTACATCGGCAGCATCGGGGTCGACGCGGCGAGCGTCTCTTCGGCTTCGATCAGCTTCACCGACAGCACGCCACCCGCCGTGTCGGTCTCACGCTGGCCCGGCACGCGGCGGCAGTACACCCGCACGCGCAGGCCGCTCGAGAGGGCGAGCATCGCCGACGTCCGCTGGCCGTCGGCCAAGGCCTCGGTCGCGTAGCCCAGCAGCAGTGACTGGTCGGCCGGGTCGAGCAGCTGCCGCGCCCGGTCGTTCATCATCACGATGTCGTCGTTGAACGCCAGCACGATGCCGGTCCAGCGGCGGCACGTCTGCAGGTAGGCCTGGAAGAGGATCATCTCCCGCAGGTCGCTGTGGCGCAGCAGCGCCTGCCGGATCTGCTCGGCGGTCGAGCGGGCCAGCGCGATGAGCAGGCCGCCCGCGTCCTTGTACCAGCAGGTGAGGTCGACCGCGCCGATCTTCTTGCCGGAGATCGGGTGGTGGATCGGGACGCCGGCGCAGGCGAGGTTCTCCAGGTGCTCGGCGTAGTGCTCGTGGCCGAACACCGTCGTCGCGCGGCCGTCCTCGAGCGCGGTGCCGATGCCGTTCGTGCCGACCGACTGCTCGCCGTAGCTGAACCCGGGGACCAGCTCGACGCGCTCCAGGTGCCGCCGCAGGTCGCCGTCGCCCGTGCGCTGCGTCAGCACCACGCCGTTGGCGTCGGTGAGGATGAGGCTGATCGGCTGGCCGTCGAACTGCTCGCTCAGCTTGCCCAGCACCGGCTCCGCGCCGCGCATGAGCGGGATGTCGAGGTTCTGGTCGCCGAGGTAGAGCGGGTCGATCCGGTCGGCCTCGACCTGGAACTCCCGCGACCGGCGCCACGAGGCGAGGATGGTCTGCCGGACGGTGCCGGCCGGGACCTGCTCGGCGGTGAGGAACCGCACCCGGGTCCGGGCGAGCTCGTCGTCGGCGAGCAGCATGCCGGGCACGTTGTCGTCCACGCAGACCTCCTGCTTCCCGCGGCCCACGTGGGTGCGGGCACACCCGTTGTGCCGCCCGTCCAGCCTAAGCGGGTTAGGCCGGTCACGGTGTCTCAAATTGAGACGCTCTGGCCACCGGGGCAGCGGTGCGATGGGGTCATGGCCGCTGAGACGTACAACCCGTGGACGATTGTGAACCTGGTTTTCACGCATCTGGCCGAACAGGGTCTGCATCCGGTGTTCGGCGGTGACGGCCACCCCGGCGAACCCGCGGCCGCGTTGCTGCGCGCGCTCGGCATCACCCCGACCGTCGAGGGGGACGCGCGCGTGCGGAACGGCGTTCAAAACGAGCTCGCCGAGCTGCGCGCCCGGATGTTCAGCGAGCGTGAAGCGCCCTGAGCAGCGGTTCTGTCTCAGATTGAGACCCGCGTCACCTCGGGCCGCCCCTTGAATGGTGAGCGCAGGACGTCCGCCCTCGACGGCGTGCGACGGACAAGGAGTGATCCATGAGTCGCCAGAGTGTGGCGAAAGCCCACCAGAAGATCCAGGAACTGTCGTGGGAACCGGCGTACCACACCCCGGTTTCGCACTACGGGACCGACTACACCTTCCAGAAGGCCAAGAAGAAGGACCCGCTGAAGCAGGTCCTCCGTTCGTACTTCCCGATGCAGGAAGAAAAGGACCACCGGGTCTACGGCGCCGAGGACGGCGCGATCCGCGGCAACATGTTCCGCCAGGTGCAGGAACGGTGGCTGGAGTGGCAGAAGCTGTTCCTGAGCATCATCCCGCTGCCGGAGATCTCCGCGGCGCGGGCGATGCCGCTGCTGTTCCGCACGGTGCCCAACCCGGAACTGCACAACGGCCAGGCGATCCAGATGATCGACGAGGTCCGGCACTCGACGATCCAGCAGAACCTCAAGCGCCTGTACATGCAGAACTACATCGACCCGGCGGGCTTCAACTCGAGCCTGCGCAACTTCCAGAACGACTACTGCGGCACGATCGGCCGCCAGTTCGCGGAAGGCTTCATCACCGGTGACGCGATCACCGCGGCCAGCATCTACCTCACCATCGTGGCGGAGACGGCGTTCACCAACACGCTGTTCGTCGCGATGCCGGCCGAAGCCGCCGCCAACGGCGACTACCTGCTGCCGACGGTGTTCCACTCGGTGCAGTCGGACGAGTCCCGGCACATCAGCAACGGGTACGCGACGCTGCTGATGGCGTTGTCGGACGAGAGCAACCACCAGCTGCTCGAGCGCGACCTGCGGTACGCGTGGTGGAACAACCACGCCGTCGTCGACGCCGCGATCGGCACGTTCATCGAGTACGGCACGAAGGACCGCCGCAAGGACCGGGAAAGCTACGCGGAGATGTGGCGTCGCTGGATCTACGACGACTACTACCGCAGCTACCTCGTCCCGCTCGAGAAGTACGGCTTGGTCATCCCGCACGACCTCATCGAGGAGGCGTGGAACCGGATCTGGAACAAGGGCTACGTCCACGAGGTCGCGCAGTTCTTCGCCACCGGGTGGCTCGCCAACTACTGGCGCATCGACCCGATGACCGACGAAGACTTCGAGTGGTTCGAGTACAAGTACCCCGGGTGGTACGACAAGTACGGCGCCTGGTGGGAGAACTACAGCCGGCTCGCGACGCCGAACGGGCACCACCCGATCGTCGCCGAGGACGTGAACTACGTCTACCCGCACCGCTGCTGGACGTGCATGGTGCCGTGCCTCATCCGTGAGGACATGGTCACGGACAAGGTCGACGACCAGTGGCGCACCTACTGCTCGGAGACGTGCCGCTGGACCGACGCCGAGGCGTTCCGGCCCACCTACCAGGGCCGCAACACCCCGAACATGGGCAAGCTGGTCGGCGCCCGCGAGTGGGAGACGCTCTACCACGGCTGGAACTGGGCCGACGTCGTCACCGACATGGGCTTCGTGCGCGACGACGGCAAGACCATGGTCGCGCAGCCGCACCTCGACCTCGACCCGAAGAAGATGTGGACGCTCGACCACCTGCGCCGGATGCCCGAGGTGCAGTCGCCGAACGTGCTGCTCAACCAGATGAACGACGAGGAGCGGGCCGCTTTCCAGGCCGACTACAACCGCCAGGGCCCGGCCGGGCGCCCGGCACCGCAGAAGGCCTGACCGCGTCCACCGGTCGTGAGTGGGAAACAGCTTTCCAACACTGTTTCCCACTCACGACCACCGGCACCGAGCAAGACGGGGGCCCCATGTCAGAAAAACACCGCGTCCGGTTCGAGCCGGTCGGGATCGAGATCGACGTCGCCGAGGAGCAGACCATCCTGCGCGCCGCCGCCGAGCAGGGCGTGATGCTCATGCACGGCTGCAAGGAAGGGCAGTGCGCGGCCTGCAAGTCGTTCATCCTCGACGGCGAAGACGTCGAACACGACAAGTACTCGACCTTCGCGTTGCCGGACTACGAAAAGGAGGAGGGTTTCACCCTGCTGTGCCGGGCCCACGCCTACGAGGACCTCACGATCGAGCTCCTCAACTACGACGAGGAGATGATCCAGTCCGGGCTGCCGATCCAGGAAGCCACGGTCGAGGTCGTCTCGAACGACAACGTCACGCACGACCTGCGCCACCTCGTCGTCAAGCTGACGGACCCGGACCAGGCGCTGAAGTTCTTCCCGGGCCAGTACGTGGACTTCGCGATCCCGGACACCGAGGAGTCCCGGTCGTTCTCGATGGCCAACACCTCGGCGCGTGACGGGCTCCTCGAGTTCGTCATCAAGATCTACCCCGACGGGCTGTTCTCCCGGTTCCTGGACGCCGACGTCGCGGTCGGCGACCAGCTCCGGATCACCGGCCCGTTCGGGGTGTTCACCCTCCGGGACAACCCGAGCGCGGACCTGGTCTTCGTCGGCGGCGGGGCCGGGATGGCGCCGATCCTCGCGCTCCTGCGGACCATGGCCGAGCGCGGCCTCGAGCGGAAGGCGACCTTCTACTACGGCGCCCGCCGCCGGCAAGACCTCTGCTTCGAAGCCGAACTGCGGGAGCTCGAGGAGAAACTGCCGAACTTCCGGTACGTCCCGGCGCTTTCCGAGCCGGGTGACGACGACTGGGACGGCGAGACCGGCCTGATCACCGACGTCCTGCGCCAGGCCGGCCTCGACCTGAAAGGGGCCGACGCCTACGTCTGCGGACCGCCGCCGATGGTCGAAGCGGCACTGGAACTGCTGCCCGCGCTCGGCGTCGCCGACAAGCGCGTCTTCTACGACAAGTTCACCACCACGGGCGAATCCGACGCCTGACACCAGAGGACGGATCCCATGACAGCCACTTCCGAACGCAGTGTGCCGAAGCCGGCGTTCACCGACGCCGAGGCGGGCGCCAAGGTCTTCCCGGACTCCACCGCTCGCCAGTACAACTACTTCACCCCGGCCAAGCGCAAGCAGAGTCACTACGAAGACGTCACCGTCGAAGTCCAGCCGGACCCGCGGCACTACCTGTCGCAGGGCTGGCTCTACGCCTTCGCCGACGGCAAGGGCGGCTACCCGCTCGAGTGGACCGCGATGAAGGCGTGGGGGTCCGACCGGCCGGTGCCCGAGCGCTTCCCCGGCTCCGGCGGCAAGGGCTACGACTGGCCCGCGCACGGCTGGCACGAGTTCCGCGATCCCAACGAGGAGTGGGAACTCACCCTCTACCGGTACAACGCGAACGTCGTCCGTCAGCTGAACCAGAACATCGACGCGGCCCGCCAGGCCAAGGCGTTCGAGCAGTGGAACCGCAACTGGGTGGACTTCGTCGCCAAGCACGTCGGCGCGTGGATGCACGTCGACCACGGCCTCGGCCTGTACTTGTACGCCAACGCCAACCGGCGGGCGCCGACGAACATGCACAACAACGCGATCTCGGTGAACAGCATGCACCGGATCCGCGCGGCGCAGGACCTGGCGCTGTACACGCTGACGCTCACCGAAGAGGTTCCCGGCTTCGACGGCACCGCGCACCTGACGACGTGGAACGAGGACCCGGCCTGGCAGGGCGTGCGGGAGACCGCCGAGCAGCTGACCGGGATCTGGGACTGGTGCGAGGCGATCTTCGCCTCGAACATCGTCTTCGAGCCGCTCGTCGGCGAGCTGTTCCGCAGCAACCTGGTGCAGCAGGCCGCGCCGGCGAACGGCGACTTCGTCACCCCGACACTGATCGGCGCGGAGGAGTTCGACTTCTCCGAACGCGACCTTCGCTACACCAAGGCGATGTTCGACCTCCTGATCAACGACAAGGAGTTCGGCGAGCAGAACAAGGCGCTCGCGCAGAAGTGGCTCGAGGACTGGGTCCCGCGGTGCATCTCCGCCGCCCGCGCCCTGCAGCCCCTGTGGTCGCAGCCCGACGCGAAGCCGATCCGGTTCGAGGACGGTCTCGACCGCGTGAAGAGCCGGTTCGCCGGAATCCTGTCCGATTTGGGTCTCAAAGCACCGGAGGAGCTGGGCCAGTGACCGTCTTCAAAACCTCGGAAAGCCCGTACAAGGTCAACAACACCGCCTCGAACATGTGCGGCTTCACGTTGATGAACAACCAGGTCGGCGCGATCATCGCGGAAGTCATGTCCGCCAAGGACAACGTGACCGTGACGCCGCTGCCGTCGATGATCCGGGTCGACGCGAAGGGCCGGACCGACCTGGTCTACGCCGAGGTCGACGAGGCCGTCGGCGAGGAAGAGGGCTGGTTCAACGCGGCCGAGTTCGAGGAAAGCATGTCCACCCACTACGGGCGGATGATCCACGAGGACGACCGCACGATCATGTTCGCCAACCCCGAGGACGCGGCCGAGTACCTCGACTTCGACCTCAAAGTGATCAACAAGTAAGTCAAAACAGAACAGCAAGGAAGCACTCGATCCGCTCAGGAGGGTCACCCGTGTACGAAAAAGACGGCGAAAAGTATTTCGTAGTTGACGCCCACACCCATTTCTGGGACGCCAGCCCGGACAACTGGGTCAAGGGGCAGGAGGAATACGCCAAGGGGTGGATCGAGTGCTTCCACGCCTACCAGGGCCTCGGCCCGAAGGAGACGCACTGGCCGATCGACCGGTTCCAGAAGTACTCCGAGGAACTGATGATGCACGACCTGTTCGAGGTCGGGCACGTCGACAAGGCCATCTTCCAGCCGACGAACCTGCGGCAGTGGTACACGAACGGGTTCAACACCACCGAGGCCGACGGCGCGATGGCCGAACGGCACCCCGGCAAGTTCCTCGTGAACACCACCTTCGACCCGCGTGAAGGCGACGAGGGCATGAAGGCGTTCGAGGAGCGCGTCAAGCGGTACGGCTGCAAGGGCGTCAAGCTCTACACGGCCGAGTGGCGCGGGGACTCCCGCGGCTGGAGCCTCAAGGACCCGGAAGCGGCCAAGTACCTCGAGAAGTGCGAGGAACTGGGTGTCAAGAACGTCCACATCCACAAGGGACCGACGATCTGGCCGCTCGACAAGGACGCCTTCGACGTGTCCGATGTGGACCACGTGGCGACCGACTTCCAGGGCCTGAACTTCATCGTCGAGCACGTCGGCCTGCCGCGCATCGAGGACTTCTGCTTCATGGCCACCCAGGAGCGCAACGTCTACGCGGGGCTCGCCGTCGTCATCGGCGGCCTGCTGCACGCCCGGCCGAAGTTCTTCGCGAAGGTGATGGGCGAGCTGATGTTCTGGATCGGCGAGGACAAGCTGATCTTCGGCGCCGACTACGCCATCTGGGAGCCCAAGTGGCAGGTCGAGGGCTTCGTCGACTGGAACATGCCGGGTGACGACGAGCTGTCGGACTTCGCGCCGCTGACCGTCGACCAGAAGAAGAAGATCCTCGGCCTGAACGCCGCCCGTCTCTACGACATCGACGTGCCGGAAGAGCTGCGGATCAAGGACCCGGAGAGCGTCGAGCCCGTCGGCGTGCCGAACTCATGACCACGCTGGTCACCAGCGTCCACGCCGCGGTGTGGACGGCGCTGGGCACCGTCCGGGATCCCGAACTGGACGAGCCCCTCACCGAGCTCGGCTTCGTGGCCCGCTGCGAGGTGAGCGCGGCGGGCCACGCCGTCATCCGGCTGCGGCTGCCGACCTACTTCTGCGCGCCCAACTTCGCGTTCCTGATGGTCGCGGACGCCTACGACGCCGTCGCCGGGGTGCCGGGCCTGACCGGGCTCGACATCCGGCTCGACGACCACTTCGCCTCCGACGTCATCAACCGCGGGGTCGCGGCGCGGCAGGGGTTCGTCGCGTCGTTCGAGGGCGAGGCGGTCGACGAGCTCGACACGCTGCGCCACGACTTCGTGCGCAAGGCCGTGCTGGCCGGCACCGACCGGGTCTGCCGGACCCTCTCGGGCACCGGGCTGAACCCGGCGGAGCTGACCCTCGGGCAGGTCCCGGCGAGCCCGGACCTCGACCGGCTGCGGGCCCGCCGCCGCGAGCTCGGCCTGCCCGCCGACGACGGCGACCCGTTGCTGGTCGACCCGGCGACCGGGCAACCGGTCGCGCCGGCCGAGGCGAAACGGCACCTGGCCTTCGCCCGGCTGACCCGCACGAGCATGGAGGCCAATTCGGGCGTGTGCCGCGGCATGCTGCGCGCGCGTTATTCGCTGACTTCGGATGAGGAGGGCACGGGATGAAGGCCGTGCGGCTGCAGAAGTACCACCAGCAACCGGTGATCGAGGACGTACCGGAGCCGCGCGCCACCGGGCCCTTCGACGTCGTCGTGAAGATCGGCGGCGCCGGCGTGTGCCGCACCGACCTGCACATCATCGAAGAGCAGTGGGCCGAGAAGTCCGGGGTCGCGCTGCCGTACACGATCGGCCACGAGAACGCGGGCTGGGTGCACGAGGTCGGTCCGGCGGTCACCAACGTCGAGGTCGGCGACACGGTCATCCTGCACCCGACCCCGACGTGCGGGCTCTGCCACGCCTGCCGCGCGGGTGACGACATGCACTGCCCGAACGGGAGCTTCCCGGGCATCGACAGCGACGGGGGCATGGCCGAGTACCTGCTGACGTCGGCGCGGGCGTGCATCAAGCTCGACCCGTCGACCCAGCCCTCGGACGTCGCCGCCCTGGCCGACGCGGGCATCACCGCCTACCACGCGGTGCGCAAGGCCGTTCCGCTGCTGTACCCGGGCACCACCTGCGTCGTCAACGGCGCGGGCGGCCTCGGGCACATCGGCATCCAGTCGCTGAAGGCGCTGACCGCGACCCGGGTGATCGTGGTCGACCGCAACGCCGACGCGCTGAAGCTGGCGACCACCCTGGGCGCCGACGAGACGGTGCTGGGCGACGGCAAGCAGGTCGAGGCCGTGCTCGACCTGACCGGCGGCAACGGCGCCGAGGTCGTGCTCGACTTCGTCGCCGAACAGGGTGCCCAGCAGGACGCGTTCGCGATGACCCGGCGCGCCGGGTCGCACTTCGTGATCGGCTACGGCAGCAACATCGACATCCCGACCATCGACATCATCTCCACCGAGCGCAACGTCATCGGCAACCTGGTCGGCACCTACAACGACCTCGTGGAGCTGATGGTGCTCGCCCAGGCCGGGAAGGTCACGCTCCACACGAAGAAGTACCCGCTGGACGCGGCTCTCGACGCACTCGCCGACCTCGATGCCGGACGCGTGCGCGGTCGGGCCATCCTCACACCCTAGGAGCAGGAACATGGCGAAGGAACTGCGGTTCGGCTCGGACGCCCGCGACCTGCTGCTGGCGGGCGTCGACAAGCTGGCCGAAGCGGTCAAGTCCACCCTCGGCCCCAAGGGCCGCAACGTGATCATCGAGAAGATCACCGGTTCGCCGGTGGTCACCAACGACGGCGTCACCATCGCCCGCGAGATCCACCTGAAGAACCAGTTCGAGAACATGGGCGCGCAGCTGGTCAAGGAAGCGGCGATCAAGACCAACGACGTCGTCGGCGACGGCACCACCACGGCCACCGTGCTCGCCCAGGCCATCGTCCACGAAGGCATGCGGGCGATCTCGGCCGGCGGCAACCCGGTGCTCGTCAAGCGCGGCATCGACCACGCCGTCGGGCTGCTGGTGGCGTACCTGGAGAAGCAGGCGCACCCGGTGGTGTCCGAAGCGGACTACGCGCGGGTCGCGGCGATCTCGGCGAACGACGACGACACGGTCGGCGCCGTCATCGCGAAGGCCCTGCACACCGTCGGCGACGGCGGCGTGGTGACGGTCGAAGAGTCGCCGATGATCGGGATGAGCGTCGACTTCGTCGAGGGCTTCGAGTTCGACAACGGCTACCTCTCGCCGTACCTGGTCACCGACCCGGGCCGGCTCGAGGCGGTGCTCGACGACCCGTACATCCTGATGTCCGCGGAGAAGATCACCAAGGTGCAGCAGCTGATGCCGTTGCTGGACAAGGTGATGCGGGCCCCGCGGCCGCTCGTGGTGATCGCGGAGTCGATCGAGGGCACGGCGCTGTCCATGCTGGTGCACAACCACGTGAACGGCACGTTCCAGTCGGTGGCCGTGCGCGCGCCCGGGTTCGGCGACCGGCGGCTGCACAAGCTGGAGGACCTCGCGGCGATCGTCGGCGGCGCGGTGCTGTCGCGGACGTCCGGCTTCAGCATGGAGACGATGACGCTGGAGCACCTCGGCCGGGCCAAGCAGGTCCGGGTCACCGAGAACACCACGACCATCGTCGGCGGCGCCGGCACGTCCGACGCCGTCGAGTTCCGGGTCGGGCAGCTGCGGGCGGAGCTGGAGCGCGCGCAGTTCGGCGTCGACGAGGACGTGCTGACCGAGCGGATCGGCGCGCTGACGGGCAAGGTCGCGGTGGTGCGGGTCGGGGCGGCGACCCCGGCCGAGCTGAAGGAACTGCAGCACCGGGTCGAGGACGCCCTGTCCGCGACGCGGGCGGCGATGGCCGAAGGCATCGTGGCCGGTGGGGGAGCGGCGCTCCTGCACGCCGAGAAGGCACTGGAAGGCCTGGGGCTGGAGGGCGACCAGGCGATCGGGGTCGAGATCGTCCGCCGCGCCCTGGCCGAACCGGCGTTCCTCATCGCCCACAACGCCGGGCACCCGGCGCACGAGATCGTCGCGCGCACCCGGGAGCTCGGCACGGACGAGGGCTTCGACGCCCTGAACGACCAGTTCGGCGACATGATCGCCCTGGGCGTCGTCGACCCGCTGCGGGTGTGCCGTTCGGCGATCCAGAACGGCGCTTCGGTGGCCGGGCTGCTGCTGACGACGAACTCCCTGATCGCCGAGGAAGCGACGCCGTGGGGCGGCAGCGCGGCGCTGATGACCGAGTTCGGCCCGCTGGACGAGGGGCTGCACCAGCCCTCGCCCGACGCCAGCACGCCGCAGTCGATCGGGATGGGCCCCTCCGTCGGCTGATTTCGGGCCCGCGGAGTGCGGAGGTCTCCCCACCGGTGTCCTGAGCACCGGTGGGGGACCTTCGCGGCGTGCAGGGTGCGCCCGGTGCTGTCACCCTGGTGATCATGACGCACTACACGCTCGTCCAGACCCTCGCGACGGTCCAGGACTTCGAGGCCAAGGGCTTCCTCGGCACCGTCGGCAAGATCGCCGCGGCCACCGTCATCTTCTTCATCGTGATCGGCCTGATCGTGGGGTTGCTCCTGGGCTTCTTCATCGGCCGCTCGGTGGGCCGCAGGCAGGGCCCGCGCTGACCCTCAGGCCCGTGTCGTCCTCCCAGGTACGCGTGTCGTCCACCCAGGTACGCGTGTCGTCCGGTTGGGTACGCGTGTCGTCCGGCCAAGTACGAGTGATGCCCCTTCGATCACCCGTGATGCCGCTCGGATCACGGGTGGTGCCCGGCTGAGCACGAGGGCGGGGTCCCGGCCGTTCGGAGCGAGCGAGCCGGAATGGCCGACATGCGTACCTGGATGGACGACACGCGTACCTGGATGGCCGACATGCGTACGTGGATGGACGACACGCGTACCTGAGTGGACGACACGCGTACCTGGATGGACGACACGGGCGCGAGGTCAGGAGACCAGGCCGTGGCGGGCCAGTTCGTGGCCGGCCAGGATCGCGATGACCTCCTTGTCCCGTGTGCGCCAGCCCGTCGCGATCTCGCCGGACTTGGCGAGGCGGCGCAAGGGCTGCGTGGCCAGCGCTCGCAGGGCCAGGAGGTCCAGGCCCTCGTCGCCCAGCGCTCGCAGCTGGGCCGCGGCCGACGCGCGGCGGGCGAAGTGCCAGCGCAGCGGGAGCCACGTCGCGATCAGCGTCAGGATCGGCAGCGCGATGATGATCGCCGCCATCCACCAGGCCAGGTTCTCGACGGCGTCGATCTGCCAGCGGCCGGCGTCGGTGAGCTTGGTGCCGACGTCCGAACCGCCGTGCAGCGCCTTGGCGAGCGCGTCGCCGATGAGCGGGATCCCGTCGGCGGAGTTCGCGGCCGAGTCGAACGTGCCGCGCAGCCCGGTGCCGGCGTCGACGAGCCCGTCGCCGGGCGCCCGCAGCTTCATGACCTCGTCGTACACCGTGGTTCCCAGCCACACCGCGGACACGACGAGCACCAACGCCAGCAGGTCGCTGACGAGCTGGGCGGTGCGGCGGATGGGCCGTTCGGCGTAGAACTGCATCGGGACGCCTTTCGCGGTGGGGGAGCGCGGGCCACGGCAACGTACCCGCGCACCCCCGGGGCGAACCGCGCTAGGTCCGGACGACCTCCGCGAGGCCGCTCAGCGCCGCCGGCAGCGGCTCGCGGTGCAGGACGCCGAGGCGTTGCGTGGCCCGGGTGAGCGCGACGTAGAGGTCGGCGGCGTTGCCGGCCAGGATCCTCGCCGGTTCGACGACCAGGACCGCGTCGAACTCCAGGCCCTTCGTCTCCGACGCCGGCACCGTGCCCGGCACGCCCGGCGGCCCGATCACGATGCTGGTGCCCTCGCGGCCGCCTTCGTCCCGCACGAACTCCTCGATGGCCTCGGGCAGTTCGTCGTCGGTGACGTGCCTCGACCACGGCGGGACGCCGCACGCGCGGACCGACTCCGGGGGCCGGACGCCGGGCGCGAACTCGGCGAGCACGGCGGCGGCGACCGCCATGATCTCGGCCGGGGTGCGGTAGTTCACCGTCAGCGAACGGTAGACCCAGCGGCCGGGCACGTACGGCGCCAGCACGTCGTCCCACGCCCGCGCCCCGGCCGCCGACCGGCGCTGCGCGAGGTCGCCGACCACCGTGAACGACCGGCCCGGGCAGCGCCGCATCAGCACCCGCCAGTCCATTTCGGACAGTTCCTGGGCCTCGTCGACGACGACGTGGCGGTAGGTCCAGTCCCGGTCCGCGGTGGCGCGTTCGACCAGGCTGCGCGTGTCGGCCACGACGAACCGGTCGGCCAGATCCTCGGCGTAGAGCAGGTTTTCCGCGGACAGCATGACGTCCTCGTCCATCTCCTCCCGGTCGAGCTTCATCGTCTGGAAGACGCCTTCGGCGTACTCGGCCTCGGCCTTCCGCTCCCGCGCCGCGGCCGCGTCGGCCGCCTTCTCGGCCGTCTTGTCGTGGCCGAGGAGGTCGGCCAGCTCGTCGAGCAGCGGGACGTCCGAGACGGTCCACACGGCGCCGTCGGCGCGCAGCAGCGACTCGTCGGCCCCGGCCGCTTTCAGCCGCTCCGGGGACTGATACAGCTGGGCCAGCAGGGTTTCCGGCGTCAAGACCGGCCAGAGCGCGTCGAGCGCCGCGGTGAACTTCTCGTCGGCCGCCAGCTCGCCGAGCAGGTCCTTCCGCAGCGATTCCCACTCCGCCTTGTCATCCCGGGACAGCCAGCCGCGGCCGATCCGGCCCATCGCGCGTTCGGTGAGCACGTACGTGACGATCTCGGTGAACACCGCGCGGGCCTCGTTGTGCGGCTGCCCGCTGTCGCGCGCCTCCTGCCGGGCCCACTCCGCCGTCTCGGCGTCGATCCGGACCGTGACGTCCCGCAGTTCGATCGGCAGCGGCTCCTCCGGCAGCCGCTGCCGATCGGCGACGGCCGCCGCGAGGACGTCGAGGATCTTCAGAGAACCCTTGAGCCGCGCGGCTTCCGGCTCGTCCTCGGCCGTGACGTGCAGGCCGGGAACGAAACCACCGGTGGTCGTGAAGACGACATCGGTCTCGCCCAGCGACGGCAGAACGCGGCCGATGTGGCTCAGGAACGCCGGGTTCGGCCCGACCACCAGCGCGCCGTGGCGCTCCATCCGCTCGCGCTGGGTGTAGAGCAGGTAGGCGACGCGGTGCAGCGCCACCACCGTCTTCCCGGTGCCCGGCCCGCCCTCGATCACCAGGACGCCGGGGTGGTCGAGCCGGATGATCTCGTCCTGCTCGGCCTGGATCGTCGCGACGATGTCGCGCATGCCCTCCCCGCGCGGCGCGTTGATCGCCGCGAGCAGCGCCGCGTCACCCTGGTCACCCTCGGTGGGTCGGCCGAGCACCTCGTCGGTGAACCCGAGTACGTGACGCCCGCGCGTGTGGAACTGCCGGCGGCGCCGCATGTCTTCCGGGTTCGCGCCGGTGGCGGTGTAGAACGAGCGCGCCGCCGGCGCCCGCCAGTCGAGCAGCACCGGCCGGTAGTCGTGCTCCTCGTCGAACAGGCCGATCCGGCCGATGTAGGAGCGCTCGCCCGAAATCGGGTCCATCCGGCCGAAGCACAGCCCGTTGTCGACGACGTCGAGCCGCTTCGACTCCCGGCCCAGCGCGCGCACCCCGACGTCGCGTTCCATCGCGCCGAGCCCCTGGCCGCCCAGCGCCGCCCGGTACTGCCCCTTCACCCGCGCGCGCTCGGCGTCGAGCCGCGTGTAGAGCCCGGCGACGTACTCGCGCTCGGACCCCAGTTCTTCGTCATACCCCGGTGCTGACACGGTCCCCCTTCTCCTCCCCGAACCACTTCCGCAACGCGACGGGCAGCTGTGCTTCGTCGTCCCCGGCCCACACGACGTGCCCGTCCGGGCGCAGCAGCACCGCGTGCACGTCCAGTTCTTCGCTGACGTCGACGACGTGATCGACGCGGTCCGCCCAGCCCGCGACCGCGAGCCGGCCGGTCTGGTCGAGCAGCAGCCCGCGGCCCTCGTGCATCAGGCCGTAGAGCCGCCCGTCCTTGAGCGCCAAATCCCGCAGCCGCCGGCCGAGCAGGTCGGGCCCGTCGCCGAAGTCGTAGCGGATGCCGACCGCGATGAGCTGCTCGGTCAGGTACCGGTTCACGTCCTCGAAGTCCATCAGCTCGGTCAGCAGCTGCCGCACGGCCTGCGGCCCCGGCTCGAGGGACGTCAGGTGCATCTGCGCGCGGGTGTTGACCAGGACCTGCGTGGCGACCGGGTGCCGCTCGGCCTCGTAGCTGTCCAGCAGGTCCGCCGGTGCCCAGCCGGCGACCTCGGCGGCCAGCTTCCAGCCGAGGTTGAACGCGTCCTGGAGGCCGAGGTTGAGGCCCTGCCCGCCCATCGGCGGGTGGATGTGGGCGGCGTCGCCGGCCAGCAGGACCCGGCCGACCCGGTACCGCTCGGCCTGCCGGGTGGCGTCGCCGAAGCGGGAGAGCCAGCGCGGGGAGTGCACCCCGAAGTCGGTGCCGGCCGTGACCCGCAGCTGCCGCTTGAACTCGTCGAAGTCCGGTGGCGCCGAGCGGTCCTGCGCCACCCGGTCGGCCGGGACGACGAGGCGGTACAGGCCGTCCCCGATGGGCCCGACCCCGAACCGCTTCTGGGTCTTGCGGATCTCGGTCATCACGGCGGTGAGCGTCTCGGGATCCTCGGTCAGCTCCATCTCGCCCAGCAGCGTGTCGACCCGCGTGGGCTCGCCGGGGAAGCCGACGCCGAGCAGCTTGCGCACCGTGCTGCGGCCGCCGTCGCAGCCGACGAGGTAACGCGCCCGCAACTGCGTGCCGTCGGCCAGGTCGACCGTCACCCCGTGGTCGTCCTGGGCCAGCCCGGTCACCTCGCAGCCACGCCGGATCTCGACGCCCAGCTCGCCGGCGTGCTCGTTCAGCAGGCGCTCGGTGACGGGCTGCAGGATGCTCAGCACGTACGGGTGCGAGGTGGCCAGGTGGGTGGGCTGTGGCTTGCTGATCCCGGCGAAGAACCCGTTGAGCGGGTACTTCTTGCCGAGCGCGAGGAACCGCTCCAGCAGCCCGCGCTGGTCCATGATCTCGATGGTGCGCGCGTGGATGCCGAGCGCACGCACCACCGGAGACGGCTGCGGCTCCTTCTCCAGCACCAGCACGTCCACGCCCTGCAGCCGCAGCTCGCAGGCCAGCATGACGCCGGTCGGGCCGCCGCCGGCCACGATCACGTCGGCCACGAATCCCCTTTCGGTACCGGTGAAAGAATCGTTCACGCGAGCGCCTTTTCGTGCTCGACGGCGTCGAGGAGCAGCCGCGCGGCGAACTGCGCGCCGTCGGTGCGGATCGTGCCCGCCACGGCGGCCGCGCGGGCGCGGGTCTCCGGCGTCAGAGCCGTCCGGAGCGCGGCCGAGAGCGACTCGACGGTGGGCGCCGGCCCGTCGTGGGCCACGCCGACACCCAGGTCGGCCACCCGTCCCGCCCAGTACGGCTGGTCCGTCGCCTGCGGCACCACCACCTGGGGCGCGCCGGCGCGGGTGGCCGTCGTCGTGGTCCCCGCGCCGCCGTGGTGCACGACCGCGGCGCACCGGCCGAACAGCGCCTGGTGGTTGACCTCGCCGACGACGAAGCAGTCGTCCCGCTCGTCGACCGCGCCCAGGTCCGCCCAGCCCCGCAGCACGAGGACCCGGCGGCCCTGCGCACGGACCGCCTCGACGGCCACGCCGGCGACGTCCGCCGCCGCGTGCATCGGCATGCTGCCGAAACCCACGTAGACCGGCGGGGTCCCCGCGGCCAGGAACGTCTCGAGGTCGCCGGGCAGCGGCCGGTCGTCGGGCACGATCCACGCGCCGGTCTGCGTGACGTTCAGGCCGGTGGGCCGCCACGGGTCCAGGACCGGGTCCGTCGCCAGCCACGGCCGGTCGCCGACGACGAAGTCGCGGACGCCCGCCACCGGCGGCAGGTCGTTCGCCACCCGGTTGGTGTTGAGGGCGGCTTCGAACAGCTCGTCGACGCTTTCGGCGTCCAGCCCCCACAGCAGCCCGTTGTCGGTCGCCCCCGGCGGGTGCGGCCGGCCCGGGTAGGCCAGCGGCGGGTGGTGCGGTGACGGCAGCGTGGACTTCTGGAAGGCCACGAACACCGACGGGATCCCCAGCAGTTCGGCCACCGACAGTGCGCCGGCCGCGGTCGGCAGCATGCCGGTCGCCACCACCACGTCACAGCCCCCGGCCGCGGCCGGGAGCACTTCGAACTGCGCCGCGATCAGCTGCGCGGCGCGCTCCGGCAGGGACGACGGCGGCGGGGCCGCCCGGGTCAGCTCCCGGGCCGACGGGCCGACCGGCACGAACTCCGCCCCGACGCCGGCCAGCCGCCGCGCGAAGTCCTCGTCCGACGGCGCGCACACCCGGACCTCCGCGCCGAGGGCCCGCAGCGCCGCCGCGAGCCCGGCCAGTGGTTCGACGTCTCCCCGCGAACCGTAGGTCGACAACAACACACGCACTCGCAAAACCCCCGTTTGATTCGAATCCGTAGCCGCAGTTCACGGCTACGGCCGATGATTCTGCGGCACGACCGGGGTCTTGCCACAAGCCCTGGGGTGCGGTATACGTTTAACATGGAAGGGAGTGGTTCTTCCTCCTGCCCTCATCGCGGGTCTCTCCGCAGCTCCAGCATGGTTCTTCGTACCGCCGTTCGTCGAGCGGCGCGTTCCTGATCACCTGAACGACGGATCCCCGGCCGGGGCGAGTCGATCTATGACGCCTGTCATAGTGTGCGCCCGGCCGAGCTGTGCTCCCATGGGACTATGACAGCCGTCATAAGGATCCGGGAGCTGGGCGACCGCCCGGCCGACCGGGAGTGCGTGGCCGCGCTGGTCGCGGCCTGTTCGCCGGGCAGTCTCCGGCGGCGCTTCATGATGGGCGGCCCGGCCGAACCGGGCGAGATCTTCCGGCGCTACCAGCGGTTCCTGTTCGCCGGGCCACCTGGCGGCGTCGCGCTGCTGGCCACGTCCGGTGGCATTCCGGTGGGGTTGCTGAACTTCGTCTCGGAGACGCCCGGGACGGCCGAGCTCGGCGTCCTGGTCGCCGACGCCTGGCAGCGGCAGGGGATCGCGAGCGCGCTCAGCCGGTGGCTGTGGGCGGCCGGGCGCTGGCCGGAGTGGACGGTGCGGGCCACCGTGCAGGCCGGGAACACCGGCGCCGAGGCGCTGCTGCTGCGCCAGGGTTTCCGTCCGGTGCCCGGCTACGAACGCGGCGAGCGCGACTTCGCGCTGGTCGTGCCCGACTGGGCTACCATGACGAGTGTCATGAAGGAGGCAGCCGATGACGAGGACGCCGCGCGAGCGGATCGTGCTGAGCGCCGCGCAGCTGGTGCGGATCCAGGGCGTCGGGGCGACCGGCATGCGGGACGTGGTCGCGCACGCCGAGGCGCCGCGGGGGTCCCTGCAGCACTACTTCCCGGGCGGTAAGGACCAGCTGATCGCCGAAGCCGTCGCCTGGGCCGGGGGTTACGCCGCCCGCCGGGTCGAGCGGGTCGCGGCCAAACTCGAAGACCCGACGCCGGGCAACCTGTTCGCCGCGATGGCCGCGCAGTGGCGCGACGAGTTCACCGCGACCGGCTTCGACGCGGGCTGCCCGCTGGTGGCGACGGTCGCGGACGCGGCGGCCACGAGCGACAGCCTGCGCGACGCCGTCGGCAAGGCTTTCGAGGGCTGGCAACGGCCCCTGGCCGAGACGCTGGCGCGGTTCGGCGTGCCTTCGGCACGCAGCGCTTCGCTGGCGGTGCTCATGCTGAGCACCCTGGAGGGCGCGATCGTCCTGGCGCGGGCGCACCAGGACGTCGCGCCGCTGGACACGGTGGTCGAGGAACAGCGGCCCTTGCTCGACGGCGCCGTGGACCGGCGCCGGCGCCGGGTGTCCACTGTGGACTAGAGCTCGCGGAAGAACTCGCGGATGTCCCGCACCAGCAGCTCGGGCGCCTGAAGGGACGCGAAGTGCCCGCCGGAGTCGTACTCCCGCCAGCGGGTGACCGTGTTGGACAGCGCCGCCAGGCCGCGGATCGCGTGGTCGCCGCGGAAGTTCGTCACCGACGTCGGCACCCCGGACGGTGCCGGGCGCTCACCCCAGCCGTCCTGGCCCGCCTCCAGGTAGAGGCGCGCGGCCGAGCCGGCGGTGCCGGTGAGCCAGAAGATCGTCACGTTGGTCAGGATCGCGTCGCGGGACACCGGCGCCTGCGGGGTCACGGTGGGATCCCAGTCGACGAACCATTCGAGGTTCCACGCCAGCTGCCCGGCGGGGGAGTCGTTGAGCGCGTAGGCCAGCGTCTGCGGCCGGGTCGCCATCTGCGTGGCGTAGCCGGAGTGCGCGTACCACCACACCTGGTTCTCGCGCGCCCGCTCGCGGTCCTCTTCGGACAGTCGCTCGAGGTCACCGGGTGCGGTCGGGACACCGGCGTTGGCGACGGCGTTGACGTGCACGCCCAGGACTTCCGAGGGGGCCGTCCGGCCCAGCTCGGGGGAGACGATGCTGCCGAAGTCGCCGCCCTGAGCGCCGTAGCGCTCGTACTCCAGGCGCCGCATCAGCTCGGCCCACGCCCGCGCGATCCGGCGGGTGTTCCAGCCGGGCTCGTTCGTCGGCCCGGAGAAGGCGAAGCCGGGCACCGACGGCGCGACGACGTGGAACGCGTCCGCCGGGTCGGCGCCGTGGGCCCGCGGGTCGGTGAGCGGGCCGAGGACGTCGAGGAAGTCGGCCACCGTGCTCGGCCAGCCGTGGGTCAGGATCAGCGGGGTCGCGTCCGGCTCGGGGGAGCGGACGTGCAGGAAGTGCACCCGCTGGCCGTCGATCGTGGTCGTGAACTGCGGAAACGCGTTGAGCCGGGCCTCCTGCGCACGCCAGTCGAAGCCCGTCTGCCAGTACTCCACCAGCTCGGCCAGGTAGGGCTCGCTCACGCCGTACGCCCAGCCGGCGCCGGGCAGCTCGCCGGGCCAGCGGGTGCGGGCGAGCCGGTGGTGCAGCTCGTCGAGGCCGGCCTGCGGGACGTCGATGCGGAAGGGTTCCATGACCGTAGCTTCGCGCGCGTATAGGACAGGATCGGTCCTAGTCGTCCGGCATGCTGGGACGCATGCGGGAAACCCCTGGCCGGTTGCTCCGGCTGCTGTCGCTGCTGCAGATGCACCGGGACTGGTCCGGCACCGAGCTGGCCGAGCGGCTGGGTGTGACGACGCGGACGGTCCGCCGTGACGTCGACCGCCTGCGCGAGCTGGGCTACCCGGTGCACGCGGCGATGGGCCCGGTCGGCGGCTACCGCCTCGGCGCGGGGGCCGAGCTGCCGCCGCTGCTGCTGGACGACGACGAGGCCGTCGCGGTCGCGGTCGGCCTGCACGGCGCCACGTCCGGCGGGGTCGCCGGGCTGGAGGAGGCGTCGCTGAGGGCGTTGAACAAGGTCGAGCAGGTGCTGCCGTCGCGGCTGCGGCACCGCGTTGCGGCCTTCGGCGCGGCTTCGCTGGCTCTCCCGGTGCGCGGCCCGGTGGTCGAGGCGTCGGTGCTGACGTCCGTTTCGGCCGCGATCCGCGCCGCGGAGACGCTGCGCTTCGACTACGTGAGCCACGACGGCACCGAGTCCCGTCGTGACGTCGAACCGCACCGGCTCGTGTCGTGGGGCCGCCGCTGGTACCTGGTCGGCTGGGACACCGGCCGAGCGGACTGGCGGACGTTCCGTGCCGACCGGCTGAATCTGCGCACCCCGAACGGCCCACGCTTCACCCACCGCGACCCGCCGGACGGCGACCTGACGGCGTACCTCAACCGCACGATGGGCCGCGAGCTGTGGCCCTACCGCGCCCGCCTTCTCGTGTCGGCTCCGGCCGAAGAAATCCGCGGCCGGGTGGACGGCGACGTCACGCCTGTCGACGATCGGCGCTGCCTGCTGGAGCTGGCTTCGGACTCCTTCGACCTGATCGCGTTCGTGGTGTCCACTTTGGACGTCCCGTTCCGGGTGGAGTCACCGCTCGAGCTGGTGGAGCGGCTGCGGACGCTGTCGGCGCGCTACGCCGACGCCGTCAAACCAGGCTAGGCACCCGCTCGGCCTCCGGCGGCGGCCCCGGCGGCGTGCCGTCCCCGAACGGGTGGCCGCCCAGCTGCTCGCGGCCGTGCGGGGTCAGGAAACCCGACAGGTCCGGGCCCAGCGGGACGATGCCCGACGGGTTGATGGTGCGGTGCACCACGTAGTAGTGCTCCTTCGTCTGCGCGAAGTCGATCGTGTCGCCGAAGCCCGGCGTCTGGAACAGGTCACGCGTGTACGCCCACAGCACCGGCAGCTCGGTCAGCTTCTGGCGGTTGCACTTGAAGTGGCCGTGGTAGACCGCGTCGAAGCGGACCAGCGTGGTGAACAGGCGGACGTCGGCCTCGGTGATCGTGTCGCCGACCAGGTAACGCTGGTCCGCGAGCCGCTCGGACAGCCAGTCGAGGCGGGCGAACAGCTTGCGGTAAGAGTGCTCGTACGCCTCCTGTGACCGGGCGAAACCGCACTGGTACACCGCGTTGTTGACGTCGGTGAACACCTTCTGCGCGACGTCGTCGATCTCGTCGCGCAGCTTGTCCGGGTACAGCTCGGGCGCGCCGTCGCGGTGGTGGGCCGTCCACTCGGTGGACATGTCGAGCGTCATCTGGGCGAAGTCGTTGGTGACGACCTGGCCGGTCGGGACGTCGACGAACGCGGGCACGGTGATGCCGCGCGGGTACTCCGGGTCGCGCTTGAAGAACGCCTCCTGCAGCCGCTCGATGCCGAGCACCGGGTCGCGCCCGTCCGGGTCGAGGTCGAAGCTCCAGCTCCGCTCGTCGTGGACCGGCCCGGCCATGCCCATCGACAGCGCGGGTTCGAGGCCGAGCAGCCGCCGCACGATCACCGCGCGGTTCGCCCACGGGCACGCCCGCGCGACGATCAGGCGGTAGCGGCCGGCCTCGACCGGCCAGCCGTCGCGGCCGTCGGCGGTGATCCGGTCGGGGATGTAGTTCAGGTCGCGCTTGAACTCGCCGTCTGTCATCGGGTTCCTTCGCACTCTTCGGAGATCGGGTCGGCGTCGAGGGCCGCGGCCAGCCGGGCCAGCACGGGCCCGGCCGTGCGGACGTCCTCGGGGCTGAGGTGGGCGAACACCGACGCCCGGACGCGGGCGAGGTGCCCGGGGTAGGCCGCCTTGAGCTTCGTCATGCCCGCGTCGGTGAGCACCGCGTTGGACGCTCGGCCGTCCTCGGGGCAGCGGCGCTTCTCGACGAGGCCGCGGCGGGTCAGGTCGTCGACCACCCGGCTGATCCGGCTGAGCGACAGGGCGGTCGCCGACGCCAGCGCGGAGAGGCGCAGCAGGGTGCCCGGCGCCTCCGACAGCTCCACCAGCACGGTGTAGTCGGTCATGGTGAGGCCGGTGTCGGGCAGGAATTGGTCATCGAGCGTGCGGGGGAGGACAGTGATGATGCGGGTCAGTGGACGCCAGAACGAGCTTTCGTCGGCGTCCAGCGCGGCCAAGTCACCCATATCGGCAGTCTATCGACTGGTTGCTTGCGCAACCAGTCGTATCGAGTATGGTGTCGTTGAACCCTCAATCACTGGGGGGCGCCACCACCGACGAGAGAAGAAGAGCATGACCAGCGCGACCACCTACCCCCAGCTGACCGGTGAATACACCCTGGACGCCGCTCACTCGCGGATCGGGTTCAACGCCCGGCACGCCATGGTGACCAAGGTGCGCGGCAGCTTCAACGACTTCACCGGCACCGCGACGATCGACGGGGACGCCCCCGAGAAGTCGTCCGCCCAGGTGAGCATCAACGTGCACAGCATCGACACCCGCAACGCCGACCGCGACGGCCACCTGAAGAGCAACGACTTCCTGGCGATGGACGAGTACCCGACCATCACCTTCACCTCCACCGAGATCAAGCAGACCGGTGAGACCAGCTTCGACGTGACCGGCGACCTGACCGTCAAGGACGTCACCCGTTCGGTCACCATTCCGTTCGAGTTCGAGGGCTCCGCGAAGGACCCGTTCGGCAACGACCGGATCGGCTTCGAGGGCTCCACCACGATCAGCCGCAAGGACTACGGCATCACCTGGAACGCCGCCCTCGAGACCGGTGGCGTGCTGGTGAGCGACAAGGTCACCCTCGAGTTCGAGATCTCGGCGATCAAGAACGCCTGACCTCCCGCTTTCCTGTCCGTGAAGGCCACATCGAGGGACTCAGAGTCCCTCGATGTGGCCTTCACGGATTTCGGCCGGTGCTCGCGCGCAGGTTCTCGATGCCGACGTCGAGGGCCGCCTCGAGGTGGTCGATGCGGCCCGTCGACAGCATCACCACCACGCCGCCCTGGATGCCGGCCAGCAGGGCGGCCGCGGTGCGTTCCGGGTCGACGCCCGGCGCCACCTCGCCCGCGTCACGCAGGTGGCCGATGCCGGCCGCGATCTCGTCCTGCCAGCGCCGCAGCATCTCGCTGACCACGGCCTGCGCGCCGGGGGTGGCGCGGCCGAGCTGGGAGATCAGCACGTTCAGCGGGCAGTGCTGCCCGCGGCCCCGGTAGTGCGAGACGACCGTGTCGCGCCAGCGCCGCCACCCGGCCCACGACGTCAGCTTGCCCAGCTGGGGCTGCTGCACGGCCAGCACCTGGTCGGCCTCGAACCGCGCCACCGCCAGCAGCAGTTCGTCCTTGCCGTCGGGGAAGTAGTGGAACAGCTGGCTCTTGCTGGTGCCCGTCCGCGCCCGGACGTCGTCCAGCGTCGTGACGGCGACCCCGCGTTCGCGGATCTCGGCCGCCGCACCTTCGATGATCCGCTGCCGTGTGGCGGCGCCCTTGGCGGTCAGCTGCTTCGCCTGCGTTGGACTCACGGGTCCACTTTAAGCCGCTGTCGCCGTCGCGGCCAGGCGGTCACACCGGCGAAATGTCCGCGTCCCGGACCGGCCCGACGTGCAGTTCCGCCCGTTGCGGGAGTACGTGGTCCGGGCCAGGTGGATCCGGCGCTGCGCCGGGACTGGGGCGAGGCGCTCGCGCAGCCGGCCGACACCTCGCGCACGGCCGAGCTGGGGCAGCTCCGGGCGGCGCACCTGCGGCCGGGCACGCCGGGGTTCTGGGCCGAAGTGCGCGGGGCCTAGGCCGGGCTCCGGTTCCGCCGACGGTGTTGGCGGATGCGAGCGGCGGGCGGGGGCGAGGGTCAGGACGGGTCGGAGCCGCGGAGGG
>NZ_JBICSQ010000085.1:0-33867 GCF_043197175.1 Amycolatopsis sp. NPDC049252
AGCCGCGGGCCCAGGTGGGGGGGGGGGGGGGTTGACCCCCCGCCGCCCCTGGTGTTTCGTGGCCTCGGTCTGACGACCTCGGCCTGGCATGGGAGCGCTTCCAGCCGACGAGAAGGTAACCCCGCTGTATCGTCGTTGTAAAGCGCGACCCGGACGCGGCCCGATCCGGTGGACGGCTTTCCGGAGCCGTCCCGCCGCGATCGGCCACTGAACGCTCCTGAACGGCCGAACCCGTTGGCGTAAAAGAAATGTATCGGTCGCGCTGCGCCACGGCCGAGAGTGGGTGGGTGCCGCCGTTGGAGTGGATTCCGGGTTGTTCGCGGGAGATCGTCGCGAGGTTTACAGCCGCCGGGCCGCGCGGTAGCGTCGGCCATTGCTGGGAGCGCTCTCAGGTGTCCTGTCGTGCACAAAGGAGTGATCGATGCGTTCCGGACCAGCACTGCTCGGCGCCCTCGGCGCGCTCGCCGTCGTCGGCGCGACGACGGCCTTCACCCTCGGCACGCCGACGCCCGCCGCGGCGGCGACGGCCTGCGAAGTCGGCTACACCGTGAACGACTGGGGGAGCGGCTTCACCGCCAACCTCACCCTCAAGAACCTCGGGACGACGCCGCTGACCGGCTGGCAGATCAGCTGGAACTACGCCGGAAACCAGCAGCTCCAGCAGGGCTGGAACGCCACCTGGGCCCAGACGGGCCAGACGGTCACCGTCACCCCGGCGGGCTGGAACGGCACCGTCGCCCCGAACGCCTCGGTCACCGCCGGGGCCAACTTCGGCTACAGCGGCACCAACACCGCACCCGCCTCGATCAGCGTCAACGGCGCGCCCTGCGGCGGCACCCCGCCCCCGACCACCACGACCCCGCCGCCACCGACGACCGTCACCACGACCCCGCCGCCGGCCGGCGCACCCGCCCTGCACGTCGCCGGCAACCGCCTGGCCGACACCGCGGGCACGCCCGTCACCCTGCGCGGGGTGAACCGCTCCGGCGGCGAGTTCGCCTGCGTGCAGGGCAACGGCATCTTCGACGGCCCGATGGACGCCGCCTCGGTGGCCGCGATCAAGAGCTGGCACGCCAACGTCGTGCGCGTGCCGTTCAACGAGGACTGCTGGCTCGGCCTGCCCAACGTCGAACCGGCCTACGCCGGCGCGACCTACCGAGCCGCGCTCAAGTCCTATGTGGACCTGTTGCACCAGAACGGCTTGGTCGCGATCCTCGACCTGCACTGGACCCAGGGCAGCTACACCGGAAACTCCTCCGCGTGCGCCGACGTCAATTCGACGTGCCAGAAGCCGATGACCGACGCCGCGCACGCGGTGGACCTGTGGACGTCGGTCGCGAACACGTTCAAGGGGGACAACGCGACGATCCTGGACCTGTTCAACGAGCCCTACCTCGACCGCGCCGTCGCCGGCTCGGCCGCGGCCTGGACGTGCTGGCGCGACGGCGGTTCGGCGTGCTCCGGTATCGGCTACCCGGTGGCGGGCATGCAGACGCTGGTGAACGCCGTCCGCGCGACCGGCGCGACCAACGTGCTCATGCTGGGCGGCCTGGCCTACTCCAACGACCTCACCCAGTGGCTGCAGTACAAGCCGAGCGACCCGGCGGGCAACCTGGTGGCCTCCTGGCACTCGTACAACTTCAACACCTGCAGTTCGTCGTCCTGCTGGGACAGCCAGCTCGCCCCGGTCGCGGCGGCCGTGCCGCTGGTGGCCGGCGAGATCGGCGAGAACGACTGCGCGAGCGGCTACGTCACCGGCCTGATGGACTGGCTCGACCGCCACCAGGCGTCCTACCTCGGCTGGACGTGGAACACCTGGAACTGCTCCACCGGGCCCGCGCTGATCTCGGCCTACGACGGCACGCCGACGGCGTTCGGCGCGGGGATCCGGCAGCACTTCCTCGCCGCGGGCTGACGCACGCGCGGCCGCCGGGTGCGCGGGCGAAGGCGTTCGCGGTGCGCGCGGGGGGTTGCACTTCAAAATTGAGACCGGGTGCGGGCCGACGACCCCCAGGTCGGCCGGCACCTCTGGTTTTCCGTCGTTCGGCGCTTTCCCGCGTGCCGCGGCTTTGTCACATCGGAGGCCGCGACCGTCACGCTGCGGTACTGTCGGTCCGTGCACCAGTACTCCGGAAATCGTTGGATGAACGATGAGTCGACAGGTCAAACCAGGGAGTAAGCCGTACCGTGCACAGCTGCGCGACCGGTTGGCAGCCTTGGGTTTTCCCGCGGAGGCCATCCCGGCGCGCGTGGCGGAGAACCTGATCGTCGAATGCGGGGTCCCGCCGCGCACCGCCTGGCGGCTGGCGTCCGAGTTGTCGCTGGACGTGGCGGCGCACCAGTTCAACACCCTTACGGGTGACCCCCGTGCGGGTATGCGGGGTACCCGCATCTGGGAGTACGAGCAGTGGCCCGAACGCGGGGTCCGGCCCACCGTCACGGCCCTGCGCGTGCTGGCGCAGGTGTACGGCACGAGCTGGAAGTCCCTGCTCGGGCTGCGTGACCTCGAGCAGCTCCCGGCCAAGGACCTCGCCGAGTACCACGCCGACGTCGAGCCGGCCGCGGCTCCGCCGGGCGTCGCGGAGGAGCTGCCGTACCCGGCCCGCGCCCTCGCCCGCGTCGAGCCCGGCCCGGAGGCCGACGTCGGGGCGGGTTCGCTCGACGACGCCATCCTGCTCACCAAGACCAACGTGGACGACGTCCAGCTCGACGACCTGTGGTCGGACCTCGACTTCGTGGGCGGCGCCTACACGCGGACCGCACCGGACTCGGCGCTCTCGCAGCTCGCCGTCGTCGGGGAACGGACGGCCGCGCTGCTGCGGGGCCGCCAGCGTCCGAAGCAGACCCAGGACCTGCTGCTCGTCGGGGCGAAGTGCGCGTCGATGATGGCGTGGATCGCCGGTGACCTCGGCCGGTTCCGGCTGTCGCGGGAGCTGAACTCCGCCGCTTGGCTCTACACCCAGTACGCCGACGACTTCCTCGCCCGGCGCTGGGTGCGCACGTCGCAGGCCCGCGTGGCGTTCTGGGCCGGCAGCGGCGTGGAGTCCGCGAAACTGGCTTCCGACGGGCTCAACTACCAGGTGGGCAAGCGGCTCACGGACGCGCCGCTGATCCTCGCCGAGGCGCGCGGGTGGTCGTCGGTGCAGGCCGAGCCGCAGGTGCTGGACGCGATCGCGCGCTGGACCAGCATCGAGGACCCGGAGCTCGGCGCCGGTGGCGAAGACCGGTTCTTCAACATCACGAAGGACCGCCGGCACTACATGGCCGGCACGTCGCTGCTGTCGGTCGGGCAGGCTTCGGCGGCGTTGCGCGAGTTCAAGACGGCGCGCGAGGCCCACGAGAAGCTGTCGCTGGAGAACCGCTGGGGCGCCATGGACCCGATGATCCGGATCGACACGGGCCGCGCGCACCTGCGGCTCGACGATCTCGAGGGCGCCGCCGCCCAAGTCGAACCCCTGCTGATCGCCGATGTGGGCAGACAGCCGGACATGGTGCGTGCCATGCTCAAGGTCCTCGCCGACGAACTGTCCGGTCCGCGCTGGCGGAACGTCGTAGCGGCCCGCAACCTCGCGGAGGCGCTCCTGGACGCGCAGGCGTCGGCGCGGCCGTGACGCTCGACCCGATCCGGATGGAGGTGCCGATGGCAGAGCCGGCTGGTTCTGCACGCCGCGCACCTCAAGACGGTCCCCCCGGACCGGCCGGTACCGCCCCTGACTGGGCGCTCGACGGCCGCACGCGCCGGCACGTCGTGGTGGTGGCCGACCGGTTCGCCCGGTTCGCCCGCGGTGACCAGGTCTTCACGGTGTCGGGGCTGCTGGCCTTCATGGGCTCCGGCGGCCCGGACGTCGACGGCTGCCACTGGGTCGTCCACCCCGGACAGGGTGTCGACGGGACCGACCGCGACCTGCTGGAAGCCGCGGCCGACAAGACCGGCGGTGTGGTGTGCCTGGTGGACCCGGCGGCGTTCGGTCCGGTGCCGGTGGCCCCGGAGGTCGTCCACAAGCACCGCCCGGAGAACGTGCTGCTGGCGGGCGTGCACAGTCCGGAAGCGACGCTCTGCCAGGCCGATCTGCGCATCCACCGGGACAACGAGCTGGTCCTCGACCACCACACCGGCGAGCACGTGCAGGGCATCGTGATCATCGAGGCGATGCGGCAGATCTGCATCGCCCAGTTCGAGACCGCCCTCCGCCCGTCCCTGGCCACGTCCGGCTACGCGGGGGTGTGGCAGCGGATCGACCTGTCCTTCGAGGACTTCCTGTTCCCGCTGCCGGCCACGGTCGAGTCGCGCATCGAGGAGTCCGACCTCGTGCGGGCCCACCACCTGAAGTTCCGGGCCACCGCCGCGGTGCGCCAGCACGGGCGCACCGTGGCCACCGCCGGCATCGACTACGCGATGATCCGGCTGGACCGCATCGACACCCTGGAACGCCGCAAGGCCGACCAGGCGACCCGCGCCTATCTCGGCTGACGCGGGGAACACCCGGCGAAACCACTGCGGAAGGAAACCCCACGACGATGTCCGACGCGTCCTTCGCCCAGGGATTGGCCCTCATCCAGCGGCTCGGCGGGGTGGACCGCCCGGCCGTGCTGGACCTGTTCGCGAGCATCGGCGAGGCCGAGTTCGGCGAGCGATGTGTCGGGTTCATCTACGGCGACGTCTACCACCGTCCCGGCCTGCCGCTCCCGGACCGGCAGCTGGCGACGGTCGCCGCGCTGACCGCGCTGGGCTACGCGGGATCCCAGCTGCAGTTCCACGCGAAGGCCGCGCTGAACGTCGGCTGCACCCGGCGCCAGCTGATCGAGGCGGTCATCCACATCAGCTCGTTCGCCGGGTTCCCCGCGACGCTCAACGCGCTGGGGGAGCTGAAAGCGGCGTTCGCCGGCCTGCCGGACGACGAGCCGGAGCCCGAAGACCGGAACGAGCCCGCGTTGCCGTGGGCCGGCATCGAGGACCGCCACGAGCGCGGCCTGGCCGCGATGAAGGCGATCGACGGCGACGCGGGGGAGAAGGTCGCCGAGGCGCTGAAGGACATCGCGCCCGACCTGGCCGCCTACATCATCGAGTTCTCCTTCGGCGAGCTCTACAGCCGGCCGCACCTGAGCCTGCGCCACCGCGAGATCGTCACGATCGCCGCGTGCGTCGCGCTCGGGACCGCGACGCCGCAGCTGAAGGTGCACCTGCACGGCATGCTCAACGTCGGCGGCACGGAGAAGGAGATCGTCGAGACGATCCTGCACCTGGCGTTCTACTGCGGCTTCCCGGCCGCGCTCAACGCCATCGCCGCCGCGCGGGAAGTGTTCGCGCAGCGGTGACCGCGCTCGAGAAGCTGCGCGTGGTCGCGCTCGACTGCGACGGCGTGCTCATCGACGACACGTACCTGGACATGATCGCCCGGTTCGTCACCGGGCACGGCGGGGTGTACGACGCCGAAGCCGAGCGGGACGTGATCGGGCTGCGCGACATCGTCGTCGCCGAGAAGGTCACCCGGCTCTGCGACCTGGACCAGCCGGCCGAGGAGACGCTGAAGCAGCTGTGGGCCGCGCGGCAGGAGTACCTGCGGGAGCACCCGATCCGGGTCGCCGAAGGTGTCCAGGACTGCCTGACGGCGCTGGGCGGGCTGCCCGTCCGGCTCGTCTGCTACGGCGGGCGGACCCGGGAGCACACGTTCGACCGGTACCTCGGCGACTTCACCGCCCTGCTCGACGCGGAAGTGCCGTACGTGAGCATCAACGAGCACCGGCCGGGCGTCGACCACATCGCCCGCACGGTGTTCGACGTCGGGTTCGACGAGATCGTGTTCGTCGACGACGTGAGCCGGGTGGCCGCCGACGCGCGCGAGCACGGCGCGGGGTTCATCGGGTTCCCCTCCAGCCCGGCCCACGCACGTCAGCGGGAGTTCATGGCCGGCTACGGCGTCCGGCACCTCCCGGCGTCACTCGCCGAACTGACACCGGAACTTCTCGAGACCGTCGACGAAGAGCTCGCGACTTCGACACACTGGCCCCGTTGACGACTTCCCCGCACCCTTGGAGCCGCTGTGAAGTACTTTTCCCTGCCGCGTCCCGGAGCCGGGCTCGTTCTGGGCGAGCGTGACGTCCCCGAACCCGGCCCCGGTCAGGTCCTCGTGCGGTTGCGCGGGTGGGCGGTCAACGCCCGCGACCTGATGATCCTCAAGGGTTTCTACCCGAAACCGGTCAAGCCGGACGTCGTCGCGCTGTCCGACGGCGCGGGCGAGGTGGTCGGCCTCGGCGACGGCGTGCGCTCGTGGTCGGTGGGCGACCGGGTGGCCGCGACGTACTTCCCGAACTGGCTCGCCGGTCCCGGGACGCCGGAGAAGACCGCGGACGACCTCTTCGGCTCGCTTGACGGGACGCTGGCCGAGTACGCCGTCTTCCCGGAGGACGCGCTGGTGGCCGTGCCGGCGCACCTGGACTACGCCGAGGCCGCGACACTGCCCAGCGCCGGGGTGACGGCGTGGCGCGCGATCGTCGAGGAGGGCGGGGTCTTCCCCGGCCAGACCGTGCTGACCCTCGGCAGCGGTGGCCTGTCCACGTTCGCCCTGCAGTTCGCCGCGCTCGCCGGGGCCCGTGTCATCGCGACGTCCGGCTCCGACGAGAAGCTGGAGCGGCTGCGCGCGCTCGGCGCGGCCGAGACCCTCAACCACGCGACCACCCCGGAGTGGGGCCCCGCCGTGGCGGAGCTGACCGGCGGCGGCGTCGACCACGTCGTCGACGTCGGCGGGGGCGGCACGATCGGCCAGTCGATGCTCGCCGCCCGCGTCGGCGGGCACGTCAGCGTCGCCGGCGTCCTCACGCACGAAGGCGCCGCGGACCCGGTGCTCGTGCTGGTCAAGCAGCTGACCCTGCGCGGGCTCACCAACGCCTCCCGGGAGACGTTCCAGACGATGAACCGCGCCATCGAGCGGACCGGGCTGCGGCCGGTGATCGACCGCCGGTTCGGCTTCGACGACGTCGCGGCGGCGGTGAAGCACCTCGAGTCCGGCACCCACGTCGGCAAGGTCGTGCTGGAAGCCCCGTGACCGGGTAATTTTTGCCGGCCCGGCTGGGTAGTTCTGCACCGCGATCTACGATTTCCGCAGCTCAGGTGGGGTGTGAACGGGCGAAAAACTCGCATCCGGGCAGGAATGGTGTCAGGTCCCGGTACCGGGGAGAGTGGTACCAGACAGACAGACATCGGACAGGACCCGAGCAAGGCTGCGGATGCTCGGCCCCGGCTGTCCGGTCTGGGGGCGCGGAGAGGGGTTCAACCACCTGGGGGTGGGTTGAACCCCTCTCCTGCTGCGTTTCTCCTCCCCTCTGGGAGCGCTTTCAAGCCCGGCCCGGTCCGGCGTCCGTAATGGACGCCTGAACCGGCGGCGAATCCGAATCGTGTCCACTGTGTACCGATTCGAGCATGTGAATGCCGGAATGGCGTACGGAGTAGCGTTGTGCGCCCATTGCTATCACATATGTGAACGGCGATCACGTTTCTGAATCGTTATCAAGGACTGTCTTGCCCGGCCTTTTTCGGCGTGTGAGTGTGGTGCCGCTGGCTGGACTGGACCTATGAAAGAGGCGACCCGGCAATGACGCAGACGGCCCCGCCACGGCAAATAAGCCGGACAACCCTGTACTTCTTCGGTGCGCTCGGCGGAATCCTGTTCGGATACGACCTCGGGGTGATCTCCGGGGTGCTCCCGTTCATCGGGAAAGCGTGGTCGCTGACCGCCTGGGACAAGGGTGTGATCACCGCCAGCCTGTCGGTCGGTGCCATCGTGGGCGCGCTGTTCTCCAGCCGCATCAACGAAGCCCTCGGCAGGCGGCGCACCATCATGGTCGCCGCGGCGATCGTCATCGTGGGCACGCTCGCGGCGACCTTCTCGCCGACGTTCGCGCTGCTGGTGATTTCGCGCCTGATCATCGGCCTCGGCATCGGGCTGTCGTCCTCGACCGTCCCGACCTACCTCTCCGAGCTGGCACCCGCGCGGCTGCGCGGTGCGATGGGGGCACTGAACCAGATCTTCATCGTGCTCGGCATCCTGATCGCGTTCCTGACCAGCTACTTCCTCGGCCCGCTTTCGGCCTGGCGCTGGATGTTCGCCGGCGCGATCGTGCCCGCGGCGATCCTGCTCGTCGGGCTCGCGTTCCTGCCCGAGACGCCGCGCTGGCTGGTCAAGAACGGTCAGGAGGACGAGGCCCGGCGGGTCCTGGCGAGCGCGCACGGCAACACCGTGAACCTCGACGAGGAGATCGCGACCATCCGCGGCGTCATCCAGATGGACACCGAGGACAAGCCGCGGTTCCGCGACCTGTTCTCCGGCTTCGTGCGCCCGATGATGATCGTCGCGGCCCTGCTCGCGGTCGGCCAGCAGTTCAGCGGGGTCAACGCGATCAACGCGTACTTCCCGACGATGCTGATCGGCCTCGGGTTCGCCACGCAGGCCGCGCTGCTGTCCGGCGTGCTGCTGGGCGTCACGAAGTTCCTGTTCACCGCGTGGGTCGTGTTCGTGGTGGACCGCTGGGGCCGCAAGCCGCTGCTGCTCATCGGCAACGTGATCATGGTGATCACGCTGGTGGCCGCCGGGCTCGTGGTGCTGAACGTCCACGACACCGGCACCCGCGGCATCCTGATGCTGGTGATGATGGTGCTGTACCTGGTCGGCTACGAGCTCGGCTGGGGCGCGGTCGTCTGGGTGATGATGGCCGAGGTGTTCCCGCTCAAGTACCGGGCGGCGGGCATGGGCGTCAGCAGCGTCATCCTCTGGGCCGCGACCGGCATCGTGAGCGCGGTGTTCCCGCTCATCTCCGCGGTGGGGTCGCTCGGCATCGGCGGTTCGATGTTCCTGTTCGCCGGCATCAACGTGGTGCTGTTCGGGCTCACCAAGTGGCTGGTCCCGGAGACGAAGGGCCGTTCGCTGGAGCAGATCGAGCTGGATCTGCGGGCCCGGCAGGGGGTCGCGGTCAAGAGCTGATCCCGGCGGTTCGAACGGCGGGGGTGCGGGAAGTCCGCACCCCCGCCGTTTTCCGTTCGCCGAGCTGGAGGTCAGGCGACGGGAGCCGTGGCCAGGCCGAGTTTTCCCGCCAGCCGGCCGATCCAGGCCGAGACCTCGTCGGCGGCACGGTCCGGCAGCCCGAAGATCACCTCGGTGACGCCGAGCGCGTCCAGGTGTGCCAGCCTCGCCGGGTCCGGGCGCTCGCCCAGCGCGCAGATGGCCGGTGCCCCGGAACGGCCCTCGTCGCGCCAGATCTCCTTCAGCAGTGCGACATGGCCGTCCAGGTCGGTGTCCGCGGGGGTGGTGATCCAGCCGTCCGCGTGGCGGGCGATCCAGCGGAACGTCTTCTCCGTCGGGCCCGCGCCGAGCAGGACCGGGATGTGCGCCTGGACCGGTTTCGGCCACGCCCAGCTCGGGCCGAACGAGACGAACTCCCCGTCGTAGGCGGCTTCTTCCTCCGTCCACAGTGCACTCATCGCCTCGAGGTACTCGCGCAGGGCCGTGCGGCGGCGGTGGCCGGGCACGCCGTGGTCGGTCAGCTCGTCGACGTTCCAGCCGAAGCCGGTGCCGAGCGTGACGCGCCCGCCCGACAGGTGGTCGAGGCTGGCGATCGTCTTGGCGAGCGTGATCGGGTCGCTCTCGACCGGCAGGGCCACCGCCGTCGAGAGGCGGATCCGCTCGGTGACCGCGGCGGCCGTCGCCAGCGCCACCCACGGGTCGAGCGTGCGGCTGTACCGGTCGTCGGGCAGGGACGCGTCCCCGGTGCGCGGGTGCGGCGACTCGCGTTTCACCGGGATGTGCGTGTGCTCGGGCACGTAGAAGGTGGCGAACCCCGCGGCCTCCGCGGCCTGCGCCGCGGCCGCCGGGGTGATGCCTCGGTCGCTGGTGAACAGCACGATTCCGTAGTCCACGCGACGGACTGTATTAGAACGTGTTTCAGTTTTCAAGCGACCGCCGCGGGGCCGGTGCCGGCGGCCGGGCTCGCTTTCGGTATACCTGTGTGCACAGTGCGTGACCACGCGGGTCGAGTGTCGGTCGAGGGCCGATGGACGCCGCCGCGGTAAGCAGGCTGGGAGCAGCGGGCCGCCGTTCGCCGGGTCACAGTGGGTGAGCCCGGGAATGCCGGTCGGAACGGGGTGGTGGCAAGGTGGAGCCGACGATCCAGATGATCCATTGTGGACGTTCACGCGTGGCGTCCCAGCCAGTGGACGGACCTTCGGGGCGGGATGGTGTGCCGGGCCGGGGTTCCAGTACCCTGGTTCGCAGGCCGAGAGGCGCTGCAACGGGCCACGGGGCCCGCCACGCTCGGCCGGTTGTGACCACCCAAGGGCGCCTCCCGACTGAGGGAGGCTGCCGGTGAACCCGATCACCCCGCAAGAATCCGAGGCCACCGCGCGTCTGCGCGAGCTGCTCAGCCAGCGGGTCGCGGTCCTCGACGGTGCCTGGGGCACCATGCTGCAGGGTGCCGGGCTCACCCCGGCCGACTACGTCGGCGACCGCTTCGGTGACCACACCCACGACGTCACCGGCGACCCCGACCTGCTCAACCTCACCCGCCCCGACGTCATCCTCGACGTGCACCGCCAGTACCTCGCGGCCGGCGCCGACATCACCACGACGAACACCTTCACCGCCACCAGCATCGGCCAGGCCGACTACGGCCTGCAGGGCCTGGTCCACGAGATGAACGTCCGCGGCGCGCAGCTGGCCCGCCAGGCCGCCGACGAGTTCGGCGGCAGGTTCGTCGCCGGGTCGATCGGCCCGCTGAACGTCACGCTCAGCCTGTCGCCGAAGGTCGACGACCCGGCGTACCGCGCCGTCACGTTCGAGCAGGTCAAGGCCGCGTACGCCGAGCAGATCGCCGGGCTCGTCGAGGGCGGCGTCGACCTGCTGATGATCGAGACGATCTTCGACACGCTCAACTGCAAGGCCGCGATCGCCGCCGCGCGCGACGTCGCGCCGGAGCTGCCGCTGTGGATCTCGGTCACCATCGTCGACCTGAGCGGGCGGACGCTCTCGGGCCAGACCGTCGAGGCGTTCTGGAGCTCGATCGAGCACGCGAAGCCGCTGGTCGTGGGGGTCAACTGCTCGCTGGGCGCCGAGGAGATGCGCCCGCACGTCGAGGAGCTGTCGCGGATCGCGGGCACCTACGTCGCCTGTCACCCGAACGCCGGGCTCCCGAACGCGTTCGGCGGGTACGACCAGACACCGGAGGAGACCGCCGGGCTGATCGGCGGCTTCGCCCGCGACGGCCTGGTCAACCTGGTCGGCGGCTGCTGCGGCACCAGCCCGGCGCACATCGAGCAGATCGCCGCCGCCGCGAAGGGCGTCACCCCGCGCGAGGTCCCTTTGCCGCGCACGCACACCCGGTTCAGCGGTCTCGAGCCGTTCGGCATCGGCGCCGACACCGGGTTCGTGATGATCGGCGAGCGCACCAACGTCACCGGCTCCAAGCGGTTCCGCCGGCTCATCGAGTCCGGCGACCACCAGGCCGCCGTCGACGTCGCGCTGGAGCAGGTCCGTGGCGGGGCGAACCTGCTCGACGTCAACATGGACGCCGACCTCCTCGACAGCGAGGAGGCGATGACGACGTTCCTCAACCTCATCGCCACCGAGCCCGAGGTCGCCCGGATCCCGGTGATGGTCGACAGCTCGAAGTGGACCGTGCTCGAAGCCGGCCTGCGCTGCCTCCAGGGCAAGGGCGTCGTCAACTCGATCAGCCTGAAGGAGGGCGAGGAGCCGTTCCTCGCCCAGGCCCGCACCATCCGCAACTACGGCGCCGGCGTCGTCGTGATGGCCTTCGACGAGCAGGGCCAGGCCGACACCGCCGACCGCAAGGTGGACATCTGCGGCCGCGCCTACGACCTGCTCACGCAGCAGGCCGGGTTCGCGGGCGAGGACATCATCTTCGACCCGAACGTGCTGGCCGTCGCCACCGGCATCGCCGAGCACAACGGCTACGCCAAGGCGTTCATCGAGGCGCTGCCGCGGATCAAGGAGCGCTGCCCCGGCGTCCACATCAGCGGCGGCATCTCGAACCTGTCGTTCTCCTTCCGCGGCAACGACGTCGTCCGCGAGGCGATGCACTCGGCGTTCCTGTTCCACGCCGTGCAGGTCGGCCTCGACATGGGCATCGTCAACGCCGGCCAGCTCGCGGTCTACCAGGACATCCCGAAGGACCTGCTGGAGCTGGTCGAGGACGTGCTGTTCGACCGCCGCGAGGACGCCACCGACCGGCTGGTGACCTTCGCCGAGAACGTCAAGGGCAGCGGCACCAAGCGCGTCGTCGACCTGTCGTGGCGCGAAGGCACGGTCGAGGAGCGGCTTTCGCACGCTCTCGTGCACGGCATCGTCGACTACATCGAAGAGGACACCGAAGAGGCGCGGCAGGTCAAGGCCCGGCCCCTCGAGGTGATCGAAGGCCCGCTGATGGACGGCATGAAGATCGTCGGCGACTTGTTCGGCGCCGGCAAGATGTTCCTGCCGCAGGTGGTGAAGAGCGCGCGCGTCATGAAGCGCTCGGTGGCCTACCTCGAGCCGTTCATGGAGGCCGAGAAGGAGGAGGCCCGGCTGGCGGGCCGCGCCGAGCTGTCCAACGGCCAGGGCAAGGTCGTGCTCGCCACGGTCAAGGGCGACGTCCACGACATCGGCAAGAACATCGTCGGCGTGGTGCTCGGCTGCAACAACTACGAGGTCATCGACCTGGGCGTGATGGTGCCGGCGGCGAAGATCCTCGACACCGCGGTCACCGAGGGCGCCGACGCGGTCGGGCTGTCCGGGCTGATCACGCCGTCGCTCGACGAGATGGTCAACGTCGCCACCGAGATGCAGCGCCGGGGCCTGAAGCTGCCGCTGCTGATCGGCGGCGCCACGACGTCCCGGCAGCACACGGCGGTCAAGATCGCGCCGGCCTACGACAACGCGACGGTGCACGTGCTCGACGCCTCGCGCGTGGTCGGCGTCGTGTCCGACCTGCTCGACCCGGACCGCTCGATCGTGCTGGCCGAGAAGAACCGGGCCGACCAGGAGGTGCTGCGCGAGCAGCACGCCAACAAGCAGCGCCGCCCGATGCTCAGCCTCGAGCAGGCCCGCGCGAACCCGGAGAAGGTCTCGTTCGACGAGCTGCCGACCCCGGAGTTCACCGGCGTCCGCGTCGTGGAGCCGAGCATCACCGAGCTGCGTGAGATGGTCGACTGGCAGTTCCTGTTCCTGGCCTGGGAGCTCAAGGGCAAGTACCCGGCGATCCTGGACCAGCCGGTCGCCCGCGAGCTGTTCGACGACGCGAACACGCTGCTCGACCAGATCATCGCCGAAGGCGGCTTCACCGCGAAGGGCGCGTACGCGTACTGGCCGGCCCACACCGAGGGCGACGACATCCTGCTCGACGGCGAGTTCTCGCACATCCGGTTCCCGATGCTGCGGCAGCAGACGTCGAAGCCGCAGGACCGCGCGAACCGCTGCCTGGCCGACTACATCGCGCCCGCCGGCGACCACCTCGGCGGGTTCGCGGTCGCCATCCACGGTGCCGAGAAGCTCGCGGCCAGGTACGAGGCCGAGCAGGACGACTACCGCGCGATCATGGTCAAGGCGCTGGCCGACCGGCTCGCCGAGGCCTTCGCCGAGTACATCCACCTGAAGGCGCGCCGCGGCTGGTTCGAGCCGGACGCCGACCCGAAGCTGGAGGACCTGCACGCCGAGCGCTTCCGCGGCATCCGCCCGGCGCTCGGTTACCCGGCCAGCCCGGACCACAGCCAGAAGCGCGAGCTGTTCGAGCTGCTGGCGGCCGACGAGCTGGGGATGGCGCTGACCGAGTCGTACGCCATGACACCCGCCGCGAGCGTGTCCGGGCTGATCTTCGCCCACCCGGAGTCGAAGTACTTCACCGTCGGGCGCCTCAACCGCGACCAGGTCGAGGACTACGCGCGCCGCAAGGGTGTCGAGATCGGCGAGGTCGAGCAGTGGCTGCGGCCGAACCTGGCCTACGAGCCCGAGGCGTAGTCCTTCAGCGTGATGTCCGTGGCGAAGTCGTCGGTCGCCTTGAGCAGCATGCGGAGCAGGAAGCGGGACTTGAACGTCCAGTCCCGCATCTTGATCCGGAGCCGGGACGGCGGCGCGAGGAACGGGCCCGCGCTGCCGCGCTGCGAGATCTTGGCGTAGCCCCGGAACTGCTCCTCGTAGCGGGCGAAGGCGGTCCGGTGGTCGCCGTTCGCGGCGAGCAGCTCGCCGGCGAGCACGTAGGCGCCGACGATCGCCAGGCCGGTGCCGAAGCCACCGAGCGTGTTGCCGTAGGCGGCGTCGCCGAGCAGCACGACCCGGCCGCGGGCGTAGTGGTCGATCGTGACGCGGGCGAGGGAGTCCAGGTAGAACTCGCGGGCTCTCGGCACCTTCGTCAGCAGGTCGGGCACCCGCCAGCCGGCCCCGCGGTAGGCGTCGATCAGCAGTTCCCGCTGCCGCTCGACGTCCGTGCGGTCGTAGTCGAGCTCCGGTGAGGCGAACACGAAGAACGCGGACGCCTTCGGCCCGCCGACGGCCGCCATCCGGCCGGGCTCGTTGTACATCACGGCCTCGCCGCCGTCGACCTGCTCGCCCAGCTCGGCCAGGGCGTAGTAGTGGCCGAGGAACCTGACGTAGTCGTGTTCCGGGCCGAAGGCCAGCCGCCGGACGTTCGAGTGGATGCCGTCGGCGCCGACCACGAGGTCGAAGGTGCGCGAGGCGGCGTTCGCGAAGGTGACGGCCACGCCGTCAGGGGTCTCGGTCAGCGACGTGATGGTGTCGCCGAAGACGTACTCGCAGCCGGCGGCGGTGTGCTCGTACAGCAGCTCGGCCAGGTCACCGCGGCGGATCTCGATCTCGCCGCCGGTGAACTCGCCCGGGATCACCGCCCGGGGCCGCCCGTCGGCGTCGATCACCGTCTGGTCCTGGCCGCCGGTCGCTCGCTTCCGGACCTCCTCGAGGATCCCCATCCGCTCCAGCACGGTCCGGTGGGTGGGGCCCTTGAAGTCGACGGCCTGGCCGCCGGGCCGCACGGACGCGGCGCGCTCGACGACGGTGACGCTGCAGCCGTAACGGTGCAGCCAGTGGGCGAGGGCCGGACCGGCGATGCTCGCGCCGGAGATCAGGACCTTGAGGTTCTTCATCGCGTTGTCGGTCATGCCGCAGAGCTTCGCGACCAGGGCTTACCGGTCGCTGGCGAAGCGCTGACGGGCACCGTCAGCACCCGGGGCGTCACCGTCGAGAGTGGACGGTGCGGGCGGAAAATTCCCGGCGGGAAAGGCGGTTTGCCCGCCGGTTTTCGCTTGTTGACCAGTCCCGGATCCGGGGGGACCATTCTTCGCGGGGGAGAGGGGCCGACAGTGCTGGGGACGGAAACGCAGCCGGTCGCGACCGGCGTCGGCGAGTTGCTGCGCGCGGGCGAACGCGCGCTCGAAGCCGACGGTGACCTGCGCGCGGGCCGCGCGTGGTTCGACCGGGCCTACCGCGCGGCGGAACAGGAGTGCGACGGCGCCGGGATGGCCCGCGCCGCGCTGGGCCTGGCCGGGTTGTGGGTGCACGAGCACCGCAGCGCGCCCGCGGCGGCGTTGCTGCAGGCCCGGTTGCGCAGCGCGCAGACCGCCGTCGACCCGGGCTCTTCGCTGGCGCTGCGGCTCAAGGCGCGGCTGGCGGGCGAAGCGGACTACGTGGCGGGGGAGAGCAACCAGATCCTCGCCGTGCTGGAGGAGGCGAAGCGCGCGGGCGACCCGGTCGCCTGGGCGGAGGCCGCCAGCCTGGCCCACCACTGCCTGCTCGGGCCCGACCACGGCGGCCAGCGCCGGGCGCTGGCGCAGGAGCTGATCACCGAGGGCTTCCGGACGTCGCGGCGCAGCGACCTGCTGATGGGCCTGCTCTGGCGGACGGTCGATCTCTTCCTCGACGGCGACCCGCACGCCCAGCGCGGCCTCGCCGACCTGCGCGGGCTGCTCGCCGAGCAGGATCACCTCGCCGTCGGGTTCGTGCTCGACGCCATCGACGTCATGCTCAGCATCCGCGCCGGGCGGTTCGACGAGGCCGAAGCGCGGGCGGCGGCCTGCGCCCGGCGCGGTGAGCAGGCCGGCGACGCCGACGCGACCGGCTGGTACACCGCGCAGCTCGGCGCGATCCGCTGGTACCAGGGCCGGGTCGCCGAGCTGCTGCCGGTGCTGCGCGAGACGGTCCATTCGCCGACGCTCAGCGCCGTCGACAACGCGCTCGTCGCCGGGCTGGCCGTCGCGGCCGCTGCGGCCGGGGACGAACGCGAGGCCGCCGGCGCGCTGGCCCGGCTGCGCGGGCCCGACCTGGCGCTGCTGCCGCGGTCGAGCAGCTGGCTGGTGTCGATGTACGGCATCGTCGAGTCCGCCTGCCTGGTCTCGGACGTCGAGTCCGCGCTGGCCGCGTACGCGCTGCTGACGCCGTTCGCGCGGCTGCCGATGACGGCCAGCCTCGCGGTCGCCTGCTTCGGTTCGGTGCAGCACGCGCTGGGCGTGGCGATGCTGACCGCGGGCGAGCCCGAGCGGGCCGTCACGCACTTCCGGGCGGCCGTGCGGGACAACCTGGCGCTGGCGCACTGGCCGGCCGTCGCGCTTTCCCGGGCCCGGCTCGCGCAGGCGCTGGCGCTGCTCGGCGCTCCGGACGCCGCTCACGAGCTGGCGACGGCGACCCGGGAAGCGGCGGACCTGGGGATGTCACTGCCCGCCGCGCCGGCCCGGCAGGCAGCGCGGGTCACCTGCCGGCGGCAGGGCCGGCACTGGCTGTTCACCCTGGGCGGCCGTGCGGTGCTGGTCGAGCACAGCGTCGGCATGGGCTACCTCGCCACGCTCCTGGACAACCCGGGGTACGAGCTGTCGGCGGCCGAACTGGCCGCCGGTCCCGGCGTGACGCCCGCCGCGACGTCCGGGCAGCCGGTGCTCGACCCGGCGGCGACCAGCCACTACCGCAAGTGGCTGGCCACGCTGGAGGCCGAGCTCGACGAGCACGAGGCCAACCACGACGACGGCCGCGCCGAGCGGGTGCGGTCCGAGCGCGACTGGCTGGTCGGCGAACTGTCCGCCGCGGCCGGGCTGGCCGGGCGCGTCCGCGAGTTCGCCGGTGCGGAGGAGAAGGCGCGGATCGCGGTCGGCAAGGCGATCCGCCGCGCGCTGACCCGCATCGCCGCCGCGGACGCTGTGATCGGCGACGTCCTGCGCGACGGCGTCCAGACCGGCAACCGCTGCTGCTACCGCCCCGGCTGAGCGGTCTGCCGCGGCCCGGTCGTGAGTGAGAAACCGTGTGCTAACCCGGTTTCTCACTCACGAGGCGCTACTGGACCGCGCCGTTCTGGGTGAGCAGGGTGTCGTACCAGGCGTCGTACGGGTGGTTGCTCGCCGGGTAGTTCGCCAGGGGCGTCGTCGCGTCGCTCGCCGAGTCGAAGTCCCAGCCGCGGACCAGCTTGCCCGCCTGCCGCGCCGAGGTGATGAACGCCGACTCCGTCGCGGGCGCGCCGTAGAACAGCGCGCCGTCCTGCAGCTCCGCGCTGTCGCCCTTCTGGAACTCGTCGAAGGCGACCTGGCGGTAGCGGATCCGGTCGCCGGTCACACCGGGCGTGTCCGCCCGCAGCGTCTGCGCCGGGGTCGGGCCGTCCGCGGCGGTCCGGACCGTCACCGTCCGGCCGCCGCTGGTGGCGGTCGCGGTCGGGAACCGCGCGTCGGACGTCTTGGCGTTGCCGGTCCAGGCGACCGTCGTGCCCGACAGCGCGCCGTTCCAGGTCCAGTTCTGGCTGCTGCCCTGGCTGCGGTGGATCTCCCGCAGCTGCGTCCCGCCGGTGAACGTGACGCTCGGCAGCACGCCGTTGTCGTACTGGTGGCTGGCCTGCCAGGTGATTTCGCCGTCCGCGCCGAGCTTGCCGACGCGGTACCAGAGCGTGGTGGCGCTCTGCGACTGGTGGACCTCGACGAGGTCGCCGTTGTCGTTCAGCGCGACGGCCGGGGTCTGCCCGTTGTCGTACTTCCCGTGGCGCAGCCACGTGATCCGGCCGTCGGCGCCGTACGTCCCGGTCCAGTACCAGAGCGCGCCGCCGCCCGAGTCGTGCACCTCGACGACCTGGCCGCGGCCGTTGATCGCGACGGACGGGTGGTAACCGACGTCGCGCTTGTACTCGGCGCGCGTCCCGGCGTCGCCGGAGAGCAGCGGCAGCACGCGGCCGCGCAGCGCGTCCACGGTCGGCTGGCCCGCCGGGTAGTCCTTCGCCTGCAGCATCCGGCCGCCGAACACGGACTCCAGCTCCTGGTTCAGCGCGGTCAGGTTGCCCGCGGCGAAGTTCGGGTTGTCGGTCAGGTCGTCCTTCAGGTCGAGCATGACGACGATCGGCGCGGCGGCCGGGTGCGCCGCCGACCAGGTGTTGACCGTGGCCAGCCAGTCGCGCAGGTTGTTCGACGCCGGGTTGCCGCCGCTGTGGTCCACGAGGTTGCCGGGCGAGTCGTGTCCGACGCCGTAGTCGTGCGACGTGGCGTAGCCGTTGTCGTGGATGTCGAGCTCGATGAACCGGACGCCGTGGTCGAGCTGGTAGGCCACCGAGTTCTTGGCGCCGTCGACGTTGCCCGAGTAGCTGTTGTGCGTGGCCCGGAAGACCGAGCCGGTGAACGGCGGGCTCGCGGCCGCCGCCGTCCCGGCGGTCAGGAGCGCGGAAGCCGTCAGCACGGAGACGGCCAGGGCGGGCAGACGAGTCATCCTCGGGTCCTCACGTCGGGAACGGGGCGCCGTCCCATCCTGGTGGGCCGGCGGGGGCGCTGTCTCGAACTCCGGGTGGAACGTCGTGGAACGGAATGGAACGCCCAGGAGGTGACAGCAGGTTCTCGAGGGAGGAAAACGTCATGACACAGGCAGGTGGACCCCAGTACCCGGAGCCGACCGGGCCGGTGCCGCCGCAGGCCGGGATGCCCGTCCCGCCGGCGGCACCGGCCCGGTCGAAGAAGCCGAAGAACCCGAAGCGGCGGCAAAAGATCGTGCTGACCGTGTTCCTGATCGTGGTCGCCGCGATCCTCGCCCTGGTCTGGGTGGCCACCCGGTCCAACGGCGAGAACGCGCAGGTCGGCAACTGCGTCACCGAAAGCGGCGAGAACTACGTGAAGATCGTCGACTGCGGTGACAGCAGCGCGACGCTGAAGGTCGTCGCACGCGTCGAGGACAAGACGCAGACCGAGGCGCAGGTCAGCGCGTGCACCGCCTACCCCGACGCCGACCAGGTGTTCTGGGAGGGCAAGGAGGGCGAGACCGGGGTCGTGCTGTGCCTGGCGAAGACCGGTAAGTAGCCCCGATGGCGGCCGGGAAGTTCTCGTTCACCGGCTCCGGCGAACTGCGGGTCCGCAGCGGCGGACGCACGCTCGCCGCGGCGGGCGACGCGATCGCGATCGGTGACCGGGTCTTCCGGCTGGGCGAGGTGGACCGGGTCGCCTACCACGCGGCGGCCCGGCGGCACCGGGCGAGCTACTCACTCGGCCTGGCCCGCGGCCCGGTGCGGTGCCGGTTCGGCTTCGACGCGTCGTCCGGTGAACTGGGTGAACTGGAGGACGCGCGCGAGACCTGGCGGCGGCTGGTCGAGCTGGTGGAGTCGGCGGCCTGCCCGCGGATCGCGTCGGCCATGGCCGACGCGATCACCGCCGGCGACACGGCCCGCTTCGGGGGCGGCGGGCACCCGGGGATCGACGCCGACGCCGAGGGGCTGCGGGGACGGCACTGGTTCGCCGCGAAGGTGCCGTGGGGGCGGGTGCTCGGCAGCGACCTGCGGGCGGGGCAGGTGCGGGTGTGGACGGGCGGGCGTGAGCCCGGGCTGGTGGCCGGGATGGCGGGGTGGAACGCCGTCGTCCTGCCACGGGTCGTCGGGATCATGGTGGGCCGCGAAAGAGAATCACCGGGAAACCATTGATCACGGCTCCGGGATAGTGCTCGGGAAATGCTCACGGAATAGCGGAACGACTGTCCGTTCTGTCGCATTTGCCGGGCCGTTCGGCGATTTTTGCCAAATCGCCGCGCGAATTCTGTACTTCACCGGTCCTGGCGTCGTCATTATCCGAAGAAGAGGTGTGTGCGGCGCCGGAACGCCGCGCGAGGGGTTGGGGAGGCAGCAGGCGTGGGGTACGACTGGCCGCTGGTCGGCCGAGAACGGGAGCTGGCCTTCGCCCGCCGGGCGCTGGCCGACGCCGAGGTGTGCGGGCTGCTGCTGACCGGGCGGGCCGGGGCCGGGAAGACCCGCCTGGCCAAGGCTTTGCTGGCCGAGCTCGAAGCCGGGGGCGCCCGCACGCACTGGGTGCGCGCGATGTCGTCGGCCTCGACGATCCCGTTCGGGGCGTTCGCCCACCTGCTGCCCGGCAGCGCGAACGGCACCGCCGACCGGGCGCACCGGCTCAACCAGGTCGCCGCGCACCTCACCAGTGGCGCGGAGGGCCGTCGGCTGGTGCTCTGCGTCGACGACGCGCACCTGCTCGACGATTTGTCCGCGACCCTGGTCCACCAATTGGCGGCAACGGCGGCCGCGTTCGTGATCGTGCTCGCGCCGCACGGGGTCAGCGTGCCCGATCCGGTGTTCGCGATGTGGAAGGACCGCGTCGCCGAACGGCTCGACATCGGCGAACTCACCCGCGACGAGACCCGGGAACTGATCACCGCGGCGCTGGGCGGGCGGCTCGACGACGGTGCCGAACACCGGCTCTGGCACCTCACCCTCGGCAACCCGCTGTTCCTGCGCGAGCTCGTGCAGGGCGGTCTCGACAGCGGTTCGCTCTCGGCCGAGGACGGCGTGTGGCGCTGGAGCGGCGCGCTGCGGGCCACCCCGCGGCTGGTCGAGCTGATCGAGTTCCGCACCGACCGGGTCGACGCCGACGAGCGGCGGCTGCTGGAACTGCTGGCCTTCGGTGAGTCCCTCGGCAGCGAACCGCTGCTCCGGCTGGGTGCCGGGCGGGTGCTCGCGTCGATGGAGCAGGCCGGGCTGGTCGTGTCCGAACGCACCGGGCGGCGCCTCGACGTCCGGCTCGCGCACCCGCTCTACGCCGAGGTGATCCGGCGGCGGACGTCGCCGCTGCGCCAGCGCGACACCTACCGGATCCTCGCGCAGACCCTGGACATGACCGGCGCGCGCCGCGCCGAGGACAAGCCGAGGCTGGTCCGGTGGCGGCTCGCGGCCGGGCTGCCGACCGACCCGCAGCTGGTCCGCGCGGCGGCGGAGACGTTGCTGCGCAAGGACTTCCCGCAAGCCGAGCAGCTGGCGGCGGAGGCCGTCCGGCTGGGTGGCGGCTTCGCCGCGAAGTTCCTGCTCGCCCAGGTCCGGATCGCCGGCGGGCGGCACGCCGACGCCGACAACCTGCTCGCGGAGCTGGCGGGCGAGACGGTCTCGGACGTCCAGCACGCCCGCGTCGCCGCCACCCGGGCCCGGAACCTGGCCTTCGGCCTGGGGCGTTTCGAGCAGGCCGAAGCCGTGCTCGACACCGCGGAGACGGCCGTTTCGTCCGGTGGGGACGAGCTGGCGACCGCCCGGGCGGCGTTGCGTGCGGCCACGGGCGCGACCCGGTCGGCGCTCGACCTGCTCGGCCCGGTGCTGGACCGCAACCGCCGCGGCGACCCGCTGCGGCTCGCGGCGCTGGTCGTCGCGGCCGGGGCCCTGGCGGAGAGCGGGCGGGTGGAGGCGTGCCTCGGCGTCGTCGAGGAGGGGCTGGCGATCGCGTCGCGGATCTCGGACGCCGACGTGCCCGGGGCGCAGGCCCGGCTGGAACACGCACGCATCGTCGCGCTCTGCGGGGCTGGGCGCGTCGAAGAGGCCGAGGACCTGGCGGGGGACGGCTACCGCGACGCGATCCGCGACCGCTGGGGCCCGGCGCTCGCGGGCGCGTCGGCGTCCCTGGGCACGGTCGCGCTCACCTACGGCAACCTCCGTGGCGCGATCCGCCGGCTGCGCGAGGCTCTCGCCGTGGAAGCACACGACCAGCCGCACGCGTTCCGCCCCGCCGTCGTCGCGGCACTGGCCCGCGCGACGGCGATGACCGGCCACGCCGCGGACGCGCCCTTGATCCCGGGCCCGCTCGGCACGTGGGCCCAGGCGTGGGTCGCAGCCGCCCGGGGCGAGCTGACGCGGGCGGTCGAACTCGCGGCTTCCGCGGCCGCCTCGGCTGCCGCGGAGGGCCGGCTGGCGATCGCGGCGGAGATGGCCCACGACGTCGTCCGCTTCGGCGGCGAAGCTCCGTCGGTGGATCTGGAGGGGCGGCTGCCGTCGTTGTACGCGGCCCACGCGCGCGCCTCGGACCCGGCGGCCTTGGACGAAGTCGCGACCGGCTTCGCCGATGTCGGAGCCCGGTTGCTGGCCGCGGAAGCCGCGGCTTCCGCGGGACGCGCCTACCGGGCCGAAGGGAAGCTCGGCAGCGCGGCGACGGCGGCGCAGCGAGCCCGGACGTGGCTGGAGTCCTGTGAGGACGCTGCGACCCCGGCGCTGGCGTTGCTGGAGACGCCGTTGGACCTGACGGTCCGCGAACTGGAGATCGCGCGCTTGGTGGCGACGGGCTTGACGAGCCGCGCGGTCGCGGACCGGCTCGTGGTGTCGGTGCGCACGGTCGACAACGTGCTGCACGGCGTCTACGCGAAATTGGGTATCTCCGGGCGCCGCGAACTGGCTTCGGTGGTGGGCCGGCCGGAGGTGGGGAGTAGCCCCGCCGACGCCCCGTAGGTAGTCCGCCCGGATCGCGGCGGTGAAGCCGAGTAGGCCGCTACTCATGACCCGCGGCCGGTTCGCCCCAAGACTGGATGACAACGGAGGGGCGAGGGCTTCACCGATCCGAATGTCAGGAGTGCACGAGATGGCAACTTCGTCGGGCGACGTTTTCCAGAACGAGCAGGGCGCGGGTAGCGGCAACCAGTTCAACGAGCAGGCTTCCGCCGGTGGCTCGGGGAACATCTTCCAGAACGAGCAGGGCGCCGGTGGCCACGGGGGCGACCAGTTCAACGAGCAGGCCTCGTCGGGTGGTCGCGGTGACGTGTTCCAGAACGAGCAGGGCCACGGTGGTGGCGACCAGTTCAACGAGCAGGCCTCGTCGGGTGGCCGTGGGGAGGTGTTCCAGAACGAGCAGGGCCACGGCGGTGGCAACCAGTTCAACGAGCAGGCTTCCTCGGGTGGCCGCGGGGAGGTGTTCCAGAACGAGCAGGGCCACGGTGGTGGCAACCAGTTCAACGAGCAGGCCTCCACGGGTGGCCGGGGCGACATCTTCCAGAACGAGCAAGGCTCCGGGCGCGGCGGCAGCCAGTTCAATGAGCAGGCGTCGGCCGGCCACCACGGCGACGTGTTCCAGAACGAGCAGGGCGCGGTCGGCCACGGCGGCGACCAGTTCAACGAGCAGGCCTCCACCGGCGGCGGTGTCGGCGGCGCGATCTTCCAGAACGAGCAGGGTTCCGGCGGGCACGGTGGGGACCAGTTCAACGAGCAGGCTTCGTCGGGTGGTCGCGGGGAGGTGTTCCAGAACGAGCAGGGCCACGGTGGTGGCAACCAGTTCAACGAGCAGGCTTCCTCGGGTGGCCGCGGTGACACCTTCCAGAACGAGCAGGGGCACGGCGGCGGCGACCAGTTCAACGAGCAGGCCTCGTCGGGTGGTCACGGTGGCATTTTCCAGAACGAGCAGGGCTCGGGTGGGCACGGCGGCAACCAGTTCAACGAGCAGGCGTCGACCGGTGGTCGCGGTGACGTGTTCCAGAACGAGCAGGGGCACGGCGGCGGCAACCAGTTCAACGAGCAGGCCTCGTCGGGTGGTCACGGTGGCATCTTCCAGAACGAGCAGGGCTCGGGTGGGCACGGTGGCAACCAGTTCAACGAGCAGGCCTCGACCGGCGGCCACGGCAACATCTTCCAGAACGAACAGGGCGCCGGCCACAGCGGGAACCAGTTCAACGAGCAGGCCTCCACGGGTGGCCACGGCAACATCTTCCAGAACGAGCAGGGCCACGGCGGCGGCAACCAGTTCAACGAGCAGGCCGAGCAGCACAGCCACGAACACGAGCACCACCACGACGCCGCCGAGCACGGGCACCACGTCGAGCACCACCACCACGACGTCGACCACCACATCTGAGCCGGCTTGAGGAAGAGGGAGCGGTCATGCAGGAGCCGAGCGGCGGGGGGCGCATCGCCCTCGACACACTCGACCTTGCCGTCAAGGGTGCCAAGGCCTACGGACGGGACGACCTCGTCCAGCGCCTCACCGACGCCCGGCGCCTGCTGTCCGAGCCCGACATCACCGTCTACGTCGTCGGGGAATTCAAGCAGGGCAAGAGTTCCCTGATCAACGCCCTGCTCACCGCCAAGATCTGCCCGGTCGACGACGACATCGCGACCGCGGTGCCGACGGTCGTCCGGTTCGCGCCGGAGTCCGGGGCCCTGGCGACCTACGAGCCGGCCGATCCGTCGTCGCCGCCGTGGACCGAGCGGATCTCCCTCGACGACCTGCCGACCCACGTGAGCGAAGCCGGGAACCCGGGCAACGTGCGCAAGCTCAAGTCCGTCACCGCGTCGATCAGCCGCCAGCTGCTCTCCGGCGGCCTGGTGCTGGTCGACACCCCCGGCGTCGGCGGCCTCGGTTCGCTGCACAACGCCGTCACCGTCAGCTCCCTGCCGCGGGCGCACGCCGTCCTGTTCCTCTCCGACGCCTCGCAGGAGCTGACCGCCGCCGAGCTGCGGTTCCTGCGCACGGTCAAGGAACTCTGCCCGTCGGTGTTCTTCGTCCTCACCAAAACCGACCTCTACCCGCACTGGCGCCGGATCCTCGAGCTCAACGCCGGCCACCTCGACGCCTGCGGCATCACCATCGACACCATCGCGGTGTCCTCCGAACTGCGCACCGTCGCGGCCCGCTCGGCCGACCAGGAGATGAACGTCGAGTCCGGCTTCCCGCAGCTGGTGAAGCACCTCCAGGGTGTCGTCGGCGACGCCGAACGCTCCGCGCTCAACGCCGTCGGCCTGCACGTCGGGTCGGCCGTCGGCCAGCTGCACGCCGCCCTGCGGTCGCGCCGCACCTCGCTGGCGCACCCCGAGCAGTCCGCCGCGCTCATCGCGGAGCTGACCCGCGTGAACGACCGCGTCGACGCCCTGCGCAGCCAGTCTTCCCGGTGGCAGCAAATCCTCTTCGACGGGTTCGCCGACATTTCGTCCGATGTGGACTACGACCTGCGCGCCCGTTCCCGCGGTGTGCTGCACGAGGCCGAAGAAGCCATCGAGGAGGGCGACCCGGCCAAGAACTGGCCCGAGTTCGAGAAGTGGCTGCGGCAGCGGCTGGCGAACGAGACGCTGGAGAACTACGCGACGTTCGTCAAGCAGGCCCGCGGCCTGGCCGGCCGGGTCGCCGAGCACTTCGAGCTCGCCGAGTCGCAGGCCGTGCTGCCGCGCGAGGTGCAGGCGCCGGTGACCGTCGTCGAGGAGATCGACATCGACTCGTCGTTCACCGGGGTCAAGACCCGCGGCACCACCGGGATGGCCGCGTTCCAGAAGGCCTACAGCGGTTTCCTGATGTTCTCCATGCTCACGAAGATGGCCGCGCTGGCCATCCCGACGCCGTTCGGCATCGCGGCCGGCCTGCTCATGGGCCGCTCCGGCTTCCTCGACGAGCGCAAGCGGCAGCTGGAGAAACGCCGCAGCCTGGCCAAGACCGCGGTCCGCCGGTTCGTCGACGAGTTCAACCTCCAGGTGGGCAAGGACTCCCGCGACGCGATGCGCACCGTCCAAAGAGAACTCCGCGACGCCTACAGCGCGCGCGTCGAAGAACTGCAGCGCTCCCTGACCGAGGCGCTGGCCGCGGCGAAGAAGGCCGTGGTCGAAGACGAGTCGGAGACGGGCGAGCTGAAACGGCTGGAGGCCGACATCGAAGCCCTCGAGGTGCTGGGCCGCCGCGCCGACGAACTCACCCTGCGCAGCACCCCGAAACCCGTCCCGGCGGTGACCCGATGACCCCGTTGTACATCCAGGTCCGCGGGCTGGTGGCCCGCGCCTGCGCCGGGTACGCCGGCACCCCCGCCGAGCCGATGCTCCGGCAGATCGCCGGCCGCCTGGCCGAACCCCTGCGGGTCGCCATCGCGGGCCGCGTCAAGGCCGGGAAGTCCACTTTGCTCAACGCGCTGGTCGGCCAGGAGCTGGCCGCGACGGACGCGGGGGAGTGCACCCGGGTCGTCACCTGGTACCGCAACGGCCCGACCTACCGGATCATGCTGCACCCCGTCCGCGGGATGCCGCGCCAGCTGCCGTTCGGCCGGCTCAGCGGCACCCTCGGCCTCGAGCTCGGCATGGCGCCGGACGACGTCGACCGCCTGGTCGTCGACTGGCCGTCCCCCGCGCTGCGGGCCATGACGCTGATCGACACCCCCGGGCTGGGTTCGGCGCGGGCGTCGGTCTCCGAGCGCACCGAGGTCGCGCTGGTGCCGGACCGTGACGGCGTCGGCACCGCGGACGCCGTCGTCTACCTGATGCGGCACGTGCACGGCGACGACGTCCGGTTCCTGGAGGCCTTCCACGACGACCCCGCCGAACGGCGCCCGGTCAACACGATCGGCGTGCTGTCCCGGGCCGACGAGGTCGGGCACGCCCGCACGGACGCGCTCGACTCCGCGGCGAAGGTCGCCGAGCGCTACGCCCGTGACCCGCGGGTTCGCGGGCTCTGCCAGACCGTGGTCCCGGTGGCCGGCCTGCTGGCCAGCTCCGCCGCGTCCCTGAAGGAGGCCGAGTACCGCGCGTTCGGGCTGCTGGCCGCCGCTCCTGAGGCGGAGCTGGCACGCCTGCTGACGTCGGCGGACCGGTTCGCCCGCGCGGAGTCCGAAGTGGACGTCCCGGTGGCGCAGCGCGCGGACCTGCTGAACCGGTACGGCCTGTTCGGCGTCCGGCTGGCCGTCGAGCTGACCGGCGGCGGCCTGGTGACGGGCGCGCGAGCGCTGTCGGGGGAGCTGCTGGCCCGCAGCGGCCTGCACCGCCTCCGGTCGCTGCTGACCACCCAGTTCGCCGCGCGCGCCGACGTCCTCAAGGCGCGCTCGGCGTTGCAGGCGGTCGAGCTGGTGTTGCGGGCCTACCCGGATCGCACCGGCGGGCTGCTGCACGAATGGGAACGCATCGTCGCCGGGGCGCACGAGTTCGCCGAGATCCAGCTGATCGACTCGATCCGGCTCGGGGTCGTGCTGTTCACCACGGACGAGGCCCGGGACGCCGAACGGCTGCTCGGCGCGACCGGGGTGGACGTGCCGAGCCGGCTGGGGCTGCCGGCCGGCGCGGGCCGCACGGCGATCCGGCAGGCGCTCGGCACGCAGCTGCTGAGGTGGCAGCGGCGCGCCGAGCACCCGGCCTCGCCGCGCGACGTCCGCGACGCCGCCCGCGTCCTCGTCCGCACCTGTGAAGGAATCCTGCTCAGCGAAGCACGGGCGGAGGTCCTGTCGTGAGCGACCACGTGCAGGGGAAGATCAAGAAAGCGGTCACGGCCGTCGCCGGGGCCACCGTCTCCGAGGTGCTGGGCAACGCGCTCACCCCGGGGTCGCCGAGCGCGCCGCCGCCCCAGCCGGAGCCGGCCGCGGCCGAGACGCCGCAGGCGGCGCCGTCCGGCCACGAGTACGTGCCGCACGTGGAGACCACCACGGTCACCCGCGGCGAGGACGGGTCCGTCGAGGCGCAAACCGGCACGACCTGGCACCCGGAGACCACCGACGGCACGCCCCTGGCGGACCTGCCGACCGTCGAGGAGTTCGAGCAGATCGACGTCCACGAGGACGCGTTCGGCAACTTCGTCATCGACGCGACGGAACGCTTCGTCGTCCACAACCACGGCCGCGACGAGGTCTACGTCGACCACCAGCACCTGGTCGTGCCCGGCGACGGCACCCCCGGCGACACGGACATCGACATCTTCCAGGACGCCGACGTCGTGGTGCACGAGAACCCGGACGGCACGATCAGCGTCGAGCACGACGGTTCGCTGAGTTACGCGCTGACCCCGGACGCGCCGGGGCACGGCGACATCGAGGTCTTCCAGGAGGAGACGGTCGTCCTGGACGAGGCCGAGACCGGCCCGCCGGGGATCGAGGTCGGCATCACCGCCGACGAGAAGGCGGCCGCCGAGGACCCGTTCGGCGAGCCGGCCGGGCCGGCCATCCACCAGACCGAGACGGTCGGCGACCGGGCCCGCGGCACGTCGGTGACGACCTCGGTCACCGCGCCCGCGCCGTCGGTGCCCGGGCCGCCGTCGGCGCCGGTGGTCACGTTCAGCCGTCAGCCGTCCACAGTGGACGCACCGGCCGCCGCGCCGGTGGCGGCGGTCGAGTCGACGACGCTGGCGACGTCGTCCGCGCTCGCCGACCACCCGGCGTCGAAGCCGCTGAGCTTCGCGACGGAAAAGCCGAGCTTCGCGAACGAGCCCGAGCGGGCGCACCACGACGCCGGGGAAGTGACCGGCTCGCGGCCCGAACCCCGGGAAGAGCACCCGTTCGAGCCGCCGAAGGACCACCACCACGAGCCGGAGCCGGCGGACACCACCGACGAGCCGCCGGAACCACACGTCGAACACGACCAGCACGACCCGCGGCCGCCGGAGCCACCCGGCCCGCCGGAGCACGAGGAACCGCCCGAGGAGCCGCAGCCGGTTCCGGACGCGGACGAGCACCACCACTTCGATCACCAGGCGCACGCGGACGGCGGAGGCTGACAACAATGGGCTACGGACTGGGCATCGACCTCGGCACGACCTTCACGGCCGCCGCCGTCGACAGTGCCGGCCACGTCGAGATGGTGTCGCTCGGCGACCGCACGGCGGCCATCCCGTCGGTGGTGCTGCTGCGGGCGGACGGCAGCGTGCTGGTCGGCGACGCGGCGAACCGGCGGGCGGCCGTCGAGCCGGACCGGGTGGCGCGGGAGTTCAAGCGGCGGCTCGGCGACCCGACGCCGGTGCTGCTCGGCGGTGCGCCGCACTCGGTGGCTTCGCTGATGGCGCAGCTGCTCGGCCACGTCGTGCGGACGGTCGCCGGGCAGCAGGGCGCCCGGCCGGACCGGATCACGCTGACCCATCCGGCGAACTGGGGCCCGTACAAGCGGGAGCTGTTCGAGCAGGTGCCGAGGCTGACCGGGATCGACCGCGTCGGCCTGATCACCGAACCCGAGGCGGCGGCCGCGCACTACGCGGCGCAGGAACGGCTGGAGGACGGCGCCGTCGTCGCGGTGTACGACCTCGGCGGCGGCACGTTCGACGCGACCGTGCTGCGCAAGCGCGGCGGGGGCTTCGAAATCCTCGGGACCCCCGAAGGCATCGAAGGCCTCGGTGGTGTGGACTTCGACGAGGCCGTGTTCGGTCACGTCGACCGCGCGCTCGACGGGAAGCTGTCGCAGATCGACCCGGACGACCCCGGCGCGGTGGCCGCGGTGGTGCGGCTGCGCCAGGAATGCGTGCTGGCCAAGGAGGCCCTGTCCGCCGACACCGAGACGGTCGTGCCGGTGCTGCTCCCGTCGGTGCAGACCGAGGTGCGGCTGACGCGTGGTGAGTTCGAGGAGATGGTCCGGCCGTCGATCACCGCGACGATCGGTTCGCTGCACCGGGCGTTGCGGTCGGCGAACCTGCGGCCCGCCGACCTCGGCGCGGTGCTGCTGGTCGGCGGCTCGTCGCGGATTCCCCTGGTGTCGCAGCTGGTTTCGGCCGAGCTCGGCCGCCCGACCGCGGTCGACATCCACCCGAAGTACGGCGTCGCGCTCGGCGCCGCCGCGCTGGCCTCCGGCCGGTCCGGGCTGGTGCAGGCGACGCAGGCCCAGCTCCCGGTACCGGCGCCGCCGCCGCGTACGCCCCCGGCGGGGCTCGCGGTGCCCCGGACCCCGCCGGGCGGGCTCCCGGCACGGCCCGACGCCCGGCGCGCACCGGCACCGCGTGAAGAGACGCGAGCGATGGCCACACCCGGCGTGGGCGCGCCCCCGCCGCCGCTCGGCCGCGGCAAGTCCGAAGGCGCGAGCCCGGGACGCCGCGCGTCGCGCCGCGGGGTCGTGATCGGCCTGTGCGCGGTCGCGGTGGTGGCGATCGGCGGCGTCGCCGTCGCGGTGAGCAGTTCCGGCGGGGGCGCCCCGTCCGGCGACCCCACGCCGGCGGTCTCGACGAGCGAGACGCCGACGCCGGTCAGCATCCCCTCGCCGACGGACACGCCCGAGACGACCCACGTGACGGTGGCCGCACCCCACACGAACCCGCCGGTCAATACGCACCGCAAGACCCCGCCGCGGACGACGCCGCCGACCCGCACCACGACCCCGACGACGACCACCACCCCGACGACCACGACGAGCGCGAAGCCCACCCCCTGACCGCGGGGGAGTCCTGGGCGCGGGCCGAGTGCCGTCGGGGGTGCTCGGCCCGCGCCCACCCACCCGGCGTGTCGACCCCGCAATCACGTGTGCCGGCGTTCTGCTCACGAGAGCCCGGGCGCGGTCGGGGTGCTCGCGCTGTCCTACCCGGCTGCCGGTGTGGGCCGTCGCCGCGATCGCCGGCTCGGGGCCGTTCTCGGCGCACCGGCGATGAGCCGGTGCCGGTAACCTCGCGGACATGGCTGCCGAGCACGTGATCGTGACGTCCACGACCGATTCCGAAGCGGCGGCCCGCGAACTCGCCGCGCAGGCCGTCGAAGGGCGCCTCGGTGCGTGCGCGCAGGTGGTCGGCCCGGTGACCAGCGTCTACCGCTGGGAGGGCAAGGTACAGACCGACCAGGAGTGGCGGGTCGAGATCAAGACGACGGCCGACCGGGTCGCCGCGCTGACCGAGCGGATCGGGCAGCTGCACGGCTACGACCTGCCCGAGGTGATCGCCACGCCGATCGAGGGCGGCAGCGCGGAGTACCTGGCCTGGCTGACCGCGGAAACCCGCTTTCCTGACTAAAGTCAGGGAATGGAGCACGAGGAACTCAGGCGGCGCTTCGCGTCGCTGACCACCGCCCACCTCGCGGACGCCTGCGTCCGCGCCGGGCTTCCCGTCCGCTGCGCCCCCGCCGGGACCCGCGCGGTGGTGCCGGGCGGCCGGCTGGTCGGCCCGGCGATCCCGGCCCGGCACGTCGGCAGCGTCGACGTCTTCCTCGAAGCGTTCCAGCAGGCCGTCCCCGGCGGCGTCCTGGTCGTCGACAACGGCGGACGGCTCGACGAGAGCTGCGTCGGGGACCTCGTGGTGCTCGAAGCGCGCGCGGCCGGGCTCGCCGGGGTGGTGATCTGGGGCCTGCACCGCGACACCGCCGACATCCGCGAGATCGGCCTGCCCGTGTTCAGCCTGGGCTCGCTCCCGACCGGGCCACTGAGCGTCGGCCCCCGCGTGGACGGCGGGCTGGCCGAGGCGATCGTCGGGACGTGGCGGATCGGTCCCGCGGACCTGGTGCTGGGCGACGACGACGGTGTCCTGTTCGTCCCGGCGTCCCGCGCGGGGGAGCTGTTCACGCTCGCCGAGGGCATCCGGGACACCGAACGCCGTCAGGCCGACCGGATCCGGGCCGGCGAGTCGCTGCGGGAGCAGGTCGACTTCGCCGGCTTTCTCGCCGCGCGTGAAGCGGATCTGGTCCTTACCTTCCGCGCGCACCTGCGTTCCGTCGGCGGCGCGATCGAGGAGTGACTCACCGGGTGGACGAGAGGTTTTCCGACGGCAGCAGGGCGAACAGGCGGCGGACCGCGCGCGAACCCTCGGTCTCGATCGTGAGGCGGGCGGCCGCGGTGTCGGCGAGCAGCCGGGCCCGCAGCAGCGAGTTCAGCCCGGCGACGGAGAAGAACGTGACGGCGCCGAGGTCGACGACCACTTCGTCGGCCGCGGGGCCGACGTGGGCCTGCAAGACCTCGTCGAGCTTCCGCGCGGTGGCGAGGTCGATCTCACCGGCGACCCGCACGAGCACGGTGCCGGGCCGGGGCTGGAGGACGTGGATCGTGCACTGGCCGTGGGCATCCACCCAGGCCGCGGTGAGCGCGTGGTCGGCCGGTCGTGGTTCGGGAACCATCGCGGCACACCTTTCCTCGTAGCGGGGACGGCCGGACGAGGGAACGGAGACCGGCGCGCAGCCTGCCATCCCGGGCGCGGACGTCCGGCAGCGGCTGACGGCTCAACCGTGAATCATCAGCGTACTCCATCGACACTTGGTGAACCACCGCCGCCGAATTCGGTGGACAGGGGCGTCGATACCCGCTGTGATCGTCCCGCTGCCGGATCCGGCAGGTGCAGGCCGGAACGGGTGATGTGCGCGGTGGACGGCGACCTGTCCTCGGACGAAGCCACGATCACGGTGGACGTCGTCCGCCGTCTCGTCGAGACGCAGTTCCCGCGATGGGCGGGACTTCCGGTGGAACCGGCGCCGGTGCAGGGCATCGACAACGCGACCTACCGCCTGGGCCCGGACATGTCGGTGCGGCTGCCGCGGTTCGCCCGGTGGACCGGGCAGGTGAGGCGCGAGCAGGAGTGGCTGCCGAAACTGGCGCCGCGGCTGCCGCTCCCGGTCCCGCTGCCGCTGGCGAGGGACGGCCGGGCGCGGGCTACCCGTTCCCGTGGTCGGTGCTGCGCTGGCTGCCCGGCGGCCCGGTCGACCCGGACCGCGACGACGGCCTGGCGGACGGCCTCGCGGAGTTCTTCGTGGCGCTGCACGGGGCGGACGCCACCGGCGGCCCGCCACCACAGTGGAGCAACGGCTTCCGCGGCGTCGCGATGACCGACGAACGCGACTCGGCGATCGCGCCGCCCCGGCTGGCCCCGCGCATCGAGGCCCTGGCGGGTCTCGTGGACCTCGACGCGGTGGCCGCGGTCTGGGAGACGGCCCGCGCCGCACCGCCGTGGGAGGGCCCGCCGGCCTGGATCCACGGCGACCCGGCCCCGGCGAACCTGTTGTCCCGCAACGGCCGTCTCAGCGCGGTGATCGACTTCGGCACGCTGGCGGTGGGCGACCCGGCGTGCGACCTGATCGCGGCGTGGTCGGTGCTCTCCGCCGAAGGGCGCGAGCAGTTCCGCAAGGCCCTCGACGTCGACGACGCGACCTGGGCCCGCGGCCGCGGCTGGGGCTTGACGGCGGCGCTGCCCTCACGAGCGGACCTGACCGGCCCGGACCCGGCGCGGGTGGCCGCGGCGCGCCGCAGGCTGGACGAGCTGATCGCGGACCACGAGTCGGCGGTGGGGTGAGCTGGTGCGCGGCGTGCCGAGGTCGGCGGTCCTGCCGTCGCCGGCGGGGCTGGCCGATGCTGATCCGCTGCGGGTAGCTGCGGCGCGGAGGCGGGTGGCGGGCCACGTGTGGGCGGTGGGGTGAGCTGGTGCGGGCGTGCCGAGGTCGGCGGTGCTGCCGCGGGCGGGGTCGGCCGATGCGGATCCGGTGCGGGTGGCTGTGGTGCTGTGATGGTTGGAGAAGCTGATCGTGGCTCTTGTGTCGGCGTTGCGGCGGGTTGGTGTGCGGCGTGTCGAGGTCGGCGGTGCTGCCGCCGCGGGCGGGGCCGGCCGATTCGGATCCGCTGCGGGTGGCCGCGGCGCGGAGGCGGGCGGCGGACCAGTGTCTGCGTTGGTGTGCGCCGGGTGTCGAGGTAGGTGAGGGAGCTGTCGCGAAGGGAGCTGGCCGGTGCGAACCCCGTGCGAGTCGCCCCACGGCTGGATGGGCTGGTGGCGGACCACGTGTGGGCGGTGGGGTGAGCTGGTGCGCGGGGTGTCGAGGTCGGTGAGCTGCCGTCGCCAGCGAGGCTGACCGATGCGGATCCGCTGCGGGTGGCTGCCGTGCTGTGATGGTTGGAGAAGCTGATCGTGGCTCTTGTGTCGGCGCTGTGGCGGGTTGGTGTGCGGTGTGTCGAGGTCGGTGGTGCTGCCGCCGCGGGCGGGGTCGGCCGATCCGGATCCCCCGCGGGTAGCCGCGGCGCGGAGGC
>NZ_JBICSQ010000086.1:0-33363 GCF_043197175.1 Amycolatopsis sp. NPDC049252
GCGCCCGCGCCCCGGCGCGCCGGCGGGGGCGGCCCCCCCCCCCCCCCCCCCCCCCCCCCCCCCCCCCCCGACTCCGTTCCGGATCTGGTCCCAGAAGTCCAGCTGGGCTGCTCGTGGTAGCCAGCGATGCTCTCGCACCATCTGCAATCCCACCTTTCATCGAGGTGGTGTTGCAACGACCCCATGACTCCGAGCGACATTCACGGACTTGAAGCTAGAGCGTGGCGGCGGCCGCGGCGATCTTCGACGCGAACGTGCTCACCTCGGTGTAGACGCCGGGGGCGTGCGGCCGGGCGCAGCCGTCACCCCAGGACACGATGCCGACCTGGATCCACGCGTTGTTGTTGTCCCGGCGGAACATCGGGCCACCGGAGTCACCCTGGCAGGTGTCGACGCCACCGGCGGTCAGGTTGCCCGCGCAGATCTCCGCGCTCGGGATCAGGTCGGGGTAGCTGCCGCCCTGGGCGGCGCAGGTGCTGTCGGCCACGAACGGGACGGTCGCCTTCAGCAGGTACCGCTGCTGCGCGCCGCCCTCGGTCGCCGCGCCCCAGCCGGCCACGGTGAACGTGCCGGTGTTGTAGGTCGACGTCGTCGCGATCGGCAGCGTCGAGAGGCCGGTGACCGGGCTCGCGAGCTTGATCAGCGCCCAGTCGCCGCCGGTCGAGGTGCCGTAGGTGGGGGACTGGTAGACGTAGGTCGACTTGATCTTCTTGGCGCTCGTGCTCTGCAGGTCGACCACGCCGACGGTCGCGGTGATCGACGTGTTCGAGCCGGTCCGGCTGACGCAGTGCGCCGCCGTCAGCACGATCTGGCTGGTGTAGAGCGCGCCACCGCAGCCCATGGAAAGCCGCACCATGAACGGGAATTCGCCCTGGGCGGCCCGGGTCCCCCCGACGACGTCGGTGGACGGCGGCTGGGCGGCGGTGGCGATCGCCGGGGTGGCGAACGACGCGGCCGCGGCGACGGCCGCTACGGCGGTGGTGACGTTTCTGAGCAGGGTGAACCAGCGCTTGGGAGCCAAGGGGATCAGTCCTTCCAGTGTCCACAAAGGAAGCGGTTGCCGACGGCGGCCCCACGACTACACCAGGTGCGCGACACCCGGACAACCAACTTTCTTCGGATGTTTCGGGCAGTTGGGTGATTTCTCACCGGCGCGGGCCGGCCGCACCTGACCGAGCCGGGAACGGCGACCCAGCGTGACGAACGGCAGCCACCCCGGGCGGCGGCACCGCCGGCGAGCGGGATCGGCAACCCCGGAATTCACCCGGCCTTTCCCGGCCGTATACGCGGGTTCCTGGTGATCACCGTGAGCCGCGCGGAAGACGTCGTCCAGGCCCGGAAAACGGCGGTCGCAACCGGGTGATCCTCCGTGTTACGCGCCACAGCGAACCACGGCGTCGGCGTGAGGGAATAGGGTCGATCGCGTGCCCGCCCCTTCGCGTTATTCCCGCCTGTCCGCCGACGGTCCCGTCCTCGACGGGATTCCCGAGCACGGCCGTGTCCCGCGGTACTACGCGGTCAAGGTCGAACTGCTGGCGGTGATCGCGGAACTCGGCGAAGGATCGGTGCTGCCCACGGAACGGGAACTGTGCGAGCGGTTCGAGGTGTCACGGGCGACGGTCCGGCAGGCGGTCAGCGAGCTGGTGCTCGAGGGCAAGCTCAGCCGGCGGCAGGGGAGCGGCACGTACGTCGCCGGCCCGAAGCTGATCCAGCCGCTGGCCCTCGTCAGCTACACCGAAGGCCTGCGGCGCCAGGGCATCCGCCCTGGCCGCAACGTCGTCACCCTCGAGCGGCGCGTCGCCGGCAGCGCGCTGGCGGCCGACCTGCAGGTGACGTCGGACGCCGAAGTGATCCACATCGAGCGGGTCCTCCTGGCCGACGAGGAGCGCGTCGGCCTGGAGTCGACATATCTCCTCGCGGCGCGCTTTCCGACGTTGATGGACGTCTTCGACCCGGAGCAGTCGCTGTACGCCTGCCTGAGCGAGCGGCTGGGCGTGGTCTTCGACGGCGCCGAGGAGCGGGTCGAGACGGTGCTCGCGACGCCGCGCGAGGCGCTGCTGATCGGGACTAACCCGGCGCTGCCGATGCTGCTGATGCACCGCGTGTCGTGGGGCCCGGACGGCGCGCCGTTCGAGCGCGTGCGCTCCCTGTACCGCGGTGACCGGCTGAGTTTCATGACCCGCCTGGGCCGCGTCGACTGAGCTGTCACGCTCCGCGTGGTGGTGAGGAGTTCCGCCGATCGAGGTCGTCGGCACTCGCGGTGTGCCCGCCGCCGCACCCCCAGCGCGGCTCTCGCCCTCTCCCTGCGCGCCACTTGTAAAATAACGGAACGGTAACTCATCCGGTCCAATATTCGATGGCACTTCACGCTGTGTTCGCCGTCGGGTCAGCCGCCGTTGGCGCGCGGCCGCGAGCGTGTGCGGCGTGCGAATCCTCATCGTGGGTGGTGGCGTGCTCGGCACGCTGCACGCCTGGCAGGCCGTCGAACGCGGCCACGACGTCGTCCAGCTCGAACGTGAACCCGAGGCCCGGGGCGCGTCCGTGCGCAACTTCGGCCTGGTCTGGGTCGGGGGCCGGGCCACCGGCGCCGAGCTGGACACCGCGCTGCGGGCGCGGGCGCTGTGGGAGCGGATCGGCGAGCGCGTGCCGGGCCTCGGGTTCCGCGCGAACGGCTCGCTGACCGTCGTCCGGACCGAGGCCGAACGGGCCGTCGCGGCCGAGGTCGCGGCAGGAGCCGAGGCCGCCGACCGCGGGTACCAGCTGCTCGACGCCGTCGAAACGAAAAAGCTGAACCCGGCGCTGCGCGGGGACTTCCTCGGCGCGCTGTGGTGCGAGCGTGACGCCGCCGTCGAACCCCGCGTCGCCCAGCCCGCCCTGCGCGCCGAACTCGCCCGCAGCGGCCGCCACACCTGGCTGCCCGGCCGCGAGGTCCGGCACCTGAGCGCCACCGGGGTCGTCGACGACCGGGGCGAGCGGCACGACGGCGACGTCGTCGTGTTCTGCACCGGCGCGTGGACCGGCGGGCTCGTGCGCGAGCTGGCCGGTGAGCCGCCGGTGCGGAAGGTCCGGCTGCAGATGGCGCAGACCGAGCCGCTGGGCGAAGAACTCTCCACGAGCGTCGCCGACGGTGACAGCTTCCGCTACTACCCGGCCTACCGCGGCGCCGCCCTCGACACGCTCGCGGAAACGCAGCCACAGGGGGACGTCGCCGCGGCGCACCGCATGCAGCTGCTGCTCGTCCAGCGGCTCGACGGCTCGCTGACCATCGGCGACACCCACGAGTACGACACGCCGTTCGCCTTCGACGTCACCGAAGACCCGTACGAGCACCTCGCCGAGGTCGCCGGGACGCTGCTCGGGCGCCCGCTGCCGCGGATCCGGCGCCGCTGGGCGGGCGTCTACGCGCAGACCACCGACACCGCCCGGATCGTGCACCGGGAGCGCGTCGCGGACAACGCGTTCCTGGTCACCGGCCCGGGCGGCCGCGGCATGACCTGCTCACCCGCCATCGCCGAAGACACCGCCGAGGAGCTGAACCTGTGACCCCCCGACTGAACACCGAACTCGTCGTCCTGGACATGGCCGGCACGACCGTCGCCGACGACGGCCTCGTCGTGCGGGCCTTCACCGCCGCGATCGGCGCCGTCGGAGTGTCCGAAGAGGACGATCGCTTCGAGCGCATGCTGAAGTACGTCGTCGACACCATGGGGCAGTCGAAGATCACCGTCTTCCGGGCCCTGCTCGACGACGAAACCCTGGCGCGGCAAGCCAACGCCGCCTTCGAAGGCGCGTACGGCGACCTCGTGCGCGGTGGCGCGTGCACCCCGATCGAGGGCGCCGAAGACGTCATCCGCGGCCTCCGAAAGAACGGTGTCAAGGTCGCCTTCACCACCGGTTTCGCCCCGGCGACCCAGCTGGCCATCCTCGACGCGCTCGGCTGGCGGGACCTCGCCGACCTCGCGCTCGCCCCCGGCGACGGCGTGCGCGGGCGCCCGTTCCCCGACCTCGTCCTGGCCGCGGCGCTGCGGCTGGAGGTCACCGACGTGCGGCGGATCGCCGTCGTCGGCGACACCGCGTCCGACGTCCTCTGCGGCCTCCGCGCGGGCGCGTCGGTCGTCGCGGGCGTGCTCACCGGCGCGGGCCGCCGCGAAGACCTCCTCGACGCCACCCACCTGCTCGACTCCGTTCGCGACCTCCCCACCGTGCTTGAAGGAGAAAACCAGTGAGAAAGACCCTCGCCGTGCTCGCCGTGGCGCTGACCGGCCTGCTCGCCGCCTGCGGTGGCACCGGCGCCGGCGCGTCCGGCGGCCAGACCGTCACCGTGTACACAGTGGACGGACTGGAGGACTGGTACACCGCCCGGTTCGCCGAGTTCAAGCAGCAGACCGGCATCACGGTCGAGGCCGTGACGGCCGGCTCGGGCGAGGTCGCGTCGCGCGTCGAGAAGGAGAAAGCCAACACGAAGGCCGACGTCCTCGTCACGCTGCCGCCGTTCATCCAGCGCGTCGCCGGGCAGGGCCTGCTCCAGGCGTCCGCCCCGGCCGGCGCCGACCAGGTTCCGGCCGCGCAGAAGGACCCGCAGGGCCGCTACTTCGCGATGATGAACAACTACCTCAGCTTCATCCACAACCCGGGCGCGACCCCGAAGACGTGGGACGACCTGCTCGACCCGAAGCTGAAGGGCAAGGTCCAGTACTCCACGCCCGGCGAGGCCGGCGACGGCACCGCCGTGCTGCTGCAGCTGCAGCACGTGCTGGGGGAGCAGGGCGCGCTCGACTACCTCGGCAAGCTGGAGGCGAACAACGCCGGGCCGTCGTCGTCCACCGGCAAGCTTCAGCCGAAGGTGGCCAAGGGCGAGCTGCTCGTGGCCAACGGCGACGTCCAGATGAACCTCGCCGAGATCGCCAAGAGCGGCGGCTTCGACGTGTTCTTCCCGGCCGACGCCCAGGGCAGGCGCTCGACGTTCGCGCTGCCGTACTACGCCGGCCTCGTCACCGGCGCGCCGCACGCCGACGAGGGCAAGAAGCTCCTCGACTTCCTGTTCTCGCCCGAGGTCCAGGCGAAGACCTCGGAAGCGTTCGGCATCCCGGCCCGCACCGACGTCACCGGCACCGGTGCCAACGCCGAGAAGATCAAGGCGGCGCTGCAGGGTGTCGACATCTGGAACCCGGACTGGACCGCGGTGCTCGCCAAGCTGGACGCCGACCTGGCCGCGTACAAGAAGGCCGTCGGGCGATGACCCCGGCGGTCGAGTTCCGCGACGTCTCCGTCCACTTCGGACGGACGACGGCGCTGGCCGGGCTCGACCTCGCCGTGGCCCGCGGCGAGACCCTGGCCCTGCTCGGGCCGTCCGGCTCGGGCAAGTCGACGGCGCTCAAGGCGCTGGCCGGGTTCGTGCGGCCCTCCTCGGGCCGCGTGTTCCTGGCCGGGCGGGACGTCACCGACCTGCCGCCGCACCAGCGCGGCCTCGGTGTCGTGGTGCAGAGCTACGCGCTGTTCCCGCACATGCGCGTCGCCGCGAACGTCGCCTTCGGGCTCAACGCGCGGCGGGCGCCACGTGCCGAGGTGGCGTCGCGGGTCGCCGAGGTCCTCGACCTAGTCGGCATGGGCGCCTACGCCCGGCGGTACCCGCGCGAGCTGTCGGGCGGGCAACAGCAGCGGGTCGCGCTCGCCCGGGCGCTGGCCATCCGGCCGGACGTCCTGCTGCTCGACGAGCCACTGTCCGCGTTGGACGCCGCGCTGCGCGAGGACATGATCGCGGAGCTGCTGCGGCTGCGCGCCGAACTGCCGGACACGACCCTGGTCTACGTCACCCACGACCAGGGTGAGGCGCTCGCGCTGGCCGACCGGATCGCCGTCATGCGCGACTCCCGGCTGGTCGAGACCGGCCCGTGCGAGCAGCTCTACCGGCGCCCGGCAGACGGCTTCACCGCGAGCTTCCTCGGCGCGGCCAACCTCATCCCGGTCGAGGTGATCCGCGACGGGACGCCGTCGACCGTCCGGCTCGGCGGCCGCGAGCTGACCGCCGAGCCGACGGGGGCGCTCACCCCCGGCCAGGCCGTGGCGCTGGGGGTCCGCCCGCACCGGGTGGGGGTCGGCGCGCCGGGCGCGGGCACCCTCCCGGCGCTGGTCCGGGCCGTGCAGTGGCGCGGCACGGGCTACCGCCTGGACCTGGAGCTGGAGGCCACCGGCGGCACGATCCGAGCCGAGGTCGCCGACGTCGACGGGCTCGCCGTCGGCGCGCCCGTGGGGGTTTCGATCCCGGACGGCTGCCCCCTGGTCGGAGTCGGCGCATGACCGGGCTCGCGCTCGAAGCCACCGTCGTTCCCGCACCGCGGCGGGCGCCGGGACGCCGTGGCCGCGGGCTCTGGCTTTTGCCGCCGCTGGTGGTCGTGGCCGTCTTCTTCGGGTATCCGCTGGTGCTCGTGGCCGGGCAGTCCCTGGACACCGACTCGGGGATCGGCCTGGGGAAATGGGCCGAGGTGCTCGGCTCGGCGGAGTTCCAGAACGCGGCCTGGCAGACCGTGCTGCTGGCCCTGGGTGCGACGGCCGGCTGCGTGCTGCTCGGCACGTTCTTCGCGCTGGTCGTCGCGTTCGTCCCGTTTCCCGGGGCGCAGCCGCTGTCGCGGCTGGTCGACACCGTGCTCGCGTTCCCGTCGTTCCTCATCGCGCTGGCGTTCACGTTCCTCTACGGCAGCGCGGGCGTCTTCGGTGCCGGCGGATTCCTGTATTCGCCGTGGGGTGTGCTGCTCGCCGAGATCACCTTCTACACGCCGTTCGTGATGCGGCCGGCGCTCGCGGCGTTCAGCCAGGTCCCGGGGGTGCAGCTGGACGTCGCCGCGGCGCTGGGCGCGAAGCCGGGGCGGGTGCTGTGGCGGGTCGTGCTGCCCGCGGCGCTCCCGTCGCTCGCGTCGGGCGCGTGCCTGACGCTGCTGCTCGCGCTGAACGAGTTCGGCATCGTGCTGTTCCTCGGCGCGAAGGGCGTCACGACGTTGCCGATGCTGGTGTACGGCAAGGGGATCGTCACGTTCGACTTCCCGGCGGCGAGCGTCGTCGCGCTGGTCGACGTCGCGATTTCCCTGCTGCTGTACGGAAGTTACCGGTTCCTGGGTGGGAGGGGTCGCGATGCTGCTGTGGACGCGGCGTAGCAAGGCGCTGCTGTGGCTGGTGTTCGGCGTGCTGTTCGCCGTGGTCGTCGCGGCGCCCCTGGTGATGATCGTGCTCGCGTCGTTCGCCGGGCACTGGACCGGTGTGCTGCCGGGCGGGTTCACCCTCGGCCACTACACCGAGGCGTTGTCGGGGGAGACGTTCGCGAGCCTCTCGGTGAGCATCCAGACGGGCGTGATCGCGGGCGCGGCGGCCGTGCTGCTCGGCACGTGGGCCGCGCTGGCCGCGGAGACCGCGCCGCGGCGGCTGCGGCGGATCACCGACACGGTGTTCCACCTGCCGATCGCGGTGCCGTCGGTGGTGCTGGGCCTGGCGCTGCTGGTGGCGTTCAGCCGGCCGCCACTGGCGTTCAACGGCACGCGCTGGATCGTGCTCCTCGGGCACCTGCTGATCCTGCTGCCGTTCGCCTACAGCACGGTCTCGGCGGCGCTCGCCCGCGTCGACCCGCAGCTCGCGCAGGCCGCGGCCTCGCTCGGCGCGTCGCCGGTGCGGGTGCTGCTGCGGGTGCGCGTCCCGGTGCTGCTGCCGGCGATGACGGCGTCGGCGAGCCTCGCGCTGGCGATGTCGATGGGCGAGCTGGGCGCGACGATGATGCTGTACCCGCCGGACTGGCGCACGCTCCCGGCGAGCATCTTCGCGCTGACCGACCGCGGCCAGGTGTTCCTGGCTTCGGCGGCAACGGTGCTGCTGCTGGTGGTGACGCTGGCCGGGGTGAGCCTGCTGGGGCTGGTCCGGGGACGAGCCGCCCATCGGTGACGTTCCGGGCCCGATGCAACCGGGTGGGCCCGCGTTCCGTCCTGGAGGTATGCGCAACGCGGTGAAACTGCTGGGGACGGGCCTGCTGCTGGTCACGCTGACGGCGTGCGGGGCTTCTTCGACCGGGGCCGGGGCGCCGTCGGCTCCGCCGGTCGGCAGTACCGGACCGGAGACGCCCACCACGGCGCCGACGGTGCCGGGCACGGTGACGCCCACGTTCGACCCGCCGCCCCCGGGCACGGTCGGCCGCCCGACGCAGGGCATCGCCCCGGGGGACGACGTGATCGCCGAGAGCCAGGTCGACGCGCGCGGGCTGCCGGAGGGCTACCCGCGCACGCTGACCCGCAGCCTCGACGGCAAGCAGGTGATCCTCGGCGCCGAGGAGGGCGGCTGCCGCCGCGTCTCGGCCCGCCTCGGCGACCAGACGGCGGCGCAGGTCGTCGTGCTGATCACGGTGACGACCGCGGCGAAGGGCCAGATGTGCCCGGACTACATCAGGGACATCAGCATCCCGCTGACGCTGGCCGCGCCCCTCGGCACCCGCACGGTCGTCCTCCGCCGGGGCTGAGCCCCGACACGACCCCAAAGCGGCACGCCCTCACGAACGTGTCCCCTCACCCCGCGCAAACCCGCATCTTTCCTGGCGAAAGTGGCGGCTTCGGCTCACGCAGGGTGAGTGGCGGCGGCCATGATCGGGTGCCAGCGGGTGGCGTCGAAGATCAGGGTGATCGCCTCGATCCGGCCGTCGCGCAGGCGGAAGTGCTCGGCCGTGCGCTGGGTGCCCACCGGCGTCGCGGTGTGCACGTCGTAGACGAGCGTGGCCTCCGATTCGCCGTACAGCTCGCTGATCAGCTCCACGCCGGAGACCACCCGCAGGAACCCGGGGAGCCCGGCCAGGTGGCCGTCGGCGTCCGAGGTGAGCAGCGGGCTCTCGAAGGTGAACGAGGCGGCGAGCCGCGCGGCCGCGGCGGGCACGTCGCCGGCGAATCTCGCCCGGTGGTAGGCCTGAACGATCTCGCGGGTCGTCATTTCCGTTCCTCCAGGTAGCGGGTCAACTGGTGCTGGTTTTCCACGACACGCAGGCACAAGTGCCGCAGCAAGGCGACTTCGGACGGGGTGAACCCGCGGAAGACGGCCGCCATGGCCGCCTGGGACGGGCGGCGGAACTCCTCGAGCCACGTCCGGCCGGCCGGGGTGATCCGGGCGAGCACGGAACGCCGGTCCGCCGGGGCGGGGACGCGCACGGCGAGCTCGCCCCGTTCGAGCGTGTCGACCAGGCCGGTCACGTTCCTCGAGCTCACCCCGGCGGAGGCGGCCAGGTCCTTGATGCTGATCCCGTCCTCGCTCCCGCCGAGCCGGATCAGGACGTCCAGCGCGCCCGGGCTCAGCCCGCGGCTGTCCGTGCCGTGCGAGCGCAGCCAGTCCAGGCCCCGCGCCGCCGTCCGGAGGGCCGCGGCCGCTTCCAGCGGGCCGAGCTCGTCGTCGACGGCGAAGTCGCCGAGCGCGGCCCGGACCCGAGGGTCGTAAAGCCGGTCTTCGGGATCGTGAGCAAAATATACGTCCTTCATGATGAAGCACTACATTAGTACGTGCTTCCGTATTTGTCATCGATCTTCGTGCAACCCCGCACGAGACCCGTTCCGTCCTGGACGCATGAGGTACTTAGCGAAGGTGGCCGGCACAGGCGCGCTCCTCTTGATGGCCACGGCCTGCGCCGGCCAGAACCTGCCCATCAGCCAGCCCGCTTCCGGCGGTGACTCCGCCGCACCCTCCGGCAGCGTTTCGACGGCGCCGAGCGAGTCGGTGCTGCCGACGTCGCCCTCGGCGAACCCGCCGGGCAAACCCCGGCTCACCGTGCCCGAGGGCAGTACCCCCGTGCCGCCGAACAAGGTCGACGCCGCGGCGCTGCCGGCCGGCTACCCGCACGAGGTGTGGACGGCCAACGGCGGCACGATCCTCAACATCCGCGCCCAGGAGGGCGGCTGCGGCCACGCCCTCGGCGAGGCGACCGAGCAGGCGGGCGACCACGTCGTGGTCAACCTGAGCGAGACGAAGGCGCAGACCGGCCAGATGTGCACGATGGACATCCGGTACCCGGTGATCTCGGTCGCCCTGGCCGCGCCGCTGGACCAGCGCACGGTCGTCCTGAAGACGACCAAGTGATCATCTAGGCTCGGGTGATGGGAAGCCGCCAGGTCTCACGCACCGCGATCGTCGCCACGACCCCGGAGAAGATCTTCGGGCTCCTGACCGATCCGGCCCAGCACCCGCTCATCGACGGATCCGGCACGGTCCGGGCCCCTCAGCCGGGGGGCCCGGACCGGCTCACGCTCGGCGCCAAGTTCGGCATGGACATGAAGATGGGCGCGTCGTACAAGGTCCTCAACACCGTGGTCGAGTACGAAGAGGGCCGCCTGATCGCGTGGCGCCACTTCAACGGCCACCGCTGGCGCTGGCGCCTCGAGCCCCTCGACGGCGGCCGCACCGAGGTCACCGAGACGTTCGACTGGTCGACGGCGAAGTTCCCGCTCGCGATCAGCCTCAGCCCGTTCCCGCGCAAGAACACCCAGGGCATCGAGAAGACCCTGGCCCGCCTGACGGAGCTCTTCCCGGGCTGACGGCGTGGTCCGGGTCACCCGGGCCGGACCAAAATTAGTTGTACAGTGCTGAATATTGCCGCTTGCAACTAGTTTGGGGGCGTAGTGCCTCAGCCGGTCCGGCGGCGGGTGGTCCTGGCCGTCTGCTGCATGAGCCTGTTCATCGTCGGGCTCGACAACACGATCGTGAACCTCGCGCTGCCGTCGATCCGCCGCGATCTGGGCGCGTCCGTCTCGAGTCTGCAGTGGACGATCGACGCCTACACCCTCGTGCTGGCCAGCCTGCTCATGCTGTCGGGCTCGACGGCGGACCGCATCGGCCGGCGCCGGACGTTCCAGACCGGGCTGGCGCTGTTCAGCCTCGGCTCGCTGCTGTGCGGGATCGCACCGAACATCGGGTCACTCGTCGCGTTCCGTGCCCTGCAGGCGATCGGTGGCTCGATGCTCAACCCGGTCGCGTTGTCCATCGTCACCAACATCTTCACCGAACCCCGCGAACGCGCCCGCGCGATCGGCGTCTGGGCCGGGGTCGTCGGGCTGAGCATGGCCGTCGGGCCGGTGCTCGGCGGCGCGCTCGTCGACTGGGCGGGCTGGCGTTCGATCTTCTGGATCAACGTGCCGGTCGGGGTGGCCGCGATCGTGCTCACGGCGGTGTTCGTCCCGGAGTCGCGGTCCCCGCGCCCGCGCCGGCTCGACCCGGTGGGGCAGCTGCTCGTCATCGCCCTGCTGGCGTCGGTCACGTACGGGATCATCGAAGGGCGCGGCGCCGGCTGGGGTTCGCCGGAGATCATCGGCTGTTTCGTGCTCGCCGTAGTGGCGCTCGCCGTGCTGCTGCCCTACGAACGCCGTCGCCGGGATCCGTTGCTGGACCTGAAGTTCTTCCGCAGCGTGCCGTTCTCCGGCGCGACGCTGACCGCCGTCACGGGGCTCGCGGCGCTGTCGGGGTTCCTGTTCCTCAACTCGCTCTACCTGCAGGACGCCCGCGGGCTGTCCGCGCTGGACGCGGGCCTGCTGACGTTGCCGATGGCGGCGGTGACGGCCGTGTTCGCGCCGCTGTCCGGGCGGCTGGTCGGCGCGCGCGGGCCGCGGCTGCCGCTGCTCGTCGCCGGGGCCGGGATCGCGGCGTCCGGGATCGTGCTCTCCGGGATCAGCCCCACGACCCCGATTCCCGTGCTGATGCTGGGTTATGTCTGCTTCGGCGCCGGGTTCGGCATGCTCAACGCGCCGATCACGAACGCCGCGGTGTCCGGCATGCCACGTGAGCGCGCCGGGCTCGCCGCGGCCGTCGCCTCGACCAGCCGCCAGATCGGGATCTCCCTCGGCGTGGCGGTGATCGGCGTGGTCGTCGCCGCGAGCGACGGGCTGCCGCCGGGGACCGGCCGCACCGGCTGGGTGATCATCGCCGGCTGCGGGGTGCTGGTGTTCGTGCTGGGGATCGTCACCACCGGCCGGTGGGCGCTGGCGACCGCCGCGCGCGTCAGTGGTCCGGACCACCTTGGCGAGCCCGTGACCTCGGCTTCGGGCAGCTAAGCGGAAAAAGTCCCGGTTCCCGGTGAACCACCTTCGTTACCCGGCCGTATTCCCGGATGAGGTGGTGATCAGAGAGGAACGGAAGATGCCCCGGTTGACTAGTGGTCGGCACCGCAAGCGAGCGACCGTCGGACTGGCCGCGCTGCTGGGTGTTTCCGGCATCACCGCGACGGCGATCGCGCTGAGCAGCCCCGCGGGCAACGCGGCCGAAGCGCCCAAGGAGAACTGCGCGGGCCTCGACACCGCGCTGCAGAACAACCTGAACTTCATCGCCGGCCAGCAGGCGAACCCGGACGCGCAGTCGGCCGCGAGGATCGCCAACCGCCAGGCGGTGGTGGACCTGATCCAGCAACGGCGTCAGGTCGCGGAATGCACCGCGAATGTCGTCGCGAACAACGGCCAGACGGCGCCGGTCCAGCAAGCACCGGCCCAGGCGCCCGCTCAGCAGGCCCCGGCCCAGCAGGCGCCCGCCCAGCAGCAGAACCAGAACGGTGCCGCGACGGGCGACGTGGTGTGTGCCGGCTCGACCGTGACGCTCTCGGGCGAGGCCGGCGCGCCGGCGGCGTCGAGCAACCAGTTCCCCGCGGGGACCAAGCTGAAGGTGACGAACCTCGACAACTCGAAGTCCACCACCGTGACGGTGACGTCGGTGTCGGGCAGCTGCGCGCTGCTCAACAACGCGGCCTTCGAACAGGTTCGGGAACCCGGAAAGTTCCTCATCCGGCGCGCACGGATCGAGCGCGTCGGCTGAGGGAGCAGGGAAGGAGGGGAGCACTGGCGGCGGGCTGGTGCTCCCTTCCCTTTCCCCGATCAGCTCAGCGGAAGCTGATCTGCAGCACCGGATCGCCGGTGCTGGCGAAGAAGTCGTTGCCCTTGTCGTCGATGACGATGAACGCGGGGAAGTCCTCGACCTCGATCTTCCAGACGGCTTCCATGCCGAGCTCGGCGTACTCGAGGACGTCGACCTTCTTGATGCAGTCCTGCGCCAGCCGCGCGGCCGGGCCGCCGATCGAGCCGAGGTAGAAGCCGCCGTGCGCCTCGCACGCGGACGTCACCTGCTTCGAGCGGTTTCCCTTGGCCAGCATGACGAGTGAGCCGCCGGCGGCCTGGAACTGCGCGACGTAGGAGTCCATCCGCCCGGCCGTGGTCGGCCCGAACGAACCGGACGCGTAGCCCTCCGGCGTCTTCGCCGGGCCCGCGTAGTACACCGGGTGGTTCTTGAGGTACTCCGGCATCTCCTCACCGGCGTCGAGCCGCTCGGCGATCTTCGCGTGCGCGATGTCGCGGGCGACGACCAGCGGCCCGGTCAGCGAAAGCCGCGTCTTCACCGGCAGCTGCGAGAGCTGCGCGCGGATCTCGGCCATCGGCCGGTTGAGGTCGACGGACACGACGTCGTCCGAGAGGTCCTCTTCGGTGACCTCGGGCAGGAACCGCGCCGGGTCGCGCTCGAGCTGCTCGATGAACACGCCGTCCGCGGTGATCTTGGCCTTGGCCTGGCGGTCGGCCGAGCACGAGACGGCGATGCCGACCGGGCACGACGCGCCGTGGCGGGGGAGCCGGATGACGCGGACGTCGTGGCAGAAGTACTTGCCGCCGAACTGCGCGCCGATGCCGAACTGGCGCGTCATCTCCAGCACCTGCTGCTCGAGGCTCGGGTCGCGGAAGGCGTGGCCCAGCTCGGATCCTTCCTGCGGCAGGTTGTCGAGGTAGCGCGCGGAAGCGAGCTTCGCGACCTTCAGGTTGAACTCGGCGGACATGCCGCCGACGACGATCGCGAGGTGGTACGGCGGGCAGGCCGCGGTGCCGAGGCTGCGCAGCTTCTCGTCGAGGAACCGGGCGAGCCGCTTCGGGTTCAGGACGGCTTTCGTTTCCTGGTACAGGAACGTCTTGTTGGCGCTGCCGCCACCCTTGGCCATGAAGAGGAACTCGTAGGCCGGGTCGTCTTGACCGTCTTTGTGGTAGAGCTCGACCTGCGCCGGCAGGTTCGTGCCGGTGTTGCGCTCGTCCCAGAAGGTGACCGGCGCCATCTGCGAGTACCGCAGGTTGAGCTGCTGGTAGGCGTCGAAGATGCCCTGCGACAGCGCGCGCTCGTCGTCACCGCCGGTGAGGACGCCCTCGCCGCGCTTGCCGATGACGATCGCGGTGCCGGTGTCCTGGCACATCGGGAGCACGCCGCCGGCCGAGATGGCGGCGTTGCGGAGCAGGTCCATGGCGACGAACCGGTCGTTGCCGCTCGCCTCGGGGTCGTCGACGATCGCGCGCAGCTGCGTCAGGTGTGACGTGCGCAACAGGTGCTGGATGTCCGTGATGGCCGTGCGCGCGAGGGTGGTCAGCGCCGCGGGGTCGATCTTCAGGAACTTCCGCCCGGCGGCTTCGAACGTCTCGACGCCCTCGTCGGTGACCAGCCGGTACTCGGTGGTGGTGTCCTTGCCCAGCGGGAGGACTTCGGTGTGCTGAAAAGTGGTGGACGGCACTGCCAGGCTCCTTTGCCAGCTCCGGGATCGGTCCACCCTACGCATGCGCGGCGACCACGCCCCAGAGGCATCGGACCACTGTGTGCCACCCCACCCCACCCCGCCGGGTTTGGGTCGGGAGGCCGGGTCCACCCCGACGGACCCGACCTCCCGGGGAAAGCGCCGGATGCGTGCACATCCGGTCGCGAGGCTTGACGCCGTACCCCACCGGCCTTGACTCGACAGTGTCGTGACGTAGGTCATAAGTCAACGCTGCCGAACGGGTGTTGCCGCGGGTTGCTACCCAGGACAGGTGGGGCCCAAACCCGGGTTTCGTGGCTTATTTTCCGATCATGCCCCTGAACTGCGGGAACGAGACCGGGGCCGGGCACGAAAACGGGGCGGGCACGCACCGTGTGCGTACCCGCCCCGTTCGAGGTGCTCTTGTTCGAAGTGACTAGCTGGCGTAGGCGCGGAGCCGGTCCGCGCGCTCACCCTGGCGGAGCTTCGACATGACCTCGCGCTCGATCTGGCGGACGCGCTCGCGGGAGAGCCCGAAGTGCTTGCCGATCTGGTCGAGCGTGCGCGGCTGGCCGTCGTCCAGGCCGTAGCGCAGCCGGATCACGTGCTGCTCGCGGTCGTCCAGCGTCGCGAGCACGCGGCGCAGGTCGTCCTGGAGCAGGCTCGAGATCACGGCGCTCTCGGCGTCGGTCGCCTCGGAGTCCTCGATGAAGTCACCGAGCGGGGCGTCCTCCTCGGTGCCCACCGGCATGTCCAGGCTTACCGGGTCACGCGAGTGGTCGAGCAGGTCGGAGATCTTGTGCGCCGGGATGCCCGACTCGGCGGCCAGTTCCTCGTGCGTGGCGTCGCGCCCGAGCTGCTGGTGCAGGTCGCGCTTGATGCGGGCCAGCTTGTTGACCTGTTCCACCAGGTGGACGGGCAGCCGGATGGTGCGGCCCTGGTCGGCCATGCCCCGCGTGATGGCCTGCCGGATCCACCAGGTGGCGTAGGTCGAGAACTTGAACCCCTTGGAGTAGTCGAACTTCTCCACCGCGCGGATCAGACCCAGGTTCCCCTCCTGGATCAGGTCGAGCAGCGGCATCCCCCGGCCGGTGTAGCGCTTGGCCAGCGACACGACCAGCCGCAGGTTGGCCTCGAGCAGGTGGTTCTTCGCCACGTGCCCGTCACGGACCAGAGCCGACAGCTCGGTGCGGCGCTTGGACGTGAGGTTCTCCCCGGTGTCCAGCATGTGCTGGGCGAACACGCCGGCTTCGATGCGCTTGGCGAGCTCCACCTCGTCGGCGGCGGACAGCAGTGCCGTCTTGCCGATGCCGTTGAGGTAGACGCGCACCAGGTCGGCGGCGGGGCTTGGGGCGTCGAGGTCGCCTTCGGCGAACGCCCCCGCGCTCACCGGCTCCTCGGACGTCTGAGCCGGAATACGTTCGCGAATCCCGCGCGACTCGCGTTCGAGAGTCTGGACTGACATTCTGCCTCCCCGGTCACGGGCTGAACGTGCTGCGGTGGGTCACGCCGGGTGCGTACCCGCGGACCGAGGCCTGTGGAACCCGGTACGCCGGTCCGGCCGGCTTGGCTGGACATCTGGTGCAACGCTCCGGGTTCCCGAAACGTTCCCGGCTCGCTGTAAAAGGAGACGGCTGCCGGAGCCTTCCGGTTGCTCCACCAATGCTGAGCTTTTGCTGAGAAGGATCAGTGACCGGGAAACCTGAGAAGACCTTGAGAATTCGGTCAGGAAGTGAACCGTCCCGTAGTGGTCTAGACCTCTACGAGAACTGTGAACGGACCGTCGTTCACGCTCGAGACCGCCATCATCGCCCCGAAACGCCCCGTTTCGACGTGTGCGCCGCGCTCGCGCAGGCCGGCGACCACGGCGTCCACCAACGGCTCCGCGACCTCCGGCCGGGCGGCCTGCGTCCACGACGGCCGACGCCCTTTCTTCGTGTCGCCGTAGAGCGTGAACTGGCTCACCACGAGCAACGGCGCATTCACCGTGGCGCATGATTCCTCGTCACGCAGGATGCGCAGCTCGTGCAATTTGCGCGCCATCGTGGCGGCCTTCGCCGCGTCGTCGTCCACGTGGATTCCCAGCAGCACAAGCAAACCGGGTTCGGTGAGGGCACCGGTCACCTCGCCGTCGACCGTGACGTCGGCCCGGGAGACCCGGGCGGCGACCGCCCTCACCGGCCCGCCGGGACGAGCATGCCGTGCCGGACGAGCTCCCGGACGACGGGCAGCGCGGCGGCCGCCAGTTCGTCCGCTTCGAGCCCCTGGGCAGCCGCCAAGAGCTCGATGAGGTCCTCCAGGGGCAGGGCGCCGCGGCAGCCCGCGAGCAGCCGTGCGGCCAGGTCGTCGACCTCGTGCTGCCAGCCGGGGCCGTCGGTGCGGTGCAGCCGCCGGATCGTCGTCGTCCAGCCTTCGTCGCCGGGTTCCTCGACGCTTTCCAGCAAAACGGTGTCGGGTACCACAAAACGGACATCCAGCAATGAATCGGAATTGCGCAGCCACTCGACGCGGTCCAGCCAGCCGGCCGCCTCCGGGCCCAGCGGGTCGTCGTAGGCCTGCCGGAGGTCTTCGCACACCACGGCCGGCGTGCGCCCGGCCGCGCGCCGCAGCGTCACGAAGCCGAAGCCGATGCCCCGGACGTCGTGGGCGGTGAACCAGTCGAGCCACGCCGCCGCCTTCGCCCGGCCTTCGGGGGAGCGCGGGTCGATGCCCGCGTCCCGCAGCCAGGTGCCGACGTAGAGCGCCGGATCGGCGACGTCGCGCTGGACGAACCAGGCGTCGGTCTCGGCGGGCAGCCAGCGGCTCACCCGGTCGGCCCAGTCCTCGTCGCCGGTGTGCAGCCAGGAAGCCAGCAGCTGGCCGACGCCGTCGTCGTTGAGGAACCCGGGCAGCTGCCGCACGACCAGCGCGCTCGCGTCGTCGCCGGCCAGCCCGGAGTCGCGGTAGGTGTAGTCGACGCGCGCCGGCCCGACCACGAACGGCGGATTGCAGACGACCTGGTCGAACTTCCGCCGCGCGACCGGCGCGAACCACTCGCCGCGCACGAGTTCGACGTCCAGCTCGTTGAGCCGGAAGGTCGCCGCGGCCAGGGCCAGCGCCCGTGCCGAGACGTCGGTGGCGGTCACCCGCTGGGCGTGCCGGGTCGCGTGCAGGGCCTGGACGCCGTTGCCGGTGCCCAGGTCGAGCAGGGTGCCGACCGGGCGGCGGGTGGTCGCGCGGATCAGCGACAGCGACGCGTGGCCGACGCCGAGCACGTGGTCCTCGGGCACGGTGGCGCCGAGGACGTCGGCGTCGAGGTCGGAGACGACCCACCAGGAGCCCTCCTCGTCGCCGTGCGGGCGGACGTCGAGGGCGGCCCGGTAGCCGCCGGCGACGGTGTCCAGCAGGCCCGCGGCCACGGCATCTTCGGGCGTCAACGGCGCGAACGCGGCCTTGACCGCGGTCTCCGGCTCGGTCCCGCCCAGCAGGAAGAGCCGGATCAGCGTGCCCAGCTCACCGGCGTCCCGGCTCGCCCGGTCCGCCGGCTCGGGCTCGCCGCGGCCCAGCGCCGCGTGGGCGGCGCCGCCGAGGGCGGCGACCACGCCGTCGGCGTCGTAGGCGGTGCGCCGGAAGGCCTCGCGCAGCCGCGCGCAGACGTCGTCGTTCAGGTCGGGCAGTACGCTTCGCGTGCTCACGGTGGGTAATGCTGCCACGATGGCCCTTGTGACCCTCGACGACGTCCTCACCCCGCTCGACGCGGCGCTGCCCGAGCTCGAAGCGCTGTACATCGACCTCCACCGCCACCCCGAGCTCTCCTTCGCCGAGACCCGGACGGCGGCCGAGCTGGCCCGGCGGCTGGAGCGCGACGGCTACGAGGTGCACACCGGCATCGCCGGCACCGGGGTTCTGGGCGTGCTGCGCAACGGCGAGGGCCCGACGGTCCAGCTGCGTGCCGACATCGACGCGCTGCCGGTGGAGGAGAAGACCGGGCTGTCGTACGCGAGCACCGAACGCGGTACCGACGAGCACGGCACCGACGTCCCGGTCATGCACGCCTGCGGGCACGACATGCACGCCACCTGGCTCTCCGGCGCCGCGGCGCTGCTCGCGAAGGGCCGCGACACGTGGTCCGGCACGCTGCTCGTGGTGTTCCAGCCCGGCGAGGAGAGCGCGGGCGGCGCGTCGGCGATGGTCCGCGACGGCCTGTTCGACATCGCCGGGACGCCCGACGTCGTGTTCGGCCAGCACCTGGTGCCGGGTCCGGCGGGCTGGGTGCTCACCCGGCCCGGCGTGATCATGGCGGCCACCGACACGCTGCGGATCACCCTGCACGGCCGCGGCGGCCACGGTTCCCGCCCGGAGACCACCGTTGACCCGGCCGTGCTGGCCGCGTCCGTCGTGCTCAAGCTGCAGACGATCGTCTCGCGGGAGATCGCCGCGACCGACTCCGCCGTGGTCACCGTCGGCTCGCTGCACGTCGGCACCGCGAGCAACGTGATCGCCGACGACGCCGTGCTCGAGGTCAACATCCGGTCGTTCGACCAGGCCGTCCGCGAGCGCGTGCTGGCCGCGGTGGAGCGGATCGTCAACGGCGAGGCCGCGACGGCCGGCGCGCCGAAACCGCCCGAGATCACGCGGTACGGGTCCTACCCGATCACGGAGAACGACGAAGCGGCCACCAACGCGCTCGCCGAGGTCTTCCTCGCCCACTTCGGGCCCGAGGTGACGATGCCGGCGCCGCTGATCACCGGCAGTGAGGACTTCAGCGAGTTCGGCCGCGCGGCCGGCGCGCCGTCGGTGTTCTGGCTGGTCGGCGGCTTCGACCCGGAGACGGTGATCACCGCGATGACCGAGGGCCGCTTCGAGCGCGACATCCCGTCCAACCACTCGCCGCGGTTCGCCCCGGTGCTGCATCCGACCCTGCGCACCGGTATCGAGACGCTCGTCGCCGCGGCGTTGAGCCGGTTGGCCCACCCAGGTGTCGCGTGAGCCACCGGGGTGCGACCATGGACAGCGGAGGTGGTGCAGTGACCATGCCCGCCAACGACTCGGACCCGGTGCTGATCACCGGGGCGGCCCTGTCGTACGAAGAGCAGTTCAGGGCCCGCAAGCGCAAGTACGTCATCATGATGGCCTGCCGCATCCCGTGTCTGATCCTCGCCGGGCTGACCTACCACGTGTGGTGGCTGGCGCTCGGCTTCCTCGCGATCTCGGTGCCGCTGCCGTGGATCGCGGTGCTGATCGCGAACGACAGCCCGCCGCGCAAGACCGAGAAGGTCAACCGCTTCCAGGCCGAGCCGACCGCGATCGAGCACACCACCCACCGCGTCATCGACGGTTAGCCGGGCTGCGGGCCCACCTTCCCGACGGCCAGCGCGCCCAGCCGCGTCCCGTGGCGCAGGACGTCCACAGTGGACTCACCGGCCAGCCAGCCGGTGAGCACACCCGCGTCGAACGCGTCGCCCGCGCCCGTCGAGTCGACGCAGTCGGCCTCGATCGCGGGCACGCTCGTAACACCCCCGTCGTCGACCCAGCTCGCGCCGTTCAGGCCGGCGGTGACCACCACCGCGCCCACCGCGGCGAGCAGCTCCTTCGCCGACGCCGGGTCCGCCGAACCGGTCAGCGCGACCAGTTCCTCGGTGTTCGGCAGCAGCAGGTCGACGCCGCGCACGTCGTCGAGGAACGCCGCCGGGTCGGTGATGTGCGCGGCCGCCTGCGGGTCGACCGACGTCGTCAGGCCCAGCTCACGGGCGAGCGCCAGGGCGGCGAGGCCCGCGGCGCGCGACGGCGGGTCGAGCAGCACGTAGCCGGACAGGTGCAGGTGGCCCGCCCCGGCCAATGACTCCGGGGTGACGTCCCCGGGCGCGAACCGCTGGTTCGCGCCGCGGTCGGCGAGCATGCTGCGCTGCCCGGTGGCGTCGACCATCACCACGACGCAGCACGTCGGCGCCTCGGGGTCGACCGCGAACGCGCAGCGCACGCCCGCGGCCTCCAGCTCGGCCTTGATCAGCCGGCCGCCCGGGTCGTCGCCGATGCGCGCGAGCAGCGTCGTGTCCGCGCCCAGCGAACGCAGCCACAGCGCCGTGTTGGCGCCCGAGCCGCCGCCGGTGAACCGGATCTTCGCGCGGGCGTCGCCGCCGTGCGGCAACGGCTTGTCGTGCCGCGCGATCACGTCGAGGGCCGCGTCGCCGACCACCACGATGCCGGTCATGCGAGCGCCACCGCGACCTCGGTCGCGAGCTTCGCGTTGTTGAGCACCAGCGCCTCGTTCGCGTCGATGCTCACGCCGCCGCTCGCGGTGTGGAAGTGCTCCAGCAGCACCGGCGTCACGCCGGCGCCGTGCACGCCCCGCTCGGCCACCAGCGCCAGGCCCTCGGCGAGCAGCCGGTCGTGCAGCTCTTTGTCCATTTCGGACGCTTCGGGGATCGGGTTCGCCAGCAGGACACCGGAAGTCGCGTACGCGCGGTGCGCCGCGACCACCGCGGCGGCCTGCTTCGCGTCGTCCACCCGCCAGCCCACGGCGTGCCCGGACGAGCGCAGGTAGAACGCCGGGAAGTCGTCGGTGCGGTAGCCCAGCACCGGCACCGAGTGCGTCTCGAGGACTTCGAGGGTCGCCGGGATGTCGAGCACCGACTTCACGCCGGAGCACACGACCACGGTCGGCACCTTCGCGAGCACGCCGAGGTCCGCCGAGACGTCCCAGGACTGCGCGGCGCCGACGTGCACCCCGCCGAGGCCGCCGGTGGCGAACATCCCGATCCCGGCCGCGGCGGCCAGCGCCGACGTGCTCGCCACGGTCGTCGCGCCCGAGCGGCCGAGGCCGACGGCCGGACCGAGGTCGCGCAGCGACAGCTTGTCCAGGCCGGCGTCCGGCGCGCAGACGCGTTCCAGCTCGGCGGGGGAGAGGCCGACGACGACCCGGCCGTCGAGCACGGCGATGGTGGCCGGGACGGCACCGCCGTCGCGCACCACGCGCTCGAGGCGGCGGGCGACGTCGAGGTTGCGGCCCGGCGGCAGGCCGTGGGACAGGATGGTGCTCTCCAGCGCGACGACGGGGTGCCCGTCACGCAGCGCGGAAGCGACCTCTTCGTGCAGGTTGAGTGGGGTGGTCACGAGGAACCATCATCGGTGATCGGGTTGCTCGCGGCGCCGGCGGGTCAGCTCGGCGGTCAGGTTCTTTTCCGCGGCGGTCGCCCAGCGTGCCCGCGCCGCTTCGCTGCGGTAGAGCGTCCGCGCCAGCATGCCTTCGAGGACGGCGATGCGCCCTTCGCGCCAGACGCCGTCGGGGTACTTCGCGTACTCCTGGCGCACGGCTTCGGCGTACACCGCGTACTGCGCTTCGGGTGCGCCGAGGATGGCGAGGTCGGCGTCGAGCAGCGCGGTGGCGAGGTGGTCGCCGGCCGGCGCGTCGTGCTTGATCGTGGCCAGGACCAGGCCTTCGACGCGCTCGATGTGCTCTTCTCGGACGCCTTCCAGTGCTTCCCGGGCCCACGCGGCACTGGCCCGTTCGTCTTCACCGGGCTTCGCGTCGTAGACGACGTCGTGCGTCCAGGCCGCGACGGCGACGACGGCTCGATCGGTTTCGCCGAGCCCTCCGGCCAGCCAAGCGGAGTCCCGCGCGACGGCCGTCGCGTGCGCCAGCGTGTGGTAGCGGCGGTGGGGCTCGCCGTAACGGGCTTCGAGCCGGGGCCAGGCGTCGGGCTCGCCGCCCAGCGTGGCGATCGCTTCGGCCCACTTCACGGGAACGTCCAGCGGGCCGGGGTGGTCGTGAAGTCCTTCTCCCGCAACCCGATCACCTTCTCCGGCTGCAGCCGCATCGAGGCGTTGGCGGCCTCCCGCAGCGCCGCCGGATCGGTGCCGACCTCGGCGGTCCCCTCGACGACGACCGGCTCGTACGGGGCGTCCGTCGCGAGCCAGAAGTCGTGGGACGCGCGCAGCCGCTCGTCGGCCCACGACCACGGCAGCAGTCCCTCGCCGGCGGCCGCGATGCCGTAACCGGGCATGTGCGGACGGTGCGTCTCCACGGCTAGTCGAAGATCCCGCGCGGGCGCGCCACCTGGTCGAACCAGTCTTCGAGCTGCTTCTCCCAGTTGACGTCCGGCTTCATCGTGAACAGGCCGAGGAAGTCCTGGCCACGCCCGCCGAAGCCGCCGGTCTTGCTCACCCGGACGCGCTTGGTGACCTCCAGCACGACGTCGGTGCGTTCCGACGACGTCAGGAACGTGACCGCGACCTGGGAAAAGATGCTCGCGAAGCGCGGCGAAGGCGCGAAGCGGATCTCCTGGAAGAACGCGAGCTGCTGGTTCGCGCCGTTGATCCGGCCCTGTTCGAGGATCGCCTCGCGGAAGACGAAGCCGGTCCGGCTCAGCGCGTCGAGGACCCGCTTCTGCGCCGGGATCGGCTCGATGGCGACGGCGTCGGCGTCGAACGGGTCGGACACCGCCGCGGCCAGGTCCAGCTCGGCCCGCACGCCGACCGCGGTCCCGGTCAGCGGCTTGCCGAAGACGCTGGTGACCGGCGTCTCCCAGGGCAGCGGGATCTCGAACGGCACGCGCACCTGCTGGCCGGCGCGGATGGTTTCGCGGCCGACGAGGTGCTGGGAGCCGAACGGGAGGTCTTCGGTCTTGTCCTCGCCGGGGACCTGGACGCGGGCCAGCAGCGTCACGTCCAGGCCGTTGATCTCCTGGTCGACCTCGCCGCCGAGCAGCAGGACCTCGCCGTGCAACGGGCGGCCGGGGGCGGCCGTGCGGTTGAGCAGGCGGGCGTCGATCTTCGCGCCGCCCGAGCCGAACGTCGCGAGCACCTTCTGGAACATGCCGCCGATCCTGCCGGGTCGAGGGGCTTTCGTACGCGCTTCCGGGGGACTGGGGCACAATGGCCGGGTGAGCACCGAGACGCTGACGAAGCCGGAAACCACGCCCGAGGGCACGGACACCACCGACGACGACACCCCGAAGATGTTCCACTACGTGAAGAAGGCCAAGATCGCCGAAAGCGCGGTCATGGGCAATCACGTGGTGGCACTCTGCGGCGAGGTCTTCCCGGTGACGAAGTCGCCGAAGCCCGGTTCGCCGGTCTGCCCGGCCTGCAAGGAGATCTTCGACGGGCTCCGCAAGGGCGACTGACCTCATCCCGTGACCCCCGGCTGACGCTCGTCCGCCGGGGCCGGGGTGTGTCCGGAACCGGACAGATCGCCGAACAAACGTGAAAATCATTCATTCGTCGGGTGCGTGAGGCCCGGGAGTGCTGGTAAATCCTGCTCGCCAGGTTTTCCCACTCCCACCGGAGGCGTCATGCGCAGAACCGGGATCGTCGTCGCCGTAGCCGCCCTGCTCACCGTGTTCGCGCCCGCGCTCGCGCAGGCCGTCACGGGCTGGTCGGAGGTCGGCAAGGACCAGGCCCGCGCCCTCGACGAGAGCCAGGGCCTCGCCACGATCGTCCGCCCCTCGGGCACCACCATCCGCTACACCGGGATCAGCACCATCCCGGCCGACCTGAGTTCGCAGGGCTGGAACCACGTCGGCGACCCCGGCTCCGCCCAGGGCTGGTACGTCGAGCCCTACCAGCGTGACGACCGGGGCGCGAAGCTTTTCCGCGTCCAGGCCCCGGACGGCACCTGGGCGAACTACAAGCACAACCTCGAGTCGTGGGAAGCGAACAACAACTCCTTCGCCGCGGTCTCACCCGACGCGCGCTGGCTGGTCGCGGGCGAGTACGGCACCATGGACCGGCTCCTGGTCCACCCGATGCCCGGCGTGGTGGCCACCGACCCGGCGCAGAACCTGCCCTACGCGTCGGCGATCCGGCTCGACCACCCGGTGCGTGACGTCCAGGGCTGCGACTTCCAGACCGCGACCCGGCTGCTCTGCGCCTCCGACGACCCGGACGGCAGCCTGTTCGGCACGACCAAGCCGCTGCTGCAGGTCGACCTCGCCGGCGGGCTCAACGGCTCCGACGTCACCGGCCACGTCACCTCGCTCGGCCAGCTGCCGCTGCGCAGCGGCTGCTCGGGCACGTTCGAGGTCGAGGGCATCGACTTCGACGAACGGGACAACACCCTGCGCGTGATCGTGATGTCGCCGAGCATCTGCATCGTCTTCGACAGCATGACCTACCGGTTCCAGCAGTAACGGCGAACTCGCGTACCCAGGCGGCGAACATGCGTGCCTGAATGGACGACACGCCGCACCCGGCTCGGGTGCGGCGTGTCGTCCATCGGTGTACGTGTGTCGTCCGCCTGGGTACGCGTGTCGTCCGGTCAGGCGGTGGGGGCGGGGTCCAGGGACTCCGACTCCGGTGCCTCGACCGGGTGCTTGCGCGCCTCCCGCTTCGCCCGGCGGCGCTCCTTGCGGGTCTCGACCATCGTGTAGAGGGTCGGGACCAGCACCAGCGTCAGCAGGGTCGAGCTGACCAGGCCGCCGATCACCACGATGGCCAGGGGCTGGCCGATGAACCCGCCCTGGCCGGTGATGCCCAGCGCCATCGGGATCAGCGCGAAGATCGTCGCCGCCGCGGTCATCAGGATCGGCCGCAGCCGGCGCCGGCCGCCCTCGGTGACGGCGTCGGCGACGCTCATCCCCTCGGCGCGGTACTGGTTGATCAGGTCGATCAGCACGATCGCGTTGGTTACGACGATGCCGACCAGCATCAGCATGCCGATCAGCGACGGCAGGCCGAGCGCGGTGCCGGTGGCCAGCAGCAGCCCGATCGCGCCGGTCGCCGCGAACGGGATCGACACGAGCAGGATCAGCGGCTGGATCAGGCTGCGGAACGTCGCCACCATGATCAGGAACACGATCGCGATGGCCGCGAGCAGCGCCAGGAAGAGGTTCGAGAACGCCTCCTGCTGGTCCTGGCTCACGCCGCCGAGCGAGTACGCCGCGCCGCCGGTGAAGGTGAGACCGTCCAGTTTGGACTGGATGTCCGCGGTCGTCTTGCTCAGGTTGTCCCCGGTGTTCTTCGCCGTGACGGTGGTGCTCAGGTCGCCGCCGGTGCGGTGCACCGACGCCGGGCCGTCCACAGTGGACACCTTGGCCACCTCGTCGAGCCGGACGACGCCGGCCGGGCCGGGGATCGGCAAGCCCTTCACCTGGTCCACGGTCACCGGCGCGGTGCCGGCGCGCAGCACGACGTCCGTGCGCTGCCCGTCGACCGGGAGCTGCGTCACCGTGCGCCCGGCGATCGCCTGGTTGGCGACCTGGCCGATGGTGCTGGCCGACAGCCCGTGCGCGGCGGCCGCGGCGGCGTCCACCTCGACCTGCACCCGCGGCGAGCCGACGGACAGGTCGCTGGTCACCTCGGTCAGCCCGGACACCCCTTGCAGCGCCTGCTGCACCTGGTCGGACGCGGGCTTCAGCGCGGCCTCCGACGGCGCGGTCACGGTGACCGAGACCTGGTCGGAGTTGAACCCGGAGGCGTCCGCGCCGATCTTGATCTCACCCAGCTCGGGCCGCGAGGTCAGCTTGTCGCGCAGCCGGCTCGACAGCGCGTCGAGGTCGGTGTCCTTCGCGACGGTGACCGAGATGCTGGTCGCCGTGCCGCCGCCCCCGAAGCCGCCGAACCCGCCGCCACCGCCGACGCTGACCTGGTAGGTCTGCACCGCCGGCTCGGCGGCCAGGGCCTGCTCGACCGCCGTGGCGGCCTTCTCCTTGGCCTCGACGCTGGTGCCGGCGGGCAGCTTCTGCGTCATGTTCAGCGTGGTGCCGCCGGACTGGTCGAGGAAGTTGGTGTTCAGCCGCGTCGCGAGCCCGACCGTGCCGGCGAAGATCAGCAGCGCCAGCAGGACGACGGTCAGCCGCCGCTTGGTGGCGAACCGGATCACCGGGAGGTAGGCGCGCTGCAGGAGGCCGCGGCGTTCCTTCTCGACGGCCGCTTCGCGCGCCCGCTCGGCCTCGAGGGCGTCCGCCGGGATCGCGGGCTGCTTGAGGAACCAGTACGCGAGCACCGGGACGACCGTCAGCGACACGAGCAGCGAGGCCAGCAGCGCCACCGTCACCGTGATGGCGAACGGCGAGAACAGCTCCCCGACGAACCCGCCGACGAACGCGATCGGCAGGAACACCGCGACGGTCGTCAGCGTGGACGACGTCACCGCGCCGGCCACCTCGCGGACGCCGTCGAGCACCGCCCGCTGCTTCTCCTCGCCGTACGCGAGGTGGCGTTTGATGTTCTCCAGCACGACGATCGAGTCGTCGACCACCCGGCCGATCGCGATGGTCAGCGCGCCGAGGGTGAGCAGGTTCAGCGACAGGTCGCCGGTCCACAGCGCGAGCAGCGCGACGACGACCGACAGCGGGATCGACACCGCGGTCACCAGGGTCGAGCGCACCGACAGCAGGAACAGCAGGATCACGATCACCGCGAACGCCAGGCCCAGCAGGCCTTCGGTGGTCAGGCCGCTGATCGCGTCCTTCACCGGCGTGCCCTGGTCGAACACGACGCTCATCTCGGAACCGGTCTTCTTCGCCAGGTCGGGCAGCTTGTCGCGCACCGCCTGGGAGATCGCGACGGCGTTCCCGTTGTCCACCATGGTGATCGACAGGCCGAGGCTCGGCTTGCCGTTGGTGCGCGTGATCGACGTCGCCGGCGCGAAGCCGGTCTGGACGTCGGCGACGTCACCCAGCTTCACCGGCCCGCGCGCCGGGGTGCCCTGACGAGCCGCCCCGGAAGCCGCGCTGGGCGTGAGGTACAGGTTGCGGATCGTGTCCACAGTGGTCTGACCGCCGCCGACCTGGACCGACAGCGTCTTGTCGCCCTGGGTCAGCGTGCCGGCCGGGACCGCGGCGCCCGCCGTCTGCAGCGTCGTGGCGATCGACGCCGGGTCGACCCCCGCGGCGGCCAGCTTCGCGTAGTCGAGGGTGATCGTGACGCGCGGCTGCTGCACGCCGGTGACGGTGACGGTGCGGACACCGTTGATCTTGCGCAGCTCCGGCGCGACCTGGTCGGTCAGCGCGGGGGCCAGCTTCTGCGGGTCGCCCGCGGTGCCGGCGGCGACCAGGACGACCGGCAGGTCGTCGGTGCTGCCCGCGGACACCGACGGCGCGGAGTTCTGCGGCAGCCGGGGCTGGACCTGGTTCACCACCTGCTGGATCTGCGAAACGGAGGCGTCGATGTCGGTCCCGAACTCGAACTGCGCGACGATCCGCGACACCCCGTCGGACGACGTCGAGTTGAGCTGCTCCAGGCCTTTCAGGCCCTGGAGGCCGCCTTCGAGGGGTTCGGTGACCTGCTTGTCGACCGCGTCCGGCGACGCGCCCGCGTACGCCGTGACGATCTGCGCCTGCGGGAACTGCAGCGACGGGAACAGTTGCTGCTTGATCTGCGGCAGCGCGAAGGCGCCGAAGCCGACGACGACGAGCGCGAGCAGGCCGATCAGGCTTCTGTTGCGCAGGCTCAATCTGGCCAGCACGGACATGACTTGGGAACCCCCTCGGGAACGACGCGGCGACCGACGCCTGCGTCAGTGACCCGCAGAGCCTCCCATGTCCGAACTGAGGAGCGACTCAGTCTGTGGGTGGATTCCGGGTGGTCCCTTCGGATGACGATCCACCCTGAGCTGCGCTGGGTGCCGGTTCCGGTGCGCTGGGTGACGGTCCGTCCTCATCGGACGGTGCCTCGCCGCCGGACTTCGTGGCGCCGTTGGCGTCCTCGGGGCGGGGACGCCGCAACGGCGTCGTCGAACGCTCCCAGAGCTTGCGCCCCTCCTCCGAGCGCAGCCGCTCGGAGGCGCGTTCCATCTCCAGCCGGCGCCACTTGCGGCGCTGCCGCCGGGTCGCCTTCGCCGGCCACAGCTCCTGGATCGCGCTGTTGAAGTAGGCCCCGCCGACCACGGCCAGCCCGATGAAAAACATCAGCAGCAGGAACGCGATCGGCGCGGCCAGCGCGCCGTAGGTGTAGCCGGTCTTGGTGATCCAGTTCAGGTAGACGCGCAGGCCGACCGAGGAGAGCAGGAACACGACCATGGCCAGCACCGCGCCCGGCAGCCCGCGGTGCCACGGCAGCTTCCGCGGCAGCGCGAGCTTGTACAGCGTGGTCAGCGCGAGGGTGATCACCACACCCAGCGTCGGGAAGTAGAGCGCGCCGACCCACGACGACACGGTCGGGCGCCAGTTGCCGGGGAAGAACTCGGGCAGCAGGTCCGGGCCGATCGCCAGCAGCGGCAGCCCGACCACCAGGATCACCAGGCCGCACAGGTACAGCAGCAGCGCGAAGATCCGCTGCCAGACGTCGTTGCGGACGCCGTACTGGTCGTGCGCGACGGTGATCGCGTCCACGAACGACGACATCGCCGACGAGCCGGCCCACAGCGAGATCAGGAAGCCGACCGAGACGATCTCGCCCTTGCCCACGGTGAGGATGCTGTTCACCGTCGGTTCGATGATGTCGTGGACGGCGTTGGCGCTGAACACGGTCTTGCAGAAGCCGATGATCCGGTCGTGCACCTGGGCCACGACGTCCTGGCCGAACCACTCGCCGACGAAGCCGAGGCTGCCGAGCAGCCCCAGCAGCAGCGGCGGCAGCGAGAGCGTCTGCCAGAAGGCCGCCTCCGCGGCCTCCGAGAAGATGTTGCCCTCCCACGCCTTGCCGAGCGTGCGCGTGACGAGACGCCACGGCCCCTTGCGGGCCACCTTCGCCGTTTCGTCCACGGCAACGACCTCACCCATGACGGTGTCCAGCATGGTCCATCCGTGGGGATTTGGCTCGTCACGCCCCCTGCACCCGGGCGTGTCGGGTGACATCACCCGTGCCGGTGCCCGGAACTGTCGGACCCGGCCGGTAGACTCGCTGGAGTGCCCTCACCGCAGTCGCCGACACCGAAGTCGGTACCACAGTGAGGGTTTTCGCACGTCAAAGCACGTGAGCGGCACTTGAACGGCACTTGAGCGAGGGGGGACCGGCATGACGGGGACGCAGCTCGGGGCGCCTCCCGCGGAGAAGGACTCGACCGCGCGCCCGCTGCGGGCGTGGCAGCGGCGGGCACTGACCAAGTACCTGACGACCGGTCCCAAGGACTTCCTCGCGGTGGCGACGCCCGGCGCCGGCAAGACCGTGTTCGGCCTCCGGATCGCCGCGGAGCTGCTGTCCGACCGCACGATCGAGGCGGTCACCATCGTCACGCCGACCGAGCACCTGAAGCACCAGTGGGCGGCGTCGGCGGCCGCGGCCGGGATCCAGATCGACTCGAACTTCCGCAACACCACCGGCGTCACGTCGTCGGACTACAACGGCGTCGCGCTGACGTACGCGCAGGTCGCGGCCCACCCGACACTGCACCGGGTGCGCACCGAGAACCGCAAGACCCTGGTCATCCTCGACGAGATCCACCACGGCGGCGACGCGAAGTCCTGGGGTGACGCGATCCGCGAGGCCTTCACCCCGGCCGTGCGGCGCCTGTGCCTGACCGGGACGCCGTTCCGCAGCGACGACTCGGCCATCCCGTTCGTCACCTACGAGCCCGACGCCGGCGGTTTCCAGCGCAGCAAGTCCGACCATTCCTACGGCTACGCCGACGCGCTGGCCGACGGCGTGGTCCGGCCGGTCGTCTTCCTCGCCTACTCGGGTGAGGCCTCCTGGCGCACCAGCGCGGGGGAGGAGTTCACCGCCCGGCTGGGCGAGCCGCTGACCGCGGAGCAGAACGCCCGGGCGTGGCGCACGGCGCTCGACCCGGCCGGCGAGTGGATCCCGGCGGTGCTGCACGCGGCCGACACCCGGTTGTCGCAGGTCCGCCAGAGCGTGCCGGACGCGGGCGGCCTGGTCATCGCCACCGACCAGGAGTCGGCGCGCGCGTACGCGAAGATCCTGGAGCGGCTCTCGGGGGAGATGCCGACGCTGGTGCTCTCGGACGATCCGAAGGCCTCGGGCCGGATCAAGGAGTTCTCCGAGACCACCGAGCGCTGGATCGTGGCCGTCCGGATGGTCTCCGAAGGCGTCGACGTCCCGCGGCTCGCCGTGGGGGTGTACGCCACGAGCGCGTCGACCCCGCTGTTCTTCGCCCAGGCGATCGGCCGCTACGTGCGAGCGCGGAAGAAGGGGGAGACGGCGAGCGTCTTCCTGCCGTCCGTGCCGGTGCTGCTGGAGCTGGCCAGCGAGCTGGAGGCGCAGCGCGACCACGTGCTGGGCAAGCCGCACCGCGAGCAGGAGGGCTGGGAGGACGAGCTCCTGGCCCAGGCCAACCGCACCGAGGACGAGCCGGGCGAGGAGGAGAAGGCGTTCACCTCGCTGGGCGCCTCGGCCGAGCTGGACCAGGTCATCTACGACGGCAACTCCTTCGGCACGGCGGTCTTCTCGGGATCGGACGAGGAGCAGGAGTACCTCGGCCTGCCCGGCCTGCTGGAGCCCGACCAGGTCCGCGCGCTGCTGCGCAAGCGGCAGGAAGAGCAGATCGCCGACGAGAAGCGCCGCAAGCCGAAGGCGGAAGAGGCAGCGCCCCCGGCGCCGGCCCGCTCGGCCTCGGTGAGCGAGCGGCTCGCAGCGTTGCGCAAGGAGCTGAACGCCCTGGTCGGCATGTACCACCACCGCACGAAGAAGCCCCACGGCGCGATCCACAACGAACTGCGCCGGGTGTGCGGCGGCCCGCCGACCGCGATGGCGACGATGGAGCAGCTCGAGGAACGGATCGTGACGCTGCGCTCCTGGTGAGTCCGGCGCGGCCTGGTCTCGCAGCAAGTCGTGAGTGTCGGGGCGGACCGTGTTTGGTCATCCACCGCCCCGGGGTCCGCGGCTCGGTTGCGGCGAGGTCGGCACCCGCGGACCGCAACGGCCACCACGCCGGCCAACCCGGGCGTGTGGGTCACTGTGGTCAGCGGGCCGGCCGTTCCGGGCGGCGTGTCGACTGTCCCGCGCGGGCCGCGACCAGCACGAGGCGGAGGTCGGGAAACGCAGCTCCGCCAGAACCCGACCAAACACTCACGACCCCGCCGGCCGGGCCCGTCAGCTGCGCTCGCCGGCAGCTCCGTCAGGGGCCGTTCCCGACCCCGTCGCAGGTCAGCCGACCGGTCCGGGCCACGTCGGACCCGACCGCCGCGTTCACCCCTTGGTGAGCCTCTCGAACCCCGCCGATGTCGCCCGAGAGGCTGAAGTTCGGCGGTCACCGTCCGTTCCCTCGACCCGGCCGTGACCTCTGTGACGCTGCGTACCGGCCTGTCACCCGCACCCTGCCCCTTCGTCCCGGGCCGGGGAGGGGTTCGGGCAGGCCGTCCGAAAGGTTTCGCAAGTCGGCGACCAGGCACGGGCGCGATCGGTGGGATCACCACCATCTCGCCGCCGCCCACGCTCGGTGCCCGGCAGGTCGGCGGCCGGGCTACCTTCGCGCCGTCAAGAAACCTGGATGTAACACACGGTGAGTGCTGGCGATCACATCGTCAGCGGATCTACTCTTTCCGGGCGAGGTTCAGCGCGTGTTGCCGAACCGTGTCCAATTGGTGTCATTTAATCGATCCAGCTATCTTCCCCGCAGCCGCTCAGCGGCATATGTTGTCGCCCACAACATATGCGCGTCGGTGCGCCGGGGGCTCCTCCGGATCACCGCCCCGCAAGGCCCGAGACGACGTCGAGGGCCACTCGTCACAATGCTTGGATCCGGAAGGAACGAGGATGCGCAGCAGAACCCTTACCCTCCTCGCCGCCACGGTGAGCACCGGCCTGGTGCTGACCGCTTGCGGTGCAAACAGTTCGGACAGCGGGGGCACGGGGAGCAGCTCCGCTTCCTCGTCCGCCCCGGCCGCCGCCGGCGGTGCCTCCGGCAAGGTCGGTGTCATCCTGCCGGAGACCGCCACCTCGGCCCGCTGGGAAGCGTTCGACAAGCCGATGCTGACCGCCGCGCTGACGGCACAGGGCTTCGAGGTCGACGTCCAGAACGCCCAGGGTGACAACCAGAAGTTCTCCACCCTGGCGGACGGCTTCATCAGCTCCGGCGTCAAGGTGCTGGTCATCGCCCCGGGTGACCCGGCCGTCGGTGCCGCGGTCGAGGCCAAGGCGAAGACCGCGGGCATCCCGGTCATCGACTACGACCGCCCGAGCCTCGGCGGGTCCGCCGACTACTACGTCTCGTTCGACAACGAGAAGGTCGGCCAGCTGCAGGGCCAGGCCATGGCCGACGCGCTGAAGAGCAAGGCGGGGGCGGGTGTCGTCCAGATCGAGGGCGCCCCGACCGACAACAACGCGACGCTGTTCACCAAGGGCCAGGACACCGTCCTCGAGCCGCTGTTCTCGGCGGGCACGCTCAAGCGGATCCAGAAGCAGCCGATCAACGACTGGGACAACCAGCTCGGCGGCACGACGTTCGAGCAGATCTTCACCGCCAACGGCGGCAAGGTCGACGGCGTCGTCGCGGCGAACGACGGTCTGGCCGGCGCGGTCATCACCATCCTCAAGAAGAACGGCCTCAACGGGAAGGTCCCGGTCACCGGCCAGGACGCCACCGCCGACGGCCTGATGGCGGTCATGCGCGGCGACCAGTACATGACGGTCTTCAAGCCGATCAAGCAGGAGGCCGAGTCCACCGCCAAGCTGGCCGCCGCCCTGGCCAAGGGTGACACCGCCGGTGCTTCCGCGATCGCCACGGGAACGCTCCACGACCCGAAGGGCAACCGCGACATCAAGTCGGTGCTGCTGACGCCGCAGACGATCCTGGCGAAGGACGTCAAGACCGTCGTCACCGAGGGCTACGTCAAGGCGAGCGAGATCTGTGGTGGCGACCTCGCCGCCAAGTGCGCCACGCTCGGCATTTCCTGAGCCGCCGGCAGTACCCATGAACAGCCGGGGCCGGGGGCCCCCCCCCCCCGCCCCGCCCCCCCCCGGCCCCCCCCCCCCCCGGCGCGGGCCCCCCGGCCCCCCCGCCGCCCCCGCCCGCCGCCAAAAAG